>SLCI01000200.1 GCA_007125875.1 Kiritimatiellia bacterium | reverse complement strand
TCCCGCTCCGTCACGCGCCAGCCAGGCGTGCCGCGCAAGCTGGAATGCAAATGCTGCTCGATCCCGGCACTGCCGATGCCTTCCAAGTTGGTGAAGCCGAGCACGTGACTCATTAACGGGCCCTGCGTATAGAAACGGGTCATCACTTCCGTGAAATTCACGCCATGCAACTGCATACGGCTGATCTGATCCGCGACATCCTGATGCACGCGCGGCTTGATCAATTCATAGCGCCGACCTTCCCGTGTCATGCGTTCCTGAATCATTGCCGGCGGCACCTGCAGCAATCGGGCCAGATGCGCCGCAATGAAATCGCCGTGACCGCGTTGCTGGATCACTACCGGATCAATCGAGACGTCCTGCGTGATCAGATCCATCGCCAACGTGTTGCCGCGCCGATCCAGAATACGACCACGCTCCGCCGCGATCACCCGCTCCGACTGGCGCAGCGACATGATCCGCTCTTCACGTTCCTGATTAGGCCCTAAATGCAGAAAGGCCAGACGATAGCCTAGCCCTCCTAACATCAAGATGCCGCTCAGGATGATGAATCCCATGCGGGCCTTATAGGCAGGCTCAATCATTCATTCGCGTTCCCGTCACACTGGCGAAGTCGCCGTATAGAAATGAATCACCATCGAGATGCGGACGATACAAGTGAACCACGCGATGATCGGGCACCCAATCCATACCCAAATTGTGGCGGGCCACCGCCTGCCGCACGTTGGGCAGCGTCTTCAGTTGCGCCCACTTACGCTCTTCATCCTGGCGCACTTGGCCGACACGATGACGCTGCGTTTCCAATTGCTGAATCCGAATGCCGGCGGCCTCGGCCCGGCCCTGCATCCAAAGATAGGTCATGCTGATCACTGTCACCAGGACCAGAAAGAGCGCCAGCGGCACCGGGAACACGAATCCCTGGGCCTGCTTCTTACGATTGCGTTTGCGTCGTTTCATGATTCGCTCCTCTCCACGATCCGCAACTTGGCGGATCTTGCTCTCGCGTTCTGCTCTAATTCTTCTGTCGTCGGGATCAAGGGTTTACGCGTCACCCGCTCCATCCGCGGCATGTCGCCGATCCAAACCCTTCCGCCCGCCTGTAAACTTTCCCAACGCCCGATATGCCGGGCCAAAATTCGCTTCACTAATCGGTCTTCAATGCTGTGATACGTAATCACCGCCAGCCGGCCACCCGGCTTCAGACACTGAATCGCACCTGCCAGGCCGGCCTCGATCTCTTCCAGCTCCTGATTCACCACCATCCGCAGCGCCATAAACGCTCGCGTGGCGGGATGAATCCGGCCGCGCCGTCCGCCGGTGGCTTCGCTGATCACTTCCGCCAAATCCAGCGTCTGTTCGAACGGCCGCTCGGCTCGCCGCGCCACAATCGCCTTCGCGATCCGGCGCGAAGCGCGCTCCTCGCCTAATTTCCAAAAAACCTGGGCGAGATCGGCCTCGTTCGCCTCGTTCACCCAGCGGGCCGCCGTATCCGCTTGGCCTTGATCCATGCGCATGTCCAACGGACCTTCCCGCATGAAGCTGAACCCGCGTTCGGCCTCGTCCAACTGGTTCGATCGAACCCCTAAATCAAAGAGCACACCGTCAACCGCATTGAACCCCGTCCGTTCCGCCACCTCGCTCAATGCCCCAAAATTCGTTTGAGCGGTCTGAAACCGCTCCCCAAAATCGCTCAATCGCTTCGTCGCCGCCTCAATCGCGACCGCATCGCGATCCAAACCCAGCACCGCTCCGTCGTCCCCCGCGGCCTTCAAGAGGGCCAACGCATGTCCGCCGTCCCCCAGCGTCGCATCGATGTAGCGCCCGCCAGGACCTGTGACCAAGGCCGCGACCACCTCGTCACACAGTACCGGATCATGCATCACGCACCTTTAGAGCATGAAGCGGCTCATAATTCCGTTACGCGCGCGGTTACGGGTCGCCGACGTGAACAGCGCGGCGCTGTCCGAATCGCTCTGCCAGAGCTGATAGCGGACCTTGAAGTTCTTTTCAGGAACCGCAAACCAGCGCTGGTCCTCGGGATTCCCGTCCAACGCCTTATTCCATTTCAGGCACTCTGCGATGCGATGCATACTCATCTCGTTCCCCTTCTTGTCCCCTTCACGGGGCTCATCTATCGATTCATACGGATCAGAAGCCCACGTAACGGGCCGCCTCACCTAAACCACTTTGATCCACTGACCCCTCCAGCTCGCGCCAGGTGTCCGGATCCCAAATTTCAAAACCATCAAACGTGCCGACCAGCATCGCGTGGCTGGAGATACCGGCAAAATCCAGGAGTTCATCTTTAACGCGAATACGGCCTTGGCTATCCCAAGGCACCAGATCGGAGCGAGAGGCGAGTGTCCGGGCAAGTTGCCGACCCTTCTCATCGGCGATGGAAAGATTGCGGAGCCTCTCCATACGCCTAGTCATTTCACGAGCGGGATAAACGCACAGGCACTTGTCGTTAACACCGGGGAGCACAAACAACCGTTTCGGCTCACCCGCCAGCTCGCGCCAATCTGACGGGATAGTCAGTCTTTTCTTGGAATCCAGCGTGTGTTCATAGCGGCTGACGAAAACGCCCTCCGCCGCAGATCCCACTACTGTTGTGTTCATTGACTCCATACCACCTATCACCTGCCCCACTTTACACCACATTACCCCACCCAACGTCAATAACTTTCCCCAAAAATCGAATCGGACGTTTTGGGACCGCACAGGCGGGTTTTCCAATCGTTGGAAGAAAAAAATCGCGATTTTCCAATCGTTGGAACTTTTTTCCGGACTTTTTCCAATCGTTGGAAACTTTTCGGCCCGTTTTTCCAATCGTTGGAAAAATTTTGGGCAGTTTTTCCAATCGTTGGAAAACCGCCCGAGGGAGGGTCAGCGCACCGGCACGCTACCTCATAATCTTAATCATAATCGGCCGCCTTGCCCGCGAGCCGGGCCAGGAGGGAAAAAGAAACGCCTCACGGCGTCCCTACCAGCCTCCCCGCTCGTAGGGTCGCCGTAAGGCGATGGGCTTTCCGGCCAGAACAACGCGATGCGGGAATGAAGCGAGTTGTTCGATAATCTCACGAGTTTGGGAACTTCCGTGCGCCATGAATAACAGCGAGAATTTGAATCCCGCCATGGCAAAGCTCATACATTACACGGTAATTGCCCACGATTAATTCTCTTATCGACGCGTCATCAATCTCGGGAACGACGCGTCCAGATTCGGGATAATCAATTAATCGGTCACTCGCGTCAAAGATCTCAGCAAGCACCGAATCAGCATAGACCGTCGAGTCGCGAGATATGTATGCGTGAATGCTGTCCAAATCTGATACAGCAGGCTCCGTCCAAACGATGCCAGTCGTCACTTAAGATACCTGCTCTTTACCTCATCATGAGGTAAGACACGACCCTTATCAGCAGCCTGCCGCCCCTTGGCGATCTTCATGCGCACATATAGTTGGTACATGGCATCATCGTATGAAGCAGCCTCGGAAATCCGTTCTGCAATGGCGTATAATTCTGACTTAACTGTGGCTGTACTCATGACTATAAAGGGTCGCCCTACCCCAACGTGAAGTCAAGAATATCGTGAGGGAAAGGCCGAATGCATTCTGCTGAGGGCATGACGAAGATGCTCAAAGAGCAGAGGTGGTCAGCACACCAGATCATGATCATAATCTTAATCCTACTCGTAATCGGCCGTCCCGCCCGCGAGCCGAGTCTGCAGGATAAAGAAACGCCTCACGGCGTCCCTACCAGCCTCCCCGCTCGTAGGGTCGCCGTAAGGCGATGCGTCATATGAAGAATCCGGCACGACATGCGGGCATCCCGCCACTTAGAGCCCGAAAACACCCGCAAAAAACGCCTCTAACCCTCGAACAGGGCCTATTCGCTGTCGCAAGTCGTTGATCCTCGAGAGAAACCTGTGGTCCGACCCCAGGCCTTTACTCCCGTTCAGGACTCTCGCCCCCCGCGCCGGAAAAACGCGTAATAGCTTATAAGCTATAGTCCGATTTCGCCTCATCTTGATAATAGCTTATAAGCTATTATCCCCCTGCCCCGCTGGGGAAAGCCGAGGCCGTACTCGAATACTTACTCGTACACGCAAATCTGGGCCGGAACGCGCCGACCGCTGAGGGTCGGCCTACAGTTACTCAGTGGACTTGCTTTTCGTTATTCGTTTTTTGTTTGTCGTTTTTCGTTGGGGAACTACGGATGACGCGGATAGCGCGGATGGTTTGCTTGTGCGTCGAGTGCGCTCCCGGGGTGACGAGGCACGCGATATGCGATGCAGGATACGGGCTTTCCACCGCCTAACGGCGGCAGCTACTAAAGACCTACTCCCAAGCGAATCTGGGCCGGAACGCGCCGACCGCTGAGGGTCGGCCTACAAAGAGCCAGCGATCAACAGCGGATACGCTCCAGCGAAGAGCCCTACAGGAAACGCGCAGGTCAACCGAAGGTGTGCTGTGCGGTGGGCGAAGGGGGCAAATTCGGTCACGAATTTGAGCGCGGGGCACGGGTCAGGTGCGGCCTAGCGCTAGGCGCGTGGGGCGGTGCTGGACTCTTGTCCGCGCCGTCCCGCGGAACAACGCGATAGGGCGTAGCTGGCACGGACCATCGCGCGACCCCTTCGGCC
>SLCI01000022.1 GCA_007125875.1 Kiritimatiellia bacterium | reverse complement strand
TCGGGCCAGATTAGCCCCAAGTGAGTCTCTTAAAGGCAGGTCGCAAGACTTGCTAAATGTCAGCTTGCCGATTCGAAGGCATTTTTGCGGCGGTAGAACTCTTCGGTGAGAGACGCCATCACATCGGGGTCATAGGGGCGTAAACCACTGATGAGGAGCTTCTTGGCCCCGGTGCCAACCTCGCGCCCAGATAAGCGAATGGAGAATTTCAGCCGCGCGATCGCTCGCTTTCCATCCACTTCTAAATTTGAGCCCGCCAGCTCCAGATCCAGCCCCGCCACGGCCAGCTCGGAGGTCGCAAAATCCATCCGGTCATAAATCACGAGCGGGCGCTCGGGATTAAACATGACGTTGTGTTCCTGCATTAGCGGGTCGAGATAATGCGGAAAGTTTAGCCCGGAAAAAGATACGTAACGCTGGGTAAAATCACTGATCGCATCTTTATCATGCGTGATTCCCCCGTCGGTCGTCGCTTCGAGCACGACCTTGCCCGCCGCATCCATCACTTTAATCGGGCCGCTCTCAACCTGCTCAAAGCGTAGCGGAGTGTCTCGGCCGACCATGCTGTGAAAGCGGCAAGACATCCGCTGTGCCAAGCCAAACCGATCAAGGATAAGGGCAAACAGCAAATCACCCGGCACGCAAAAGCGGCGCCCATCGGGATCATGTATGGGATTAAAGTCGCCCGCCACCTGTTTAGCGAAACGGCTGCCCTGCTCAGGCGTGATATACATTAAGCCGTTTTCTTCTCTGTAAAACTGTCCCAAATCCATGCTGCTCTCGCCTTGTGTGGTAAAGGGCGAAGTATTCCCCACCCCACCAAGCCTGTCCAGCCTAAGTCGCGCCTCAAATGGGCCACAAAGCATCGCCTGACGGCGACCCTACGAGTCAAGATCGGATCGCCGCCAGCGCGCTCAGCGCGGCATACAGCAGTTTTCCGGACAGACGTCGTGGGAGGCGGGCATAGCGCCAATCGCAGGGCGATCCGGCCGATCCTCTAAACGCTCAGCGATTAGATCGTGCACCATTTCAATGAACAACGGATGATTGCCAGCGGCAGGTGCACGTTCCATCTGTATGCCCAGTTCGTCACACAGCTCTTTGGCCTCGGTATCGAGGTCGAAAAGCACCTCCATATGATCCGACGTGAAGCCCAGCGGCGAGATCACCACGTGCTTTACGCCCTGCTCCGCGAGCTCGCGAATCACATCGCAGACATCGGGTTCCAGCCAGGGTTGATGCGGCGGTCCGCTGCGGCTCTGATAAACCAAACGCCAATTCTCGTGGCCGACTGCTTCGGCAACTAGCCGGGAGGCTTCTTGAAGTTGCACCTCATAACGACACTTTTCAGCCATAGCGGATGGGATGCTGTGAGCGGTAAACAGGATAGGCGCATTGGCGCGCTCAGCCTCCGGAATTCTCTCGAGACTATTGCGCACATGCTCGGCATTGACCTCGACGAACAAGGGGTGATTAAAGAAGACTCTGAGCTTCACGAATTCCGGGGCCCCTTCTCCGATAGCCTCCCGGGCGCGCTGAATATCTTCTCGGTATTGGCGACAGCCGGAGTAACAGCTGTAACCAGACACCACAAAGGCCATGGCTCGTTTCACTCCATCTGCTTTCATTTGGCGAATAGTGTCTTCCAGCATCGGGTGCCAATTGCGATTTCCAACATAGACCGGCAGCTTCGGCTCAACTTTCTCCATGCGCGCCTCCAAAAGCTGTTTTAGCTCCGCATTCTGCTCATTCATCGGACTCTTGCCGTTAAACAATTCGTAGTGATGAGCGACTTCCAGCATACGCTCGCGAGGGACATTTTTGCCGCGCAGGACATTTTCGAGGAAAGGCATCACATCCTCCATTTTGTCCGGCCCACCAAAGGTCACTATCAATACTGCATCATATTTCATATCCGTGTTCCTCCGACTAAGACGTCGTTTGACCAATGCAATCCTGTCGAAACTTCATCAAGTTGCTGATAAACCGGTCAATTGACAACCGGACAGTGCTCTTGCACAGTGAGTGTCTTATGAAACTACCGCTCGTACAACACAAGACTGTCCTCATCACCGGTTGCTCCACAGGCATTGGCGCAACGACCGCTTTAATGCTTAAAGAACGTGGCTGGCACGTCATCCCTACTGCACGCAAGGCGGAGGATCTCGAAGGGTTATCGCGTGTAGGATTCGACCCCGTTGAAATGGATATGGCCGACCCGGATTCCGTCGCTGCAGGTTGTGAGGCGGCACTGCGCCAAGTCGACGGCAAGCTTGGGGCCCTGGTGAATAACGCAGGCTTCGGCCAATCCGGCGCACTCGAGGATCTTTCGCGTGAACATATCCGTTATCAGTTTGAAGTGAATGTGTTTGGGCTGCAAGACCTGACAAATCGGCTGATACCGACCTTTCGTCAGCAAGGCTATGGTCGCATTGTCCACATTAGCTCGGTGGTCGGGCGTTTGAGTGTCCCCTATCTCGGAACCTATTCTGCATCCAAGTTTGCGGTGGAAGCGCTGGCCGATGCACAGCGCGTTGAATTGTTCGATTCCGGTGTCGGCGTGATTCTGGTCGAGCCAGGGCCCATCATTACCGAGTTCCGACGCAACGCGGCACGACGCGCATCGGAAACGTTGAATTTCGATGACTCTCCCAATGGATGGATGTATCGCGAGGAACTGGATCGTCGCGCTGCTCAGCAAAAAAAGCCGGACTGGATCAACAAATCGCCCGAAGACGTTGCGATCAAAATCGTGCATGCCTTGGAATCACCGCGACCCAAACGACGTTATCAGATCACCATCCCCACGTATGCCGGCGAGTTTTTGAGGCGCTATGTCCCAGCATCCATCATTGATGGACTGCTGATTCGCAAAGCGAAACAGAAACGCGCGGCCGGAGAGAGCCAGCGCGGGTGACGGCGGCCTGCCGGACTGCGTCAAAAGGACGGGTAGCACTGGGAGATTCGCCTCACCTATCCCAGCAGGCGACGGTGGGGCGAGGCGTCTCGCCGAGCCGCTGGAGCAAACGCAATATCAGGGCCTGTCCACATGCGGAGCATGCTCACGGCTCATCCGGAGGATTCGCCCTACCACATTGAGACGCGACTTATACCAGTTGCTATAACTTTTCGGTACATTCTCAGGGCAACACAGAGGTTGCCCCTCCGGTTTACGCTAAGCAGAACCAGTTACTGCAGAAGCATTCTGGAGGGACGTGCTCCGTCACGTCCTCAGAGAATAGACCGAAAAGTATTGGAAACTGGTATTAGATATTGTGAGGGGGCCAAGACATCTCGACCCTACCAGCAGTCCCAAGCACCAACAGCAGAGCCGGGCGAGTTCGCTGGCTGAGCGTCGACTAAAGCGGACCGATTAAGGGTATCCGGTTAAGTGTGTCGAGGAAGTGTGTCTAACGCGCGCTCACTCCGCTCCGTCCAGCACCACTTGTAAGCGGAAATAGCGGACCGCTTCCTCCAGCGTACCCTCCGGCACTTCATACTCCACGATTTCGGTCAGGCCGTCACCGGTAGGTTCTGTCCCAATTTCGATCAAGTCCGTGCCAAACTCGACTTCCAGCCACGATTCGCTATCGAGTTCCTCGCTCACCCAAAGCACGTAGGAGATACCAGACTCTGCGTCCAGCAGACGCCGGTGACGAAGGATACCGCCCGCGGCCATAGGCTGCCCTTCCGGTAACGCGTCAGCAAACGCATCGGTGCGCCCCAGCCCCAAGGCATAGCGCAATAGGTTCGGAATACCGCTGTCGTCGGGATCCGCCAACGGACCACTAATCGCGGGGTCGGCCAATTCCGCTTCGGAGAACTCCTCGTCCTGCCAAGCGGCAAAACCTGTGGGCGCTTCCGCTTCACCAATTTGCAGGATACGACCACTGACCGGCCCGGCACCGAAGTCGATCGTCGCAGTGACCGTACTCAGCTCCAACGACTCGCTGTAGAGCGAATAGGTTTCGCCTTCATGCTCGACGCTGCCTGACTCATCACGAACGTAAACAGTCCAGGTCGCGTTTTCGATCGCACTGAAGAAGTCAGCCGCTTCGTCCGTGAAGAAGCCGCCCTGGAACACACTGCTTGCGTCCAACGTTTCCACATCAAAGAACAGCTCGATCGTGTTCGCCGCATTCAAGTTGCCAACAAACGGCGCAGCATCGGTCAAGCGCAGGATCGAAGTCTCGGTTTCGGTGAACGTGAAGCGATAGTTGAGCCCGCTCACCGACGGAGTTGTAAGCGTATCGGTCGTGGCAGGAGCCACGGTGCCCGAACCGCTAAGTGCACCCACGACGCCCGCCCCCGCGACGGTGCCATCACTATCTACGGCAACAGCGGCACCTAACGCACCGTCCACCTGCAAGGTGCCATTGCTGACAACCGCGGGCACGGTGTAACCGGCGCTATTCCCGCTGAGCACCAACGTGCCGCCACCTGACTTGCTGATTAGACCAGCGCCGGAAAGCACGCCGCTCAAGTCCAGGACGTTCTGTGATCCGTCCACATGCAGACTCGTGGGCCCCGCAATAGACACCGCATTGGTGAGTTCTGCCCGGTTATTGTTGCTGCCCGGGTCATACCGTAGCGCACCCAGAATACCCAGGTTCTCGCCAACCGGCACATCGCCGCCACGGCCCATGCCG
>SLCI01000042.1 GCA_007125875.1 Kiritimatiellia bacterium | reverse complement strand
CGACGTGTGGTGCCGGTGTACTGCGGGTCGGCTTTCAAGAACAAGGGTATCCAGCGCGTATTGGACGGGGTGGTTAACCTGCTGCCGGCTCCGAACGAGATCCCCCCGATCATCTGTGCAACGGACGAATCCGGAAATACCCGGCGCCAGCCCCAAGATGATGAACCGTTCTCGGCCTTGGCCTTCAAAATCATGGCCGACAAGCATATGGGCAAGTTGACCTATATTCGCATTTACTCCGGCACCCTCAAGTCTGGTTCGGCGGTGCTGAACAGCACGCGTGATAAAAATCAGCGCGTCGGCCGCATTCTACGAATGCACGCGAACCGCCAAGAAGGCCTGGACGCCGCTCATGCCGGCGACATCGTCGCCGTGGTCGGCTTGAGCGATACCAAGACGGGTGACACGATCTGCGACAAGGATCATCCCATCCATCTTGAGGCGATCGAGTTCCCGGCCCCGGTGATCTCGATTAGTATTCAGCCGCAAACGCAGTCGGATAACGAGAAGCTGGGCGAAGCACTTATGCGCCTTGCCGACGAGGATCCTACCTTTGTGGTTTCCTACGATCACGAGACCAGCGAAACGATTATCTCAGGCATGGGCGAATTGCACCTTGAGATTATTGTCGACCGCATTAAGCGCGAGTTCAACGTGGTCGCCGATGTGGGCCGACCGGAAGTGGCCTATCGCGAAACGGGTACACGCCGTATCGAAGGTGCCTACAAGCACGTCAAGCAGTCCGGTGGCCGCGGTCAGTACGGTCATGTGGTGCTCGTACTCGAACAGCTCGATCCGGGTTCTGGCTTCGAGTTTGTGAACAAAATCGTCGGCGGTCGTATTCCATCCGAATATATCCCGTCGGTCGAAAAAGGTATTATAAAGGCCATGACAGCGGGTCCATATGCCGGCTATCCGGTAGTAGACATGCGCGTTGAACTGGTTGATGGGTCTTACCATGACGTCGACTCGAGCGATTTTGCCTTCCAAGAAGCCGGTCGTGCCGGTTTCAAAGAACTGTTCATGAAATCCAATCCACAGCTTTTGGAACCTGTCATGTCGGTGGAGGCCGTTACGCCTGAGGAGTTTATGGGGCCGGTATCAAGCTCTGTTTGTCAGCGTCGCGGTCGTATCGAGTCGATGGAAACCGTAAAGGGCAACAAGCTCGTACGCGGTATGGTGCCCCTGAGCGAAATGTTCGGATATTCCAACACGCTGCGCACCCTAACGCAGGGTCGCGCCTCGTTCAGTATGCACTTCGAACATTATGAGGCGGTACCGTTCGCACTCGCCGAGCAGATCGTTAAGAAGCGTCACGAAGAGAACAAAGTCCGTTAATTCTGCTTGAACTGGAGCGATTAAGCGGTCACACTCTCAGTATGGCAGCACAATCAGACAGCAAAGTGAGTGCCTTGGCACTGAGCATCCATCAAGAGATGGGTGAACAATTTGCCAAGACTGTGACAAACGGTCAGGCACAAGCATCGATTGGCGGGCGTCAAGTCTCCGTTGATGTGTTATCTGGTGATCCGCGTTTAAATGCGGGCTGGGACGAAGCGACCAACCAGGCTGGCATCATATTGTTGCTGGTTCGGTTCCTCGATGTGATTTCGCTCGATAAGGTAAAAGCCATTTATCGTCGGCTGCCAACAGATTCCGGCAAGCCTATTGCCGTAGTGATCGTGCGAGAGCAGGGCGAATCCGATTTCAAAATGAGCTGCCCCGTATGCGGCCAGAAATTGTGGGTGCGCGATAGTGATGTCGGCAAAAAAGGACGCTGCCCAAACTGCAAGAAGGCCTTTAGCTTGCCGGATCAAGTGGCCCATTTGCGCGGTCAACTGGCTTTGCCCGACTCCATGCCTGTGTTGCGTATCGCAAGTGGGGACGCCTCGTCTGTGAAGGCAGCCGTCGAAAAAGTGCTGGAGGCGACGCAGGGCGGCCTGATCGATGCCCCCAATATCGATCAAGAAGTCCTCAAGCAGTCGACGATGCGCGTCAACATCAACGACTAGTCGGCAAAAAACGACCGATTCACAAAACACCCGCCCGGGTTTGGCTTACAACAGCAGATAAGCGATCTACTTTGCGCCCCCAGCGAGCTTGTCCGCTTTGGCGGAGGCGGAAGGTTGCCCTGAGAATGTTACGAAAAGTCATAGAAACCGGCATTACTCCCCTTGTCTTTCGCTTTAATCTTTCGCCCTAATCGCTGGTTGGGGAAACATGGCTGATAAGAAAACGACGGCGAGAAGCTCGAATCCAGCAGGAGTGCGGCGGTCCACAACGCTTTGGATGACAGTTCGCGCGAGCACGCATAGCGGATCAGACTCTACCTCATAGCATGCATCGTGCACGTAAAGTGCTTGGTTTGTCGAAAATTGCTATAGAAAGCCGAGGGCTGATGGCAGGGAATGAGATCCCTCGGCAAGCTCGGGATGACAACGCAATAGAGTCCCAGGCCGCAAACAAAGTGATGGTCCGCACCCAGCGAAACCCTCTCCCACGAGTCATGTCGAGCAAAGTACCGATCGCGCCGAAGGCGGGTATTGGGACGGCGTCGAGACATCTACCGCCCCCCCGCCAAAATACAGGTCAGGAACTCTCCAACCAGTTGCTATAACTTTTCGGTACATTCTCAGGGCAACACGGAGGTTGCCCCTCCGGTACACGCTAAGAAGAACCAGTTACTGCAGAAGTATTCTGGGACGGGCTCCGTAGCACCCTTGCTGGCTATCGTTTCTTCGCCGGCACAGGGCGGCCAAGCTTTTCGAGCACGGTTTTCAAATCGGTCCAGACCTCGCGCTTCGCAGGTGGATTACGCAGCAGGTACGCGGGATGGAATGTCGGCATGGTATCAATCCCTTCAAAGGATCGCCATTCTCCCCGTAATTTGGTGATCCCCGTCATGTCATTGAGCAGGCCTTGCACCGCTGTGGCGCCTAAGCAAACGATGACTTTCGGCTTCAGGAACGCGATCTGCTCCTTCAAGTAAGGCAAACACGCCTGCATTTCCTCCTGCGTGGGTTTGCGATTGTTGGGTGGACGACACTTCACAATGTTGCCGATCCAAACCTCGTCGCGCTGATACCCCATCGCCTCGATCATTTGCGTCAGCAGCTTGCCTGCTCGTCCAACAAAGGCCAAACCTTGCGCATCCTCGTCAGCGCCTGGCCCTTCACCGACAAACATGATTTCCGGGGACTCGCTGCCTTGTCCCGGAACGGTATTTGTGCGGGTTGTACACAATCCACAAAGGCGGCAGGCCGCCACACGATCAGCGATGGATTTCAGGGTCTGGCTCATAGCGATAGGCTCCTTGTGCTGAACCGGAGCAGGTGCAGCCTGCGGCGCCGAACTCGGTGCCCGCACAGCGCGCTCCGCGCTGGAGCCCTCCGCGTCAATTGCACGGGACAACGCCGCCAATGTCTCAGGCTGAACCGATACTTCACGTACCCCCTCTTCCTTTAGGTGGCGCACATGAGCATCTAGATTTTCCACCACGCTCAATAGCCGATGACGAGCATCGGCCATTAGGGCACCGGAAACTGGGCCGTAAAGGCAACAACCTCGTCGCGAATCCGCTGCAAGGATTTCTGATCGTCCGGCTTGTTCAAGACCTGCTGAATAAAGCTCGCGACGGTCTTCATATCCTCTTCTTTCATACCACGCGTTGTTATCGCCGGTGTGCCCAATCGGATACCCGATGTCACGAACGGACTCTTCTGATCGAAGGGAATCGCGTTCTTATTGACGGTGATACGAGCATGATCCAATGCCGCCGCCGCATCCTTTCCAGATAGATCCAGCGAAGTCAGGTCCACCAACATCAAGTGATTATCCGTTCCGCCGGAAACGATTCGAACGCCGTCCTGTTCCAGCGCCGCCGCCAAGGTCTGGGCATTGCTGACCACCTGCTTCGCATAGGCTTTGAACGAAGGTTGTAAGGCCTCGTGAAAACAGACTGCTTTGCCGGCCACTGCGTGCATCAGCGGTCCGCCCTGAACACCGGGGAATATTTGGCGATCCACATCTGCCGCAAATCGTTCCTGACAAAGAATCAAGCCGCCGCGCGGACCGCGCAGGGTCTTGTGCGTCGTCGTTGTAACAAACTCACAGTAAGGCACCGGACTGGGATGACAACCGCCCGCCACCAGTCCCGAGATATGCGCCATATCGGCCATCAAATAGGCCCCGACGCCATCTGCAATCTTGCGTAGGCGCTTGAAGTCAATGATGCGCGAGTATGCACTGGCACCGCAGCAGATGAGCTTGGGCTTATTTTCATCTGCCAGACGTTCGATCTCATCATAATCAATCAGCTCGGTTTCCTGGTCCACTCCGTACTGGATGACGTTAAAGAAGCGGCCCGAGAAGTTGACCTTATGACCATGCGTCAAGTGGCCACCATGCGCCAAACTCATCGCAAGAATGGTATCGCCCGGCTCCAACACCGCGAAGTAGACCGCCATATTTGCCGTGCTACCGCTGTGCGGTTGGACGTTGGCGTGCTCGGCGCCAAAGAGGGTTTTGGCTCTTTCAGTCGCAAGGCGCTCCGCTTGATCAACGAATTCACAGCCGTGATACCAGCGCTTGCCGGGATACCCTTCCGCGTACTTGTTGGTCATGACGGAACCTTGCGCCTCGCGCACGGCGCGGCTGGCATAGTTTTCGGAGGCAATCAATTCGATATTCT
>SLCI01000041.1 GCA_007125875.1 Kiritimatiellia bacterium | reverse complement strand
GCTACAGCTTGGCCGTCGTAGCCCAATTGTGTTGTGATTTGCTCTATCGTCTGCTCTGCCGGAACTTCCTGAATCTCGCCATTAATCGTTAGTTTCATCGGTTCACACTCCAACAGAAGTTTCTATAATTTTTCGGCACATTCTTCGGGCAACCTGGCGGAATGCGCTCCGTCGCGTCCCAATTTGGTAGGGCGAATCCTCTGGATGAGCCGAGACATTGGTCCTGCCCCGCTCGGATCTTGTTCCTGCTCTCTCGCCAGCGGCTCGGCGAGACGCCTCGCCCTACCACCGCTTCATGGGATAGGTGAGGCGCATCCCCCGATTTAGAATGAGCCGAATTTCGAGACAGCCTCCCGAGATTGCCCCTCGAGTGCACTTTGTACGTAGCCAGGCACTGCAAAGACATCCCGGAGGGACGCGCTCCGTCGCGTCCTCCGAGAATGGACTGAACAGTATTGGAAACTGGCATAACATCGATCATTTAAACTGTTTCCTGCTCGAATAGCTTCGCACCGTCCTCCGGTGCTGTCCCGCGATCCAGATAGGACAGCATAAGCTCGCACAGCGCAGGGGCAATAAGGAAACCGTGTCGATACAAGCCGTTTATGCGCGCCAATCCGTCCCGTACAAAGAAACGCGGCAAGTTATCCGGCAAGGCGGGTCGCGCGCTGACCGACGTCTCAAGCAACCGCGCTTCGGCAAAACCGGTGTGCACGGTATACGCTGCAGAGAGCAGTTCCAGCGAGGAACGCACGGTAATCTCGCGCACGTCTTCACTCTCGATCGCCGTTGCGCCGACGACATAGATCTGGTTCGGGCGCGGCACGATATAGATCGATTGGCGCGGATGCATGATGCGTACCGGACGTGACAGATTCACTTCGGGCGCGTGCAGATAAAGAAGTTCGCCGCGCACGCCGCGCAGCGTGGGCAACTCTTCTTTTGCGCCCACGCCGCGACAGTCGAACACCCAATCGAAGCTCCATGTGTCGGGGCCTTCGACGCGCCCGGCGTTAACAGATTGAATCTCCACACCGGTGATCCATCGCACACCGTCGCGATGAAGGGTGGTGGCCATTGCGTGTAGTAAATCGCGGTTGTCGAGATGCTGCTCGAATGGGAAATAGAGGCCGGACGAAAAGCGCTCGGCCAGTTCCGGCTCGAGCTCACCAATCTGCGCCGCATTGATTTCCCGCATGATGTCGGGCCGTGGCGCATTATCGCTCACACGCCGCTTCAGTCGTTCCAACTCAAGACGATCGTTGGGATGAGCGACAACGAGCGAGCCGCCGTCCTTATAATAAACGGGCTTAGCAAAGTGCTGCATCCAGTCCGGCCACAGGTCCATGGAACGGACACCGAGAGCGGTGATCAATTGTTCCGCCGCTTCCAGCTCACAATAGGGCGCGATCATGCCGGCACCGGTCCACGTGCAGCTCTGCGTGCCGTGCTCGGTGTCTCGGTCGAACAGGGTGACGTCCCAGCCTTTGCGCCGCAATGCCAAGGCCAGCATACGCCCCATAATGCCTGCGCCGACGATACCTGCGGATGGGGTCATTGGCTTGACTCTCCAATTAAGGTGACGCGCTGAGAAAGGATTGCGAAATCATAGTGCGTCGCCTTCCCTATAAGAATCGCGATCCGGTGCCAAGTTACTGCTACGACCGTAGAGACGAACAAGGCGGCGCAGAAACTAATCAGGAAGCTGCCCGCAAACGGGATACTAAAGAGCGGAGAGAAATCGGGCTTTGGGAAATAGAGCACGCCAACGGCGATGCCGGCCGCCGTCGCCGTCACGGCTGCCGTTCCACTGAAACGCCGCGCGAACAGTCCGTAAAAGACCGGGAACAATGCACCGGCGCACACCAAGTCGGCAACCAGGAACAGGTAGAGGACGCTGTATCCCTGCGAAGCAATCCAAACCGCCGGGAGCGCGACCAGCGCTGTGACCCAGCGCGTCGAGCGAAATAGCCGTACGCTCGTCCAGTCAGAACGCATGTTCGCCAAATCGCTGATCACCGTGCTGGCGATTCCGTTCAGCAACGTATCCATGCTGCTCATCACCAAGGCGATCGCCAAAACCAATACCAGCAACGTCAACCAAGGTGGAAACGTTTCCGTGACAACAGCAAACAGAGCCACCGACATGGATTCCGCGGCCACACCGGCGCTGGCCGCCATGAGGCCGAAGACTCCAGCGATGAAGACCATCGGGATCACCAACACGCCCGCGACAACATAGGAGCGGCGCAACGTGCGCTCATCTTTGCTCGCGTATACGCGTTGCCAGAATCCTTGATGAAACATATTGGCCGCCAACACGGCGATCACCAGAGTAATCCCGAATTCCACGCCCGCCATGTGTGTGAACGAAAACAGGTGCGGCGCTTCTTCATGCGCGGCATCGAAGGCTGGTCCCGTACCCCCCAACAGAATCAGCGCGCCGACCAACATCAGCACGAGCATGGGAAGGATTAAAAAAAACTGAATGCGATCCGTGAAGATCGAGGCACGTAGCCCGCCATAGGAGGTGTAGGCGACAGTGCCAACCGCCACGATCAAGGCGGTCCAAAAGAGCGGCACATCAGCCACCAGCCGAATGGCCAGCGAGATAGCGGTCAATTCAGCAGCGAGAAAGACGAACATGTAAAAGAGCATAATCCCCAAGGTCATGACGTACATCGGCCGACCAAATCGGTGGCGCACATATTCCGTTAATGAGTGGCCGTGCGGCATCAGGCGACGCAAGCGCGGACCAAGCCAAGCGAATGTGAACAAGGGCGCCGCCTGTCCGAGTGCATAGCCCGCGACTCCGGCGAGTCCGGCCCACATGGCGGTTTCCGCCGGGCTGAACAATACCCAGACGCCTATGATTGACGCGGCGACCGTCGCCGCGCCGGTGACGGAGCCGGTCGAGTCACGGCTCGTGAGATGATCTTCCAGTGTATGCCGTTGACCGCGCACGGCATTTAGCCCGAGCCATGAAAAGAAGGCCGCAGATAAAATGACGATCCAGATTCCAGCGAAGCCCACATCCATACGATTTTCCTTTCGGATGCCGGGCGTAGAGGAGGCAAGAACGGTCGAAAGGACCACCGCGTTCCCTACGTTGGCATTACCCAAACAGGTTCAAAGGGTCACCCGCACCGTGCGAGATTCTCAGTTCTTCAGAAGAACTCCCCTAGCGTTCGTCGCCACTGTATCGTCTGAGCTTACCAAGTCAAGCGCACCGTGGATTGACTTTGCGAGGCTGCGGGCGTAGAGTCGCCGCTGTTTTTTCGACCATTTTTCAACTCACACGGAGGTCTCTCATGAGTTCACTTGAATCTACCTTACGCTCGCTGAAACTAGCTTCGGGCGCCGATGTTCACTATTTCAGCTTGGCCGCCCTTTCCGACTTGGGCCTCGGCGATGTATCGAAATACCCCCTTTCCCTCAAGATTCTGCTCGAATCGCTCATTCGCATGCAAACGCATCCCGCCTACGCGCCGGAGCATGTCAGTTCGTTTACCCAGTGGAAGCCGGGGCAATCGAGCGATACGGAGTATCCCTACATGCCCACGCGCGTGCTGTTGCAAGATTTCACCGGTGTGCCGTGCGTCGTTGACTTGGGCGCACTGCGCAGTGCGTTGCAACGCGCGGGACATGATCCCGCCAAGATTGAGCCGCAAATCCAAGTCGATCTCGTGATCGATCACTCGGTCCAAGTCGATCAGTACGGAGACCAGCCAGCCTACGATTATAACCTCGCCAAGGAATTTGAGCGGAATCGTGAACGGTATCGTTTCCTGCGTTGGGGCCAAGGCGCTTTCCAACGCTTAAGCGTGTTGCCTCCGGGCCTGGGTATTTGTCATCAGGTCAACATGGAATACCTCGCCACCTGTGTTTCCGCAGCGGAGGACGCGGCGGGACGGCGGATTGCTTATCCTGACACGCTGGTGGGCACCGACTCCCATACCACCATGATCAATAGTATGGGCGTGTTGGGCTGGGGCGTCGGCGGCATTGAAGCCGAGGCGGCGATGCTCGGTCAGCCGATTCCGTTACTGATGCCCACCGTCACTGGTTTCCGTCTGAACGGCGAATTGAAGGAGGGGGTAACCCCCACGGATCTCGCACTGGCAATTACACAAGTCCTGCGCGAGAAGGGTGTGGTTGGGCAATTTGTGGAGTTCTTTGGTCCGGGACTCGATCACATGACCTTGGCTGATCGTGCGCCGATTGCCAACATGTCGCCCGAATACGGCGCCACGATGGGCTTCTTCCCGATTGATGACGCGACCTTGAACTATCTGCGCATCACCGGCCGTTCGGAAGAGCAAATTGATTTGGTCGAACGCTATTGTAAAGAGCAAGGCCTGTTCCGCCAAAAGGACGTTGTGCCGGAGTTTGATCAGGTCGTCGAACTTGATGTGGGCACCGTTGAGCCTAGCTTGGCCGGTCCCAAACGGCCACAGGATCGCGTCTTTGTCCGCAATTTGCAGTCCTCCTTTAAGGAAGCGCTGACCGAGTCGCCTGAGAAGCGCGGCTTTGGGGTCCAATCGTCTGATTTGGATCAAACCGCCGAGGTTCCGGAGCGCGGCACCCTCAAACACGGGTCCGTGGTGATCGCCGCGATCACGAGCTGCACGAACACGTCGAATCCGAGCCTGTTGATTGGGGCGGGTTTACTGGCGAAGAAAGCTGTCGAGAAAGGCTTGTCGGTGCCCGATTATGTCAAAACCAGCATGGC
>SLCI01000243.1 GCA_007125875.1 Kiritimatiellia bacterium | reverse complement strand
GTTTCGTTGTTGAAGTACTGCAGACGTAAGTCGACCTCTGGAGCCGTGGCGATGAATGGAGGTTCAACTTCAATCGTGGCGCTGTCCGGCACATACACGGTGCCAGGCGGCAACAGATCGTTAACGTTAACACCCGTCTGTGTGAACGCGCCGCTATTGGTGACCACAATTGTGTAGGTGATCGTGTCTCCGGGTGCAGCGAAATCGATTACGTCCGAAGTTTTCTCAATCCCCAAGGAGCTAACAAACACAATCGCTGAGTCCTCGTCATCATCCGGAAACGGATCGGGGAAGTCCGATGCGGTTAAGGCGGCTGTATTCGTAATGGCCGTCCCCATGGTGCCGGCATCGATGGTCGCCTCGATCAACAATTCGGCTGTATCGCCGGGTGAAATGCTGCCCACGGTCCAGATGCCGGATATCGGATCATACGTTCCTTGCGAGGTTTGATTGCTGACATAGGTCAAACCCGTGGCCAACGGGTCCGTCACTTCGACGCCCGTCGCATCCAGCACGCAGTTGTTGAGTGCGGTGATCGTGTACCAAACGGTATCGCCCTCATTCACTGCCGGTCGGTCGACCGATTTTAATACGGTGATATTTGGCCCGCAGACGGTAACGATCGCTTCATCCTCATTGTTGTCGGGATTCGGATCTTCTTGGATGACATCGGTGACCGTGGCGCGGTTGGTAACAACAAAAAAACCACTCGTGCCTTCGTTGGCAAAGACGGTGATCTCCAGCAGCGCCACATCGCCATTTGCTAAATCGCCCACATCCCAGATGCCAGTGCCGGGGTCATAGATGCCTTGAGAGGCCAGCGAGTTACTATAGGTCACGCTGGAGGGCAGGTTGTCGGTTATTTCGATCGCTTGCGCCATATCCGGACCGCTATTGGTCAAAAAGATAGAATAGGTGAACGGTAAGCCAACGACGGGCGTATCCCAGTCAGCCGTTTTGGTGACGCCTAGGTCCGCGCCTTCAATGCGAAACGAGGCGGAGGCCACATTGTCGATCAAGTTCGTGTCCGGCCGATTCATGCGAGTGATCTCCGCCACATTCGTAATGACAGAGTCTGCAAAACCACTGTTGACCGACCCCGTGATTGTGAGCGAGGCCGTAGCGCCCACGAGGAGTTCGCCGATGTTCCAAATCCCCGTCACGTCATCATAAGCTCCCATCGTTGCACCGTATGCCGTGAAGCTTACTGCGGCAGGCAGGGGATCCGTCACTTGCACGAGGTCGACGGTCTCAGGGCCGACATTGGTTATGCTCAGTGAGTAAACGATCGTATCGCCATGATTCGCAGACAACGGTGTAACCGATTTATCCAACCGCAGGTCGCTCGGAGATAAGTGCATGCCGGCATCAATCGTGCGATTGGTTTCACCCGATACCAACGAAAAGATATCGCTGCGTCCTGTAACCGGATCGGCATTGCTGTCCACCGCCGTGTTCGTGCCTGCGAAGGGCACCGTGAATTGGTAGTCATCGGGCAGGAAATACTCGACGAAAAAGTCGCCCGGCCCAATGCCTTGCGCGAGCCAAAAGCCATTACTGTCGGTACGAGTGACCGCGGCCAGGTTGGTGTTCACGTCGTAGACATGCACCAGCACATTGGAGAGGCCCGGCTCGCCCGGGTCCTGAATGCCATTGCCATTCCAGTCGTCCCACACAAAGTCGCCGACCGTTACATCAAGTTGGGACTCGAAAAACATCATGCCGCCACTGATCAAATCCAAGCCGCCGAGTGTGGCCGCAGGAGAGGTATTTTGAGGAAAGAGATCGGGGTCATCAACCTCGGTCCAGAGGCTGCCATCCAGGGTCACGTCGGCGGCGGCCAGTGAGTACCCATAGATGAAATCATTGGTTTCCAAGCCCAAGGTTTCCCAAGACACAAAGACACCAGCGAGTGGTTGCGGGCCAACATTTGCCGAAGGACGCAGCTCGTCACCATCCTCGGTGTAACCCCGCATCACCACGGTATCGAGGGTGATACCGGACTCGCCCCAGTCTGTCTCCATCACGGTGATGGGATCCATGAAGGCGTTCGGCAGTCCGTTCGTGTCGAGACCAGTGATGGCAGCGATCCGGAAGCGGTCATTGCCGCCACGATCCATAATCAAGAATCCGCGCGTATGGATGTTGTTGAATACGGGAAAGCCGTCAGGAAAAATATAATCGATACGCTGAATGTTGTTATTGTTGCCATTGCCGTCGCCCTGATTGGCGAACACATTGTCGGCGCCTCGATTGACGATGGGGCTCCGCAGCGCCTCCTCCATCGTGAACGTCGCGCTGGTCTTCAGGTCAACATCGGTGCCTGACACCCCGGTTTGTTCAAAGAGAATAATATGATGGTTGCCGCTGATCGTGGCATTATCGACTCGCTCGATATTGATTATATCTGCCAACAAAACGAAGTTAAAGACCTCTGCCCCGATTTCGAACCCAGACAGCCATAAGTTGTTCTGATTACCGACGTTGAAACGAATATCGTACGTATTAGAGGAAGGGAAGTCGCCTGAACCACCGCCCGGCGCGGAATAGTCATCCGAATCGTCTGTCACGTCATCATAAGCCGCCAAGATACCGGAAATGGGTTGCACGGCACTGGCGGGATACAGCAGGCAACAAGCCATAAAAATGAATAACACGCTCAAGCAACGCATCGGAGCATTGCGCCAATGGGAATGTTCGTATTTTATTGCCATATTGTCTTATATGTATTTTTTACAAATATGTCTACTTTTTTGTGCACAATAATTGTCACAGGCTGAGCGCTATTGTGGCTGGTTGCAGGGGAGATAATCGGTGTTTTTGAGCCAGTTATGAAGAAGGCTGAAAGCTCTTTCCGTTTCTCCGGCGGGAATCTGCTTTGCCGCAGATTTGGAGCATGATACAAGCCCGTCCATGATAACTCGCATCACACGATCGCCGCGTGTCGCGTCGCGCTTGCTAGGTGCGGGCGGTGTGGTGGCGTTCCCGACCGAGACGGTCTATGGACTGGGTGCAGACGTCTTTCGTCCCGACGCGGTCGAGGCCATATTTCGTGCTAAAGGTCGGCCCCAGGACAATCCCTTGATTGTGCATGTCGCGGACACGGATCAGCTGGCACGTGTGGCCGCGCAGATCACGCCGGCCGCACAATTGGCCATGGAGGCATTCTTTCCTGGTCCGCTCACTGTGATCGTCCCGCGTCATCCGGACTTGCCGCTCGCTGTGACGGCTGGCTTGGACACCGTGGGCGTTCGCTCGCCAAATCATCCCGTCGCCCAAGCGTTCCTGCGTGAATGTGATTGCCCCGTTGCGGCACCCTCAGCAAATCGATCCGGACGACCGAGCCCAACCACTTGGCAGGCGGTGTCGGAAGAATTGGATGGTCGTGTCGATGCGATTCTGAAAGGCGGCTCGAGTCCGATCGGTCTGGAATCGACGGTGATTGACTGCTCGCGTTCATGCCCTGTTATCTTGCGGTCGGGCGGAATTTCCTTCGAACAATTGCGAGAGGTTTTACCTCGTATTCAGTTGGCTACTGGTGCCGTTGAGAGCGAGCCCGCCCGCAGTCCAGGCATGAATCATCGGCACTATGCTCCAACAGCTCAAGTACAGGTGGTTTCCGGTCCGCACGAAGTGCCGCCGGATCAAGCCGCGACCAGTGCCTACATCGGCTTGGTGGGCGAAGGTTTTACAGTTAAGCCGCACCGCGTGTGCGTGTGCACCGATCTGGCAGAGTATGCGCGACAATTATTCCGATTCTTCCGTACCTGCGAGAAAGCGGGTGTCACACGTATCTATTGCCAGCAGGTCCCCGAAACCGGTTTGGGTCACGCCTTGATGGATCGGATTCGCCGCGCCGCCGAAGGGTAAAGGCATCCCTTCCCACCACGATCGCCTCACACGTTTGATCATTTCTTATGGGTCGTGGATCACGCGGAAGATGCCAATAGGGGGGGAGGTATCGACTTCAAGTTCAAAGCTGCCGCCCCCCATGTCATTGATCGTAGCCGACACTGGATCCCATGTGACGAAATCTTCCGTTACCTCTACAGCCAGATCGCTCGCAGAACCGCCATAGACAAATTCTGCCTTCAGCGTGTCCCCCGCACCGCGGGAAAGGTCGGTCACCCATCCTGCGTTAGGATCTGTTTCGGCTAAGTAGTCCACCTTTACGTTTTGGCCGTTCACGACGGTGACGGCTTGCGTCACGGTCAAATAGCCCGGTTTGCTGAACGTTACGGTGTACGTGCCGTCACCGGACACCGGTACAGCGAACGCTCCATGCTCCGAACTGATGCTGTAAAAACTGGCTCCCTCCACATCCACGCGCACACCACCCAAACCTTCGCCCTCTGCGTAAAACCCGGTTTCATCCAAGTCCATAAACGTCACTCCGACAATGAAGGGATGATCGGCATCGAGTTGTCGCGAAAACTTTTGAGTAGAGAGCAACGGGCCAACAGACTGCCCGTTGGAGGTCGCACTGTCCTCAAGCATGCCCACACCGACTTCGCGATATAGCGGTTCATGAATCGCAAGCCGGTGCCCGGGAGGATCCTGCATGCCGTGCCACGTGCCCGGCCCCCAATCGATGTTGAAACCTGCATGGTTGTACCAAACCGAGAAGGCGTAGGCGAAAACGTTCTCTCCTAGCTGCTGCCAGCGATAACCCTGATAGCTCGCTCGCGCGCCTGGGCCGTCGCCGGGCTGATGCGGCGGTGGAGGATTCGATGAGCTGGTGTGGCCTT
>SLCI01000039.1 GCA_007125875.1 Kiritimatiellia bacterium | reverse complement strand
TTTGCTCGAGTTGGTCACGCAAGGATCGACTCAGCCGGTCTGGATGCGCACTTTCATGATAAAAGCGCTTGAGGGTGCGTACTTTTGTTTCTTCGCACAAAACCCCTTCTCGCAGCGCACGCACAACCTCGGGGGGTTGCCCAAAGGCATACTCTGTGCGTGTGCAAAAACAGGCGGTACCGGAGAGGGCAATAATACCTGACAGCGATGTGTTCGGTCGGGTCGCGGCCTCCAGTGCTAGCAGCGCGCCAGTAGACCAGCCAATTAATAAAGGAGGCGCGGGCTGCGCTGCAACGATTTCCTGTGCGGCCTCCGAAATTGTTCGCTGAGTGTCGATTGTTCCCGGGTTACAAAGATCGAAAATAGTCACAGGATGATCTAGTGCCTCGGCGAATTCCTTCAAGAGAGCGTATGGCATGGCCCAGCCAGAAAAAAGTAGTATAGGCATACTGCTCATGGAATGGCCTCATGTTCGCAGGCGGCGATTATTTGATCTGCCGCAAAATCCAGATCCGACTTCGTATGAGCAAGTGTTATGGAGCATCGCAGACGCGCTGTTCCGGTTGGGACGGTCGGCGGACGGATGGCACCAACGAGAATGTGCTGATCCTTTAGTCGCTGAGCAATACGCAGCACAGCATCATTTTCGCCAATCACAATCGGCACAATCGCACTATCTGAGTGCAGCGTATTGAGACCCGCAGCCTGCAGTCGATCACGAAAATGTCGTGCCCGCTGCAATAGTTCGGAGCCGAGAGCGGGTTCGGCGGCAAGGATGTTAAG
This sequence comes from Kiritimatiellia bacterium, assembly GCA_007125875.1. Taxonomy (GTDB): domain Bacteria; phylum Verrucomicrobiota; class Kiritimatiellia; order SLAD01; family SLAD01; genus SLAD01. The sequence continues at coordinate 15,540 of SLCI01000039.1, read as the reverse complement.
GGCCGCAATCGCGGTGGCCACGGTGGATGGGGGCGGCGCGGTTGTATAAATGAATGCGCGGGCCTTATTGATCAACCATTCACGTAGCTCCTGCGAACACGTCACGAATCCGCCATAGCCGCCCAGCGCTTTGCTGAACGTGCCCATGCCGCATGTGACATCATCCTGCAGTTTTGCCTCGGCAATTCGACCCGCACCATGTGGTCCGTATAAACCGCCGGCGTGGGCCTCATCAACCATCAGCATAGCTTCATAGTGGGATGCCAATGCTGCGATGTCCTTCAGGGGGGCGAGATCGCCATCCATTGAGAAGACGGATTCAGTCAAAATCAGTCGGCGCCCTTTTGGCAGTCGCTCCAGTTGATCGGCCAGCGATTGCATGTCGTTGTGGGCAAAGCGGTGCAACCGGGCGCCACTCAACCGTACGGCATCGATCATGCTGGCATGGATTAACCGATCGGCCAGCACATGGTCGCTTCGTCCCACGAGGGCCTGAATGGTGCCGGCATTGGTCATGTATCCACTGCCAAAGGTGAGTGCGGCAGGAAATCTCTTATGGGTTGCCAGTTGGATTTCCAGTTGTTCGTGCAGAGGAAGGGTGCCGGTGACTAGGCGTGACGCGCCGGAACCGGTCCCAAACGACTCAACGGCTTCAATGGCGGCTGTCCGCAGTCGTTGATCACCCGCTAGGTTTAGATAATCGTTAGATCCTAAATTTAGCCAGTGCTGGTTGTTGTCCTCTAGTATTCCGCCAACGTGTGAATAGGTGACCAATTGACGCCGCTTCGCTTCCTTGTCGAGCGACTGCAAAGCTTCATTCAACCATGCTTCGGGGATCTTATGCATGGAGGCTAGCTGCGGGATTTCGGATTGACTTTGGGCTGCGCATCATCGTTACTCGTGGCATGCAAGCATGACGAATTTCTGATCATGCTTAAAGCACTTAGTTCATACGATGGCGCGAGTGTAACGATCAGTGGTGTTGTAGCGTTTGGAGGAGAATCTGGGATGAGATGGAGTAATTTGGCGGAAACCGTTTTAGGAGGCGAAACCATTTCGCGTGATGACGCAATGGCTGTGCTTCAGGCCGCTGACGATGAGCTACTGGCGATCCTGGATGCCGCGTTTCGTGTGCGTCTGCACTACCATGGTCGAGAGGTACGGATCCACATTTTGCAAAATGCAAAAAGCGGTATGTGCCGTGAAAATTGTGCGTTCTGTAGTCAGGCGATCGGCTCCTATAGCGGCGTAGATCGCTATCGCATGCAAACCGTCGAGGAATTGGTGGCCGGTGCACGTGAGGCGCATCAGCGACAAGCGGTGAAATATTGCATGGTGACCGCAACGCGCGGTCCCTCGGACAGCGAGTTGGACACTGTGTGTGAGGCGGTGCGCCAGATTAAAAGCGAGATTCCCATTGAACTTTGCACATCGCTAGGCTTGTTGAACGACGAGCAGGCAGAGCAACTGGCTGCTGCCGGTGTTCACCGCTTTAATCATAATCTTGAGACATCCCGCCGCTATTTCCCTAAAGTCGTTCAGACGCACACGTATGACGATCGCGTCGCGACTGTCCGCGCCGCGCGCAAGGCGGGTATGGAAGCATGTTGTGGCGGGATTATCGGCATGGGCGAAGAGCTACAAGATCGCGTCGACCTTGCCTTCGAACTAAGTGAGCTGTCCGTGGAAGCGATCCCAGTCAACTTCCTCGATCCGCGACCGGGTACGCCACTGGGCGACTTGCCACGCTTAACCCCTACCGAGTGCTTGAAGGCATTGGCGATGTTTCGATTGGTGAATCCGCGAAGTGAACTGCGTGTGGCGGGCGGACGCGAAGTAAATCTTCGACACATGCAGCCGTTGGCGCTATATCCGGCGAATTCGATGTTTACCGAGGGTTATTTGACCACGCCGGGAGCCAAATATGAGGAAGATATGGCCATGATTCGCGATGCCGGATTTGCAGTGGCCCAATTGGAGCCCGCGCTTTAAGGAGCGGATAGTACGAGCCAGAGGCTATGACGGACCAAGACCAAGGTGAATCGGTGGCCACGCAACAGGCGGTCATCAAGAATCGAGCGGGTATCCATTGCCGTCCCACCGCGGTGATCGTGAAGGAGGCCCGCACGTTTGAGGACGAGATTACGGTTCAGTTGGGGGAACAGACCGGCGATGCGAAGTCAGCGATTGAATTGCTTTCCATGGGGTTAGAGGAAGGGGCCACCGTCGAAATACATACTGCTGGTCCAACCGCTTCCGCCTCTATCGCACGCATGGTCGAACTGTTTGAGACGGAGTTCGATTTCCCGCCCCGCGATGAATAAAAATGGGCAACACTTATCGCGTCGTGTACGCGACCAGCGAATTGCTCGTTGGAGCTGATTGTCCGTGGTTGAGTGTAAGCTCAAACCCCATCGCCCGACATCTTTTGAACGTTTACGTTTTGCTCAATAGCGAGTACAGTAGTGGTTCAGACTACGAGCATGTAGTGGGCTTTGTGGTGTGCGTTGATCCAGCTCGTCGTACTGATTTTGTGTGCATGTGGTGACAAAAAAGCGTTTACAAATCGGTTTCATTGCGGGTCTCGTGCTCCTCTTTGGCACGATGTGGCTTTTGCTGAGCCTAACCTCCTCTCCAGTCGAACAGAGCTCTGGCACGATTTCGGAACCTGCGCAGGAGTCAGCTTCGGCTGAGTATCAAGCGACACAAAATCACGAAGAGTCGATGATCGACTCCGCCTCCACCGATCCGGATGACACTGGCTCGGCGATGAGTGATGAGGCGGATAGCATCGAGCCGTCAGTGACCGAACTGCATTCGTTGTTACGAGATGTTTTGCCGGAGGATCACCTCAGTGATGACGTCGAAGCGCTGACGACGCTCGGGTTAGCCGATCTACTGGAGGCTGCTGAGGGGCTGGAAGAACCCGCCAAGACCGAGCAAGTAACGATCGCTATGCGACAACTTGAAGGGCTCCGACGCGAGGCCGGGAGGCGCCGTGCAGAGGAACTTGGACTACCGCTAAGGCAGGAGTTGCCGGATGGTCGCGTGCGCGAAGTGGTAGGCATTACTGAGCATGGTTACCCGCTCTATTATGCCACCCGTAATATGAATGCAGCCATTTCAACTGGAGCCAATCTCCTGCAGACAGTGCCCTACGAGTTAGCTGGCACCGACCTTGTGCTCGGTGTCTGGGATGGGGGATCGGGACGCACGACCCACACTGAATTTGCTGATGGTCGATTATCCAATATGAATGGCGTGGCCTCAATCAATCACGCCACACACGTTGCGGGCACGATGATTGCCGCCGGGGCGAATGCGAATGCACGCGGTATGGCGCCTGAAGCGAGGGTGGATTCATATGATTGGTTTGACGATCTGACGGAGATGCTGAGTCGTGGCGCATCCGAACCCGATGAAGCTGGCACAATCTATATCTCGAATCACAGCTATGGATTCATTCGGGGCTGGTACTGGAATGGGGACAATTTTGAATGGCATGGTGGTGGTAGCGGACCGAGTGCCATCGAAGGTGCCTTTGGTCGTTATAACACCTATGCCCGTGATATCGACGCGCTGGTTTTTTCTCGTCCGTATTACGCCATCTTTTGGGCTGCAGGCAATGATCGAACGGATAACCCGACAACGGGCGCAAATGTCGCCTTGTCACCCGGCGGTTCCCTAGTTCCATACGATCCGGGTGCGCACCCCCCAGGTGATGGCCTGTATCGAGGAGGGTATGACATTATTGGGGATCATGCGTTGGGCAAGAATGTCCTGACGATTGGAGCGGTGACCGAGGCCGTCACTGGCGGAGAGCGGGATGTGACGAGCTCAACCATGTCCAGCTTCAGTTCATGGGGGCCAACCGACGACGGCCGCATCAAGCCAGACCTCGTCGCCCAAGGCACCTCCTTGACCTCCTCGGGTAACAACGATAATAGCCATTATTACGTCTCAAGTGGCACGAGCATGTCCTCACCGAATGCAGCAGGTACGGCGGCGCTAGTGAAGGAACAATTCAAGCAGTTATTCCCCGGCGAAGCGATGCGGGCTAGCGCCATGCGCGGACTCTTAATTCACACAGCCGATGATATGGGCAATTCAGGTCCCGATTATCGCTATGGCTGGGGGTTAGTGAATGGCCTGGCCGCAGTTGAGCTGCTTCTGGATCATGCGGGCACCGACAGCAGTATCCGTTTTGCAGAAGGTATAATCAGTGCTGGCAATCGCCCCATCATTTATGAAGGGTCTTGGGACGGACAATCTCCGATCCGTGTTACCTTGGCGTGGACGGATCCTGCTGGCACGGCAACAAGCATTACCGATAACCGATCGCCCCGCTTGGTGAACAATCTTGATGTAAAAGTCATTGGGCCGAACGGCGAAGAGTTCTTGCCGTATGTCATGCCTTTCGTTGGCACATGGACTCAGGCTTCTATGAGCCAGCCCGCGATCACGGGAACCAACAATACAGACAATGTTGAACAGGTCTATTTGGCTGAGCCGGCAGAGCCCGGTATCTATACCATTGTAATCGATTATCAGGGCACACTGCAGAATAACGAACAGCACTTTTCGCTTTTTTCGTCAGGGCTGTTACCCGCTTTTAGTGATGAAGACTTTAGCCTGTCTGGCGATCTCAGTTTTGGCGATTTTGAAGTCGGTGACACGCAAGCTCGCGTATTGGCGATGCAAAACGAAGCATCCATCTCCGCCACGATCACAAACATTTATTTCCCATCTGGCTACACCGTTTCGTGGAGCAGTGATATCCCGTCGGGCGGAGCACGCGACCTTGTAATCGAGCTCTCGCCCGAGGAGGTGGGGGATTATGATGGTGAGCTGGAGATTCACTTAGCTCAATTGAGTGAGCCGATCACGGTCAGCATGAGTGGAACCGGCGTCCGTCGCCGCTTCGTGGAAATTGAGGATCCGGCGGGAGATTTGGTGGTCACCAACAGTGTGACGACGTATGCCGTGTCTGGAAATGTAGGTGATCAGATCTCCGAACCCCTCGTATGGTCCAATAGCGCGACTGGCGCAAATGGGGCACTGACGGCTGAGTCGCCGTGGTCGGTCAGCGCGTTGGCGCTGGCTGAAGGCACGAATCGTTTTACGATTGAGACGACCTATGAGTCGGACACTGAGCAGTGGGCTGAAGATGCGGCGTCAGCTTATGTTGGCGGGTGGTCTATCGGTGATAATGAAGGCATAGGGTTTTTGCCGTGGATCATTCAAGCGACGGGCGGCAATGCGGGGCACTTTCTCGCCGACTCAGCGTCTGAAGTCAATCTGAGCATCGATGATACCGCGTGGGGGATTTGGGCGAATAGCGGCAGCGAGGTGCGTGCCGAACGACCCTTCCATGCCCCGTTGGCTATTGGTGATCAGTTTAGTTTTCAATGGGAAAATAATTGGATCGAGACAGGGGCATCCGTGGGCTGGACCCTGCTGAACGAAGCAGGGGAGTCACTAGTCGAGTTCTACTTCGTGGGTGGGGAGTCCCACTATCGCATTAATGATGATGTCGCAGAGCGTGTGACCAGTGTGCCCTATCATGGTGCAGGGTTCTCCTTCGTTTTTGAGCGGACAGGAACAAACACCTATTCCTTGATGGTCGACAGCACACAAGTCGGCGGACAACTAGCCACGCGCGATCTGATGAATATCACGCGTATGCGGATATGGAACAACAGCGCGGGGCCGGGTGTTCCGTTTAACGTTTATTCAAGCAATTGGGCTGTTGAGCGTACGGCAGGTCCCGCTCAGGTGTTGAGTGATGAAGTGACGATCACCCGTCTAGGTGTGCCGCCGGGAGCGCCCGACATATCTATTGTCGAAGTTGATGACACCTCATTCCGCGCGGTATGGACCGCATCCTCTAATGCGACCAGTTATGCGATCGATGTGCATACGGACACATCTTTTTCGAATCAGTTCGGGAGTTTTGTTTCCGGGTTTTCGAATCTAGTAACAACTAGTACCAATGTAGTGGTCTCAGAGCTAGAGCCAGGGACAACCTTTTTCGTTCGGGCTCAAGCGCGCAGCCCGAATGGCGATAGTCCCTATGCGGTTACCAATGTGACGACAACCGGTGAGGCCCGCTTATTGCAAGAGATCAGTTTCGTTCCGATCGAAACACAGGTGGCTACGAACGAGCTTGCACTGGCAGCGAGTGCGAGTAGCGGGTTGGACGTTACTTTCACCGTGGAGGAGGGGGCGGCAACGATCAATAGTGGTAACCTGCTTACCTTCAACTCGGCTGGGAATGTATCCATTCGCGCTTCACAGGGTGGCAACGACGACTATCAGCCCGCGCCGGATGTCATGCAGTCATTCCAAGTGAATAAGGCTACGCCGTTGATCATCACGCCGCCCACCACGGAACCCGTGCTGATTGGAAATCAGCTTGGAGATGTCTCGCTGATCGGCGGCAGTGCTAACACATCGGGTATTTTCGAGTGGGTGGACGAAAGCGTACTCTTGCCGCTTGGTACCGCACTCCAAACTGCGCGATTTGTGCCGGATGCGTCCAATTTGTATGAGACGCTTCATTTTGATTTAGATGTCACGGCGTTGGATGTGGTGCTTGAAGTGTCTCCGGGTAGCGACCAGAGTGTATCACTGCCGATTGATGCGCAGACCAATATAACGCTTACGCTAGAGAATCTCGGTCAGTTGGATGTCTCCTATCATTGGTCGACGATTATGGCATTCGAAGATGATCTTTCCGGCGGAAACATCGGATGGGATATAGCCGGAGTAAACAGCACATGGCATATATCGAGTAACCGCTCCTGGATTGGTGAGGCTTCCTGGTATGTCGGTTTCCCGGATAGTGTCGGCTATCAGGAAAACATGAACGCAGCGCTCCGTTCGCCGCTGATTTTAGTGCCTACCAACGCGCCTCAGTTGTCGTTTCATCACTGGATGGAATCCGATGATGAACTGGCGCCATCGGGTTTCGCATGGCATGGCGGAGTGGTTGAAATTTCAACGGACGGTGGCGAGACATTTGGTCAGCTGACTCCAGAGGGCGGATATCCTGCGCTGTTTGCCGATTACGATGGTGCGGGCACTCCGTTTGCCAATGGTACACCGATTTATGGCGGGTCGTTTGATTGGAGCGAGGCCGTTTTCGATCTCAGTGCGTATGCGGGAGAGTTTGTGCGGATTCAATTTCGATTCGGGTCGGACTCATTTTACTTCAATGAAGAGGGGTGGTATATCGATGACATCAGGGTCACACCGGTTGCGGACGAAATTCCTTGGCTTGAAATCGATCCGATATCAGGAACGGTTTCCGCTCAGGACATGCAGTCAGCGTTAATTACAATCGATAGTTCCGGGCTTCATGCGGGTATGTCCTATTCGGCCGAATTGCTGCTGTCCAGTGAAGCCAGCATCGCGCCCACGAATCGATTCCGATACACGCTCGATGTAGAGAAATTGCATGCGGACATACATCTCGAAAACACGGTGCAGCTTTTCGATAGCTTCCCGAAAACGATCGGCGTGCAGACGGACCCGCCCGGGCTTGCGACCTTGGTCACTTACAATGGTAGCGCTGCGGCACCCACCGCCGTCGGGGAATATGCCGTTGAAGTGATGATTGACGATCCGGTCTACCAAGGTTCGGTGACAGGCACGCTCAGTGTCGTAGCCTTAAATGGCGCGATAGAAGTGAGTGATTCGATTGTCCCAGTCGACGATCTGTCCATGCCCTTCGGCACCTTGTTGACGACGACTCAACGTGTAGAACAAATCACCATTACGAACACGAATAGCGCTGAGCCGCTGACCATCATTGACGTGAGTCTTGCCTCAGGAGCGCCACCTGCTGAAGCATCCGAAACCGCGAGCGAGCATCCGGTTGCGCCTGCGGAGCGTTTTCCCCGTGCACCGCGCTTAAATGCATTGCTTTCAGATGCGCCGCGTGATGAAGGCACACTGCTAGTCCGTTTCCGTCCGCACTTGGCGACCCTTGCAGATCGGGCAGTGGCTCATGCCGCGCTAGGCACGGCCCCGCGTCATAGTTACCGGCACATCCCGGTTGATGTCGTTGAGTTGCCGCCGGGTACCGATCAAATGGCGATGATCGCCATGTATGAGGCGCGTCCTGATGTGGAGTATGCAGAGCCCAACTACATTCTTTCTACCTTTGCGGAACCCAATGATAGCAACTTCTATCGATTATGGGGCTTGAGCAACACGGGTCAGCTTAGCGGAACGGCTGGAGCCGATATCGATGCATTGTACGCATGGGAGTATACGACTGGAAGCAGTAATGTGATCGTGGCGGTGATCGATACCGGTGTGGACTACATACATGCGGATTTGGCGCCGAATATGTGGGTCAACCCCAATCCGACCTTCGGTGATGTGCACGGAGCGCGTTGGACGAGTGGTACGGGATTACCGACAAGTGGTGACCCCATGGATGATCATGGTCACGGCACACATGTGGCGGGTACCGTCGGTGCCCTTGGCAACAATGGAATCGGTGTTGTGGGCGTTACTTGGGACGTGCAGATCATGGCGCTCAAGTTCATTACTGCGCAGAATCAAGGCACGCTGGCCGATGCCATTGCGGCCGTTGAGTACGCCATTGATCATGGGGCGCACATCTTAAATAACTCGTATGGCGGCGGAGGATATTCACAAGCCTTTTTTGATGTCATCGAAGCATCGGCGTCCGCCAATCAGCTATTTGTTGCGGCAGCAGGCAATGATGGTCAAGACAATGATGAGACGCCAACGTATCCCGCAAGCTATGAAGTGGCGAACGTCTTGTCTGTTGCCAATAGCGAACAGAACGATAATCGCTGGACGACAAGCAACTGGGGAGAAAATACGGTGCATCTAGCTGCGCCCGGCCGCTCTATTTACAGTACATGGCCGGGTGGCGGATATCGCAACAGCACCGGCACATCGATGGCCGCTCCGCATGTTGCCGGAACCGCCGCGCTACTGATGTCAGTACATCCCGCTGCGACCTACAATCAGTTGCGGACTTGGATGCTGGATAGTGTGACACCGCTGCCCCAATGGGAATCCTTGGTCATTACAGGAGGACGGTTGAATGCAGCCGCGGCGCTCGAGTTAAGCCTGGACGGATTCTCAATCAGCTCGAACATATCGACTCCGCTGCTCATCCCGCCCGGTGAATCCATCACATTGGATGTCCGCTTTGGGCCGTTAACCACCAATGATTACGTCGACTATGTGGTTATTCAGCATAACGATTTGGCTGCTGACGAGATTCAGATTGCATTGAGCGGGGCAGGCCGTAACCCTGAACTGCCCGCCGTCGTGTTGTTGTCCGCACAACAGCGAACCGATGGCAGCGGTCAAGTTGATGTCATGCTCAATGTCTATGCCCCTGATAGTGAAGTAGTGAACCTTGAGGCCGTCTTTACGGATGGTGAAGAGGAGTGGCCGGCTTGGGTGGCAACGGCTGCCGCTACAAGCGGCAATCCAAGTGTCGACAATGCGTTCGCCGAGCAAATCCGATCTGTTATTGTTCAGCAAGAAGGTAGTGCAATAACGAACGAGGTCAGTTGGGCTTGGTCCACTACGAATGTTCCCAGCCTACTGGGCGATCCAGCAGCGCGCATTCGCATGCGGGCCATAGACGAGGCATTAGTCGGGCAATGGGACGAGAGTGAGCCCTTTGTGGTGGATAATGTGCCACCCGACAGCAGTGGCGCGAGCGTGTATATTCTGACTAGCGCGCAGGGCGACTATGTCATCGGTGCCGAGCTATTTGTCGAATGGGGCGGGTTCGAGGACGAACTGTCGGGCGTAGGGGGATACTACGTGACGCTCAACAACGATGAGATCGTGATCAATGATTGGTTAACCGGTACGAATGCGCTTTTAACCGGAGCAACGCTCAATGCTACCAACACAATTTTTGTGCGGGCTCAGGATCAATTTGGCAACATTAGTGAGGCGGTTGAAGGATCCGTATTGGTGCTGGATCCTGTCGGACGTCAAACGGGTAGCCGATTAACCAATATTCAAAAGGATATCGCAGGGCTGGACGCCTCAGATCAAGATGCAGAGTTCATGGCACTTGTCGATACGGATGAGTTGGGCGCAGCAGGAGAGGTCGTGTTGCGCTGGATATTTGCTCCCGATCGACAATACACCGTTTATCGCACGTCGGATCTACTATTGCCGCAAGAGGAGTGGACCTCGCAGGTCGTGACAAACTATGTTGTAGAGGACGGTTGGGTTGTTTGGGTTGATCCGGATCCCATCACGAGCCGCCGTTACTATCGGATTGAAGTTGAATTGGAATAAATGAAGTGTGAGGCGTACTTCATTCTAGATGAAGGTTGATTAATACCATGACAAGAGAAGAACAGGTTTGGGCAGATGTTGAGCAGATTCGTGCGCAGGCACCGTTGATTCATAACATCACGAACTATGTAGTGATGAATAACACCGCCAATGCCTTGCTTTCGTTGGGGGCATCACCGGTCATGGCTCATGCGGAAGAAGAAATTGAGGAAATGGTTGGGATTGCAAGTGCCTTGGTCATCAATATCGGTACGCTCAGTGTGCCTTGGATTCAGGCCATGCAAAAGGCGCAACGGGCCGCTGCAGCTAAAGGGACCCCGATTGTGATTGATCCCGTGGGGGCGGGGGCTACTGCTTTGCGCACCCGAACCGTGCACGAGTTGCTTTCAGCAGTCTCGCCGACCGTTGTGCGAGGTAATGCTTCGGAAATCATGGCTCTGCAACAAGCCGATGCCGGCGCCAAAGGGGTGGATAGTCAGCATGGCTCCGAGGCCGCCACGGAGATTGCGCAACGTGTCGCAGATCAGTATGACTGTGTGGTTTGTGTCAGCGGAGAAGTGGACTATGTCATCTCCGCGGATCGAAAAGTGCGTGTTCGCAACGGGCATGCGCTCATGCCGCGTGTGACCGGTCTTGGGTGTACCGCCAGCTCGCTGATCGGAGCCTTCTGTGCCGTAAATCCAAACGCCTTTGAGGCTGTGATGCATGCCATGGTGGTCATGGGCATCGCGGGCGAGTTGGCGGCAGCGAAGGCGCAGGGGCCCGGCACCCTGCAGCTCTATTTTCTCGATGCGCTACATAATCTGAGTGCCGCAGACATCAGGCAGCGCATTCAGATTGAAAGCTAGCAGCCAAGGGCGTGACCTCGGGGGCAGAGAGTTCTCACGCTAAATGCGTTATCAATGAGATGATTGCGCTTGGAGTGAAGCACTTGAAGGGGCGAGCTCTGCGAGCCCGCAGAACGCGGTGCTTGCTGCTTTTATTCGTGAACGATTCATTCCATTTGCCCGGCGTCGCAGAGCTCCGCCCTGCAAAATGACCATTATACTTTGACTCGCGTGTGGAGGGACGAGCTCCGCGAGACCGGAGGCCGCATAAGAGTTTGCATTTGCCCATGCAAGATCGCGGCGTCGCAGCGCTCCGCCCTCCACATGGGGTCCAAATCGTTCATCAGAAATCCATGCGGAGAATTGAATGACCCTGACCCGCCTCCGAACTGGCTGTGACTTGCCTTTCCAAGCCCATACAGTAGGCTACTAATGTGCCTACCACTGCGGACAAACTGGATGCGCTCGCTCCTTTGCCGACATCGGAATGGGATGACGATGCCGTTCGCCATCTGCTTCGACGTGTCGGGGTTGAGCCGAGTGCCGATGACGTGGAGTACTACGGCGGGCTGGGCCTGGACTTGGCCGTTGATACCCTCACGCATCCAGAGCGCGTTCCCTACAATCTCGTTGCGCCTCGGTGGGCGACCCGCGATTTTGATGACTTAGCGGAGGCGGCCTATGCCGGCGACACAGAGCCGATGATCGATCCTGAATCACAGCTCGCCGAGCTGCGCGAATGGTGGATTCAGCGTATCAGGCATACTCGGCGTCCATTGGAAGAGAAGCTCACACTTTTTTGGCACAGCCACTTTGCCACGCAAGCCGATCGCGTGCGCTCTCCACGACTCGTCTATCGCCATAACCAAATGCTGCGTGAGCACGCCTTCGACTTTTTCCCCGTATTGGTTACGGCCGTTGCACGAGATCCCGCGATGATCCGATTTCTTGATCTCGAGTCTAGTCAACTTGATCGACCCAACGACAATTTCGCCCGCGAGCTAATGGAACTATTTACCTTGGGCGAAGGGCACTACTCAGAACGTGATATTGCTGAGGCCGCACGCGCGTTCACAGGGTGGACCGTTCAGGGAGAGCGCGCGGTTTTTAATTCATTGCGCCATGATGATAGTGAGAAAGTGTTTATGGGGCAGCGTGGCCGTTGGAATGGCGATGACATCATTCGGATCATTTTTGAGCAACGCCGCGCAAGCCGTTTTTTGCCTGAAAAACTATTTCGCTACTTTGTGAATCCGAACCCTGATCCTGGCTTGGTGGCGGCATGGTCGGATCGATTCGATGAAGTGTTTTACAGTACAAGAGATTGGCTGGGAGAGTTGTTCCGGTCACAGAGCTTTTACGCCGTTGAGAACCGTCAGGTGCGCGTCAAAAGTCCGGTAGAGTTTGTGATCGGGCTCTATCGTCAGCTCGAGGTGGAGGAGGCGCCGGCAACGATTTCAGCGCTGGCGCTGCGTCGTATGGGGCAAGAGCTTTTCCAGCCGCCTGATGTGGACGGTTGGAAAGAAGACACACACTGGATTAACACGCATACGCTATTGATGCGGTATCACTTTGCCTACTTCTGTGCCACCGGTACCGTCGTGGACGGTTTGCGAGATCGCGCGGCGGGTCCGTTGCATGAAGCCCAGTACCAACCACTGTTTTCGGCCCGCGATTGGGTGACGCCGGCACGCTATCGTAATCCGGAGGCCTGCACAGAAGCGCTACTCCAACGTGTGTTGGGACGATCGGCAGAGCCTCGGGAGATCATTCACTGGAGCGACTACCTGCAAACCGCAAGTAACAATGCGCGCGTATCTTTTGATCTGGAGCGGCGTATGCCAAGCCGCCGATTTCAGGATGCTTCCTATCTGTTGTTATGTTCACCGGAATATCAGGTCTGTTAGTCTATGCGTTTTCGCCCACAACTTTATAGTCGACGCGAATTCCTGCGCAGCGGATTGGCGCTGACCGCCGCGGCGGGTACCGCGCCCTCCTTTTTGACGCGTACCTGTCTTGCCGTCGACAATCCATTGGGGCTGACTTCACGATCAAGTCCACATGATGATCCTGTGCTGGTCGTGATTCAGTTGTCCGGCGGTAATGATGGCTTGAACACCATCATTCCATACACGGACGATCACTATTTCCGATTGCGGCCTACCCTGGGTATTAGGGCAGGGGAACGCATTCGCGTGACTGATGATTTGGCCGTGCACGGGGCCTTGGCACCATTACAGCGCCTATTTGATGATGGGGAGTTTACCTGGCTTCAGGGCGTGGGGTATCCCAATCCCAATCGCTCGCATTTTCGCTCCATGGAGATTTGGCAAACCGCATCCGATGCCGATCAGCAAATTCGTACCGGTTGGATCGGGCGTTTTTTCGATAATACCTGCGCAGGCGCCCCCAGTCCGGGCGCTGTCACTATCGGGCGTGAAATGCCACAAGCCATGCGTCGCGAAACCGGTCATGACGCCGGGATCGCCTTGGATCGTCCGGAGCACTTCGCGTGGGCCACAGACCAGCGTGGTGGCACCCATCGTCGACAACAACGGGACATGCTGGCGCGCCTTCATCAAAGTGCCGGTCCAGTCGGTGGTCCAGCCATCGATTACTTGCAGCATACCGCGCTTCAAGCGATGGCCTCCACCGATATGGTGGCAGCGGCTGAGCGTCGATATCGTGGCGGCATTGCATATCCCAATACTCGATTTGGACATGATCTTCAGCTCATCGCGAAGTTGATCGGCGGCGGTGTGGCTGGCCGTGTCTTTTATGCCTCGATCGGCGGATTCGATACACATGCGAACCAAGCAGGCATGCACGCCAATTTGTTGACGCAGTTGGCGCAGGGGCTGGTGTCGTTTCGGCGCGATTTAGTGCGATTACGCCAATGGGAGCGCGTCGCTGTGATGGGATTTTCGGAGTTCGGGCGCCGTGTGGACGAGAACGGTAGTCAAGGGACGGATCACGGCGCGGCCGGTCCAATGTTTGTGCTCGGCCAAGGATTTCGGGGCGGATTCTTCGGCGAGCATCCCAGTCTCACCGATCAACAACGGCATGAACTCGGCTATCACACCGACTTCCGCAGCGTGTATGCCACGTTGCTAAGGCAATGGATGGGAGCCGACCCCGAACCGGTTCTCGGCCGGACCTTTCCGATGATCGATTTGCTGGCCTGAGCCCAGTGCGAGCACGCTAGTCGGAAATTGCTGGTAGGGTCGCCGTCAGGCTACTGCATAGGATTACTTCGGCTCACCGAGACGGTTCGCCCTACCGTTCCCATCACGCGAAGGTAGGGCGAATCCTCCGGATGAGCCGCAGTGACGCTCCGCGCATGTCAAGATCATGAACCAGCGCGAGGCAGTAGCCTGCTGCACGAAACAATTCGATTGACGCGGTAGCGCGAATCACTATTCCCCCTGCCAGCCAGTGGACGATCGTGCGTTCAACTGATAGTATGGCGTCGCAATGCCAAATACACCCATCAACCTATACGATCTCAGTCGCACTGAGTTAGCGGAACTCATGCAGTCATGGCAGCAGCCCGCGTTTCGTGCCAAGCAGCTCTATCGGCACTTGTATGTGCTCCGCACTGCAAATCCGCAAGAGATGACCGATTTCCCGAAGGCCTTGCGCGAACGCTTAGCCTCCGAAACCGTGCTGGGCGGATTAACCTTGGTGAAACGACTGGTGGGCGATGATGGGATGACGCGGAAAGTCCTTTGGCAGTTACCTGACAAATCACCGGTTGAGACTGTTCTGATGGTTTATCCAGATCGCGCCACCGTATGCGTGTCCTCCCAATCCGGTTGCCCGATGCAATGCGTGTTCTGCGCGACAGGCAAGTTGGGGTTTCTGCATGATCTCACGCCAGGGCAAATCATCGAGCAAGTGATGTGGGCAGAACGTGAGTTGGCTGAATTGCGGGCGATCAGTAATCAGGATGTGCCGCAAGGATTGACCAATATCGTGTACATGGGCATGGGGGAGCCATTTAATAATTATGATCAGTGGTGGACCTCTGTGGAGCGCCTGCATGATCCCTCGGGTTACAATATGGGGGCACGTAATTTTACGGTGTCCACGGTGGGATTGGTCCCGGGTATTTTACGTTTGGCGGAGG
This sequence comes from Kiritimatiellia bacterium, assembly GCA_007125875.1. Taxonomy (GTDB): domain Bacteria; phylum Verrucomicrobiota; class Kiritimatiellia; order SLAD01; family SLAD01; genus SLAD01. The sequence continues at coordinate 270 of SLCI01000039.1, read as the reverse complement.
CATCTTTGCCGATCAATTTGGCTATATCCCTACATGCGGCGCAAGACGACGTGCGGTCAGCCATGATGCCGGTGAACAAGCGCTATCCGATTGCCGAGCTGATTGCGGCCACGCGCGTCTATACCGAGAAGACGCGTCGCCGCGTATCGTTTGAGTACGTTTTATTGAAAGAGGAAAATGATTTCCCCGAACAGGCGGCCCAGCTGGGACAGCTCCTGCGCCCGAAAGGTGAGCAACCGTTACTCTGCCATGTGAATTTGATTCCGTGGA
>SLCI01000182.1 GCA_007125875.1 Kiritimatiellia bacterium | reverse complement strand
GGATGCTGGACCAGCACGTTATTCCCGTCATGACGAATGGCATCGTTGTGGGCTTGTTAGCGAAAGATGATGTGAAAGACTGGGTTAATCAAAAACAGGAAGGCAGACCGCAGACAAAAGAACAGCCAGTAGAATCGGTAAGATCTCCCGCTCGTTTCTCGATTGATTTGGGGTAGGGGGTCGCCTCAAGGCAGGTTCTCCTGCTGATGATATTGGGTTGAGGTTTTCGATGTGTTGGATTGGCGGTGGGCGTAAGCGTTTCCCGCGTTGTATCGTTGGCCCCGGCAATTTGGAGTGCGCCGCTCGGCGGCGCTTTGGATCGCGCCCGGCCATCCCCATCCGTCTTCGCAAGGCCTACGGCGTGACAAGAGCGGCGGCCCCACAGCTTGCCGCATTTCCGCGCAGCGTGGGGCAAGCCCGAATTCGCTCGCCTTTCCCTTCATCGCGCTTGCCAGTGTTTGCGGGCCGTGGCAGTCTTCGCCGCATGAATTATCGCCTACAGATTGCACTGGCGAGTTGCTTGGTGTCGTTGTGTGCCTTTGGTTGCGCGACGAATAAGGATACACCAATCAAACCGCTCACACCGCAAGAGCAGGAGGCTTTCTTTTCTCGAGCGCAGGATGAACGACGTTTTTGGTTAACCCGTTACGAGTCGGATCGAGGCCCGGTCTTCACCGGCGGTCATCGACTGCACACCGACAAGTTCGCCTATGCTGAGTTTGTAAACGCGCGGCGGAGCGATCTGCCAGCGATCACCGTGCGTCTGCGCTCGCAACAAGAATATCTTGCCTTGCTGGATACGAGTTCTGCAGCGAGCTGGATCGAGTTTGGCGTTGCCGCATCGGAAGGCGTCATTCCAATCGGTCCACCCCCGCTGCGCTTATATGCGGGCCATGTTGGTGACCCCATACCGGGCTTCTTCAGTGCCCTGCCAAGGCTGGTGATTGATCAACTGCATGTGGATACCGCGCTCATTTACGTCAAAGCTGCGCATGGTCCGCTCCAATTGCTTACGCGGAATCAAGATGAACTGCGCATTCCAATTGTGCTGGGCGGTGAATTCATTCGCGCCTTCCATTACGTCCAGTTCCATTTTCCCTCCCGCCAAGTGCTGTTCTCGACGACGACAGCGTATCAGCCGGATCCCGATCGTCTGCTTGCCACCTTGCCGATGCAGGATTACTACGGGATGATTGTTGTCACGGGCAACATTGATGGTGAAGAAACGCCGCTGCTTTTGGATAGTGTCGGGGCGTTTGCGGTGGCGTCCGATTTCGGTCTGGGTGATACCGCCCGCCAAGTAATGATCGGCGATTTAGTGCTGCGCAATGTTGCGCACACCGCCATTGAAGAAACAGACTTGGGTATACCCAATATGCCGCGGATTGGACGCGCCATCTTGGACCGCCTAGTTGTCACATTCGATGGCCGTAATCGCCGTGTCTACTTTGAGCGCCCTTAGTACGTATCAGCGAGGCAATATGGCGGATTTCCTGCAGTTCAACGAAGTCACCAAGCACTATGGTTCGCTGACGGCCGTAAACGGCGTGTCACTGAATATCAAGCGCGGCGAGTTTTTCTCTCTGCTCGGGCCCAGCGGGTGTGGGAAGACAACCCTGTTACGCATGCTGGCGGGCTTTGAGCGGCCAGACAAAGGTCGGGTGATGTTGGATGGCGAAGATATCACTGAGCGGCCACCGAATAAGCGTAAAGTCAATACGATCTTCCAGAACTATGCGCTGTTCCCTCATTTGACGGTAAGAGACAATATTGCTTTTGGTCTACGCGTAGCCCATGTAGCGGAGGCAACGATCAAGCAGCAAGTGGATGAAATGATCGACTTGATCCAGCTCGGTGCCCATGCCCATAAGAAACCGCACCAAATTAGTGGAGGCCAGAAACAGCGCGTCGCGATTGCGCGGGCGCTCATCAATAAACCTGAGGTGCTGTTGCTGGATGAGCCGCTGGCGGCCTTGGACTTAAAGTTGCGGCAACGTATGTTGCTTGAGCTCGATCAAATTCATGATCAGGTCGGCATTACGTTTTTATACGTCACCCATGATCAGGGCGAGGCAATGAGCTTGAGTGATCGCATTGCGGTTATGCATGAAGGCCGGATCGAGCAGTTGGGTACACCGGCTGAAATCTATGAAACACCGCATAGCAGCTTTGTCGCTGCGTTTATCGGCGACACCAACTTCTTTGATGGCCGCGTCGAAACCGTGGTGGATAAAGATTATTGCCAGCTGAGGATCGACGGTTTCCCGTCCGTCATTTGCTATAACGACAAACGAAAGCAGCCTCAGGATCTTGTGCACCTCAGTGTGCGCCCGGAAAAATTCCGCTTGTCACTCGAGCAGCCTTCGCTTCCGCCGCAACACAACCTGGTTGAAGGAACGGTTCAAGAGGTCGTGTATCTAGGCTCGCAAACCAAATACTTGGTGAACGTGCAGGACTATTCACTCGCCATAACGCAGCAGCATAGCCGTTTCCTGCTCGATCAGCGGCCCATCAAGTGGGAGGACCGGGTCTGGGTGTGGTGGCATGCGGATGACGGCTACATGCTGGACCGCTATCGCGAACAGGATGAGGCCTTGCTGGAGATGCCTGCGCACTAACTTTCCACTACGAACCGTTGTTTTGATTAAGAAATGGTAAGACGCATCGCCCAGAAGCTAAAGGTTGAATGGCTACTTACCATGCCCTCCTTGGTGTGGTTGACGCTGCTTTTCGTCATCCCGACGACGCTGGTGTTTGCGATAGCATTTAAGCCGGCGGATCCTTGGGGTGGTATCGGTGCGGGGTGGACGCTGGATACGATTCGTAGTTTGGGGAATCCAAACTATCCCGCGATTATTTGGCGGACGCTCTGGATCAGCTTTGTGACCACCGCCTGCTGCTTGGTCCTGGCCATCCCCTGCGGCTATTATATCGCCAGAGCGCAGCAACGCTGGCGCCGATTGCTGTTGTTGCTCACTGTGATTCCTTTCTGGACGAGTTTCTTAATTCGGATTTTTGCGTGGAAAGTACTGTTGCATCCCGACGGCCATGTAAAGCGCGGCCTTGTTGCGTTGGGGCTGGCGGATGAAAGCACCATGCTGTTGTACCGCTCGGAGGCGGTGCTGTTGGTGATGGTGTACACGCTACTCCCGTTTGCGATTCTCCCGATTTATGCCGCCGCCGAGAAATTCGATTTCAAACTACTGGAAGCCGCTCGCGATTTGGGCGCCACGCCATGGCGCGCCTTTCGGCAAATCTTTTTGCCGGGTATTCGGAGGGGGTTATTGACCGCCGTGTTGATGGTGCTGATCCCTTCGCTCGGAATGTATATCATCCCTGACATTGTGGGCGGGCCGCGCAGTGAAATGATAGCCAACAAGATTGCGCAACGCACGTTTGTGGATCGCAACGTACCGCACGCCAGCGCGTTGTCCGCGGCCTTAACCTTGGCCGTGATGGCGCCGATGTTGGTCGTTTTGTTAGGGCGCCGAAAACGGGAGGTGTCCTGATGAAGCGTAGTCGCATTCCGGTCCTGACGACCTGGGCGGTACTGATCTTTTTTTATCTCCCCATCTTTGTGCTGATCATTCATTCCTTTAATGCCTCACGATTTAGCGGGGCATGGGAGGGGTTCTCGCTGCGCTGGTATATCCGATTATTCAGTGAACGGGACATTTGGTTGGCGCTCAAGAATACGCTGATTGTGGCGACGGCCACGACCGTGCTCTCGATGGTGCTTGGCACCATTGCCGCATTCGCATTGCACCGTTTCAATAGCCGCTTGCAAAAGGTTCATTATACCTTGATCTATACTCCGCTGGTTGTACCGGACATTCTGATGGGGATTAGCCTCTTGCTTTTCTTTGTCGCGATTGGGTTGCAGCTTGGCTTATTAACCATCTTCCTCGCACATACGTCCTTCTGTGTCAGCTATGTCGCCTTGGTGGTGTTGGCGCGCCTGCAGGATTTTGATTTTGCCATTATTGAGGCAGCCCAGGATCTAGGTGCAAATTGGTGGACGACGACTTGGCGCGTGCTATTGCCGCTGTTGGCACCGGGTATAGCCGCGGGCGGATTGCTGGCTTTCACCTTGTCGATTGACGACTTTGTGATTACCTTTTTTGTAACTGGACCAGGTGCGACAACGTTGCCGATTCAGATCTATAGTATGATCAAGCATGGAGCGCCACCGCTAATCAATGCGCTCTCCACGCTCTTATTGATTGTGACATTTGTGATTGTTTGGACGATACAACACCTAACGCAGGAGGAGCACGTATGAGCGGATGGAAACGATGGATGTTGGTGGTAACGCTATTAGCGCTCGGGGTGGGATGTGGGCAGAGTCGCCCGACCTTGTTCGTGTATAATTGGGCAGACTACATTAAGCCGGAATTAATTCGACAATTTGAACGTGAGTTCAATTGCCGTGTGGTGGTTGATACGTTCGACTCCAATGAGGCTATGTACGCTCGTTTGCGGGCCGGTGCACGCGGCTATGATATTATCTATCCGTCCAGTTACATGGTCCGAATCATGCGTGATCAAGGGATGCTGTTGCCGCTCGATCTCTCGTTGATTCCCAACGTCGAGCATCTCGACCCAACGTATGTTGCCATGAGCGCTGATCCATCATTGGCCTTTTCCGTTCCCTACATGCTCAGTAACGCTGGTCTCGCGTATCGGGCGGATCGCGTGGATAATGTTGAGCACTCGTGGGGCATGCTCGGGCGCAGTGATTTGCGTGGGCGGATGACGATGTTGGACGACATGCGCGAAACCATTGGGGCGGCCTTGAAATATCTAGGCTACAGCCTGAATACCCGGGACGTTGCCGAATTGGAAGCGGCTCGTGATCAAGT
>SLCI01000027.1 GCA_007125875.1 Kiritimatiellia bacterium | reverse complement strand
TCCTTGTGTTGCCGCATGCCGAATTACACGACTACCGGTGCGCGGTTTGTGGCGAATCTGTGGGGTCTCGTGAAGTGAAGGCTGCGCCGGTGACTGCAGCCCCACGCCCCGCTGCACGACCAGCCGCAGCGCGCCAAAAGCAACAGGCAATGCAGCGCCGCCTAAGGGGTTAAGGCGCGTAACTAATCATCCGAATGCTACTTTGCTGCATCTGCGGCATCCACTGTGCCATGAATTCAGCAAATTCCGGGTTCACGCGATCAGTGACCTGACTCTCTGCATCCAAGCTCACGGCCAGTGCATCAGAGGTCCATTGCGAAGCCTCACCAGGGCTATGATCCGCCAAGGGACCACCAGCCAACATATGCAAACCGATCATCGCCATAAACAGCGCGGCCAAAGCCACCCGCATTGCAGGGGTCGCATCGACCCATAACCAGCCCCAACGACCTGTGGTCTCTGTGGCAGGAATAGAGCGTATTTGCCGAATGACTGCAGAGCGACAACGCTGTTCCGATTCCGCATCCGGCAACTCGTATCGCTTTAACGACAATAACGAAGCGACACGATTCGAATGCGCCCACGCTTCTTGCAGGTCCGGATGATCTTTTAGGGCCGCGCGCAGGTGCTCCGGCAAGGTGGACTCGTCGCGGTGCAGTGCTAGCTGCTCCAGCCATTTCTGTTTTTGCCTACTCATGATGCGTACTCCGCCAATTCCGCTTGTAACTGTTGTCGCGCATAGAAAAGTCGCGAGCGAATGGTGCCAGGCGAACAGCCCATCACCTTACCTATCTCGTCGTGTGGTATGCCTTGAATGTCGTGCATAATCACCACTGCCCTGTGTTTTTCAGACAAGGTCTGTAAAGCCGCGTTCAATTTTTCCTGCAGCTCCGACAGGGTGGCATCTCGAAAAGGCGACTCCCGCGAAGATAACTCCACATACGCCTCATCTGTTTCAACTCCATGATCGACCTCGTTTAAGCTCAGCGCCATCCGATTTCGGCGCCGCTTCACGAAGTTGATCGCCCGGTTCACTGCAATGCGATAAATCCATGTATAAAACGATGATTTGCCCTTAAAACGATCAATCACCTTGAATCCCTTTAAGAACACTTCCTGGACCAGATCCTCTGCGTCCTGCTTGTTGCCAGTCATATTATACGTCAAAGCATAGATTTTGCCTTGATGTCGGCGCATCAATTCATCGTAGGCGTCGATATCGCCCTGCTGCGCCCGCTCAACCAGAACAGCCTCCTTAATCTCAGGAGGTTCCGAGTCCTCGGGCGCATTCGTTTTGTTTTTATCGTCACTCATGGAAATCACGTATTTATGCCACGGCAGGTTGTAGCATAAAGCACAATCGTAGCGACATCCTTGATCCCTTGCGGACTCCTGATCTTGGACAAGTTCTTGATCGTCGATGACGAATGACGAAATACCCACGCCCGAATCAAATCCGAAACCCTAAATGCGAATCGGCAATTCAGGCTTCCTTCGGGTTTGGGTAGTTGGGTGCTTCGGCATTCCTCCCGACAACACGCGACACCTCTTATCCAAACGACACAAAACCTTTCCTGTAGACAACACGACCGTCGTGCGGTTAAGTGTAGTCACCGAAATCAACCTGCGGAGGGGTGGCTGAGTGGTCGAAGGCGCGCGACTCGAAATCGTGTGTGCGTGATGAGCGTACCGGGGGTTCGAATCCCTCCCCCTCCGCCAGTTTACACGAAACCCATGCTACAGATGATCCTCGGAATCGCCTTATCAGACATGGCAAGGCTGCGTTGGGCAGAAATGTCCTTCAAGTTGTGCTGGTCGTAAATTCTGATCAGCGTCTTTAGCAGATTCTCTCCTGTCACACTGTTGCGGCGCAGCTGATTCAATTCCCGCTTTACCGCCCCGGTTAGAGGCCCTCGGAATACCTTCTCCAAAACGTTCACGTTTTGTTTGATATCCTCGTCTTCCGTCGCCTCAAAAAGGATCCGCAGTTCACGCAATACATAAAGCTGGCCGTGTGTCAGGCTGGCCGAATAAGCGCGTTCAGCCTCACGGTGCCGAACCTCCTCCGCGAATTTGCGCTGAACAGACATCACCGCCTTGTTGTATCCCTCGGGCAGGGGCGACGCCGGGGCGTCCGGCGAACACTTGACCGCGCCAACCACGCGGGGGATATCGCGCGACAGCACGTCCCCTTTTTCGTCGAGGAGGAAAAGTTGCTGAAAACGTCCCGCCTGACAAAACACATACATGCCGTGCTGAAGGGATGGTCTTGCCGTTCTGATACCATCCCGAAGATTGGCAATTCGATTGTACTCCGCCGGATCATCCTTACGCAACTGACGAAGGATTTCTTCAGCCTCGTTCAGATCGAGGAATTCATCGTCGGCCCCGCCCCATAAATCCAATTGAACGGGTGCCCCGCCGCGCGTTTCGTAAATCGCGTACATGGCTTCGGGATTCAGGCTCTCGGTACGGTCAAGTATCTCTGAATCTTCGCCGATGGTGTCGTGAATTTCCTGAATGCGGTTGTGTAGCTTCTCCTTCAAGCCGAGATTCTTATCAAGTGTCGTCTCCGGCAGGAAATTGAACCCGAATATGCGCTCATGGTCCGAGCCGATACGGTCAATGCGCCCGAAACGCTGAATCAAGCGAACGGGGTTCCAGTGCAGATCGTAATTGATGATGTTGTCACAATCCTGAAGGTTCAATCCTTCTGCAAGCACATCGGTCGCCACTACGGTCATTAGCTCAACTTCATCGTGTGCGAATGGGTACTCCGGGTTTGCCTTCGGAGCGAACCGTCCCACCAACTTCTCTTTGCTCTTGTCTCCGCTGAATATGACCTCGATGTCCGGGTGGCGCCGATCCGGGTTAAGATTCTCGAAGAGATATCGGGCCGTATCCGCGTACTGCGTAAATATCAGCCGTTTCGCATTCCTCAAGGGGGGATCATTCAAGCGGCGGATAAGTGTTTGCAGTTTCGCGTCCTTATCCGGTGTAATCGGGGATACGAGTGCGAGCACCTTCCCCAGGAGTTCGATATCGTGAGCGATATGCGCCCGGAGTGCCTTCAAATCAAAATCGTTCACATCGTACCGCCCGGATACTTCACGAAGCGCGTCCATGAGATCCGCTTCCTCCATGTGGTCGCTTTCATAAAGGACCTTTTGGGCGTGTTCTCCGGCAGGGACAAAACCCTCGTCGAGTGAGGCCAAAAAGGATTCATGGATTTTCAGCAAGCGCTTAACCGTCTCCCGAAATGCGTAGACGCTGGATTCGAAGCGCTTAAAGAGCAGAACGCGCATGAGGCCGCGCAAATTGGCCCCAGCCCGCTGAAGGCTGATATAGGGTTCTCTCTTTTGCTTGTCCGGCCTGACGTAGTGCCAAAGTCCATACCTCGCGTAGGTCAGTTCACCATCCGAAACAGCCCTTGCGGGCTTGCCCTTCCGCGGCTTGCCCAGATATCCCCTCAATTCCAGGTAAAGGCCCTGATACGTATCCTCGATGCTGTACTCGATGGTTTCGAGTTCGCGTTTGGGAAAATACTGATGTGTGCCGCCGACCAACACATACGCTTTGCGCGTGCCTTGCACGTAGTCATTGAATCGGTTCGGATCAATGGGTTCGTGCGTTTCCGCGTCGAAACCATACCATCTCAAGATATGCTGTCTGGTACGGCGAACCAGAACGTTCGTCAGAACGTCCGGGAGCTTTCGCTCCGACTTGTCGATCAACTTGAAGTATTCCTTCAAATTCGGCGGATCAATGGGTAAGTCCGTGCGGTCGTCCTGATGAAATAGCTTCATCTGGTGGTACACGTCCCACGCGCTCTTGTTCCGGGGTGTTGCCGTCAAGAAACAGCACTTGCGCCCCGTAGAAAGAAAAGATTGGACTACCTTGTACCGCTGCGTATCCGAATGGCGAAGGTTATGGCTCTCATCGATCAGCACAAAATCGCGGTCCCGGTATTTAGTGTCGTTCAACATATGCGCCACGCCGTCTTCCTCATCCTCCCGAAGGAAGCCCATCGAAAGAATGCGGGCATTAAGCTGATAAACCTCGTCGTAACGCTGCCACATTTCGACGAGTGGAGCGGGACAGATGATCAACGGGCGCGCGTGATCAGTGCGCTCAAAGTGCTTCACAATCGCCGCGCCGATGAAGCTTTTGCCCAACCCGACCACATCCGATACGAACGCACCGCCATAATCGCGGATCATGGACGTGGCTTGCCGGACGGCCACCTGCTGGAATTTGGCGAGCTTGCGGAAAATGTCGTCATCCCAAATCAGTTCGAGCTCGTCCTCGCTTTCAAGTCGATCCCGGACCAGTGCGAAGAGCGTCTTCATGTAAATGTCGTATGGACGCACTTCCGCAGCCGCCCAAGAGGCTTTCAACTCGGTCATGAGCGGCTCATCGAAATCCTGGGCTTCCTTCCAGAGTTCGTCGAACCACTCACCCAGTTGTTTGTGATTCTCATTGCCCTGAACCAACACATTCAGCTCTGTGTTATGCGTCAGCCCGGCTAACGTGAGATTCGAGGAGCCGACGACGGCGATGCCCTTTTCGTGGCGTCCAAGTTCCTTGCCGCCCTCATCGAAGACCTTCCCGTAATCGCAAATGTACGCCTTGGCATGGAGGCGGCCCTTCGTATAGACGCGCACCTTCAAGCGGCCTTCTTCGATCATGCGGATCAAACCGGCAACAAGTTCCTCGGCATCGTCCGTCTGATCCATCCATTCGACCGCGCTCCGCAGATTCCCGGCGGTCTCATCCGCGATCTTCCCGGTCTCGGCCCGTTTCGGGTAAACTTGCTTATCAATCTCCTCCGACGCCAGATCGAGACGCCGAAAGCCTTCCGCCAGCATCTCAATCGTATCGCGATTCGTCGTATTGCCGATCAGCAG
>SLCI01000019.1 GCA_007125875.1 Kiritimatiellia bacterium | reverse complement strand
GTAGGTTGTTCCCGACTTTCGAGGGTTCGGGAAAATCCGCTTTGACGCTGCGTGGCCCGCAGCATACTCGCTTCCGCTTTCCGTCGTGGAAAGCCCAATTGAGGCGTGACTATAGGCATCCACGCCCGAATGGCAAGCGTTTTGTGGGAGAATGATGGGGACAGGCGGGATCCGGGCAATGGAAACCGCTATTCGTCCCCAGCGAGCTTGCCTCCGATCATGATGCGGGTTCGTAGGGACCGCGATTCAGCGCATCACGAATAGCGGACAGGATTTTGACGGATCGGATCGTGGCACCGGAATAGCCGTCGACTTCCAACGTGACGATTTGTCCAGGATGATAGAGATCAGTCAGGTTCTCGGCCAACGGCTTTCCGACAAGGTATTGGAGCGCCTCTTCATACTGGGCGACCACTGAACGATAGGGCTCCTCCTCCGTATCCATATTGTATTCCGGAATGGCCCCGACCAAATGACGGAAGGATGCGCTGGTTACGATGCCATCCTGCAATGTAAATTGCAGATTGACCTGTATAATGCCCTCGTCCACGAAGGTGCCCCGATAAGCGCCATCCGCATGCGGATGCTTTTCGACGACTTGATAGGTCTGATGTGTCGCACAGGCGACCAGCAGGATAGCCACGAACAGCATACCGGCGCTCAGCATAGTTCGTGCAGTAATTGTTTTCATGGGATTCCTCCTATTAATTGAATGCGTGCACACATCTACACACGCGGTGAGCAATAATTTGTAATTATCTCTAGCCTAACGCGCATGAGAAGCGATGCAAGCAGGTTCTCGATATACATCCGGCGCGGCAGCTGCCGACACGTCAGTAAATCAGCAGCTCGGCGCGTTGTTGCTTGAAGGCGGCTTGGGCGTTCGCCCATTCGGCGGCTAGCTCTTCCGGCTTTCCGCCGTTCAGTAAATGTTTTCGAACGCGATCGGTGCCCATCAAGCGATCAAACCAGTCCGGTCGACAAACGTCCTGATTCCAGACCTGATCCGTGCCGTGCAGTTGCGCCATCTCGTACAGCATGCACACGGTGGTGTATGCGGGTCGGTAGTCGGCGGCGCTGGTTACGCGTAGTTGCACGCCGTGCGGATCGACTTCGAAGACCATGCCAGGCAGTGCGCGGGCCTGCAGGGCAGCCACGAGCGCGGCGCTGTCCAGCCAGTCGGCATACAGCAACCGGAAGGCCTGCGCCGTGGCGCGGGCGCAATCGATGTGCAACAACGCTTCAGTAAAAACCGTGATCGGAAAACACAAGGCACAGTCCCAGGAGCGAATCGCCGGCGACGGCGGCGTCCACTGGGGCCACAGTGCGGGCGATACTGTTTCCCGTGTGCAACCGCTGGCCGGTACGACGTGCAAGTCGACATCCAGCTGCTGGTGCTGCACTAGCCACTGCGCAGTTTCACCCGGCGACATCCCATACACCAGTGGCACAGGAATCGGTGCGACGACGCTACGGAACGCCTCATCTAGCATCGGGCCATCGACACAGGAGAGCAGCGGCGTGACACGATCCGTCACCACCACCTTGAGTTCATGCTTCGCCGCCGCTTCGAGCAATCGTTGCAGGGTATAGACATAGGTGTAGCAGCGGATCGAAAGATCCTGCAGGTCGAACACCAGCACATCGACGCGTTCCGTCATGGCGCGCAGCGACTGCTCCGTGTCGCCGTACAGCGAGAAGATGGGGATATCCCATTCGGGATGCGTGGTGGTAGCGACCGATTCGCCCGCCGCCGCGCGGCCGTCGTAGCCGTGTTCCGGCCCCATTAAGCAGGTTAATCGTGAACCGATCTGTTCATGTAAGCGATCCGCCGCATGACGACCGTTGCGGTCACAACTGGCGGGATGACAAACCAAGCCGACACGGACGCCGTCAAGCAGACTGGCGTAGTCGCCATCGAGCAATCCATCCAAACCCGCTTGATAAGCCAGCGACATAGGTTCCTACTGACGATCGGGCATACGCCCAACGGCGAGACGTTGTGATTACTCGTAAGGTTTATACTCTAGCCCGTGCGCCTCAGCGACCGCCTGATATGTCACGTGGCCGCCGAAAGTATTCAGTCCCGGCTTCAACTCGGGCAATTGCCGTAACGCTTCCTCCATACCGAGGTTTGCAATCTTCATCGCGTACTGGCTGGTGGCATTGGTCAACGCCTGTGTCGATGTACGGGCATAGGCACCGGGCATATTGGCAACGCAGTAGTGCAGAATATCTTCTTCGAAGTAGATCGGGTCTTCATGCGTCGTCGGGCGAGACGTCTCCGCGCAGCCGCCCTGATCAATCGCGATGTCCACGAAGACCGTGCCGGGTTTCATCACTTCCAACATCTTGCGCGTGATCAGTTTCGGAGCCTTCGCTCCGGGCAACAGCACCGCGCCAATCAGCAGGTCCACTGAGGGCAAGGCTTCCAACAAGTTTTGCTCGTTCGAATAGAGCGTGTGCGCCGAGGCATGCATGGTGATGTCCAAGAAACGCATCTTCTCCAAGTCCACTTCCAGAATCGTCACTTCGGCACCGATACCGGCGGCAACGCGGCCGGCATTAATCCCGGCTGTTCCGCCGCCCATCACGAGGGCCTTACCAGGCGACACACCGGGCACCCCGCCGAGCAGCACGCCTTTACCGCCTTGCGCCTTGCTCAAGAAATGGGCACCCACAATGGATGCCATACGACCCGCGATTTCACTCATCGGCTCGAGCAACGGCAAGCGACGCCCGACCTGAACGGTTTCATAAGCAATTGAGGCAACCTTTTGTTCGGCCAACTTGACCGTCAACGGTTGATCCGCCGCGAGATGCAAATACGTGAAGAGGATGAGATCCGGACGGAGAAACTGATATTCTGAGGCGATCGGCTCTTTCACCTTAATCACCATCTCGGCAGACCAAGCATCCGCTGCGGTCGGCACGATCTTAGCGCCGGCCATCTCGTATTGTGCGTTGTCGTAGCCTGCCCCGATACCGGCATCATTTTCGACCAGCACCGTGTGACCGGATTGCACCAGCATGCGGACACCGCCCGGGGTGCATGCCACACGATTCTCTTTCACTTTCACTTCACGGGGGATTCCAACTTGCATGTCTACTCCTTCATCGCGGTACCGGGCCCGCTAGTTTACGGATTAAAGTCCGGCAAAAGCTCGATCCAAGACTTCCAAAGCGAAATCGACATCGGCCCGCTGAATGCACATAGGCGGCTTGACGCGCAGCACGTTGCCGAATAGTCCGCCTTTGCCCATCAAGAGCCCCATGTCCTTCACGGCTTCGAAAACCTGGGCGCACTCGGCCGAGGCGGGCTCCTTGGTCTTGTGGTCCTTCACCAATTCGACACCCAGCATTAAGCCTTTGCCACGCACCTGCCCAATGATGTCATGCTTGTCTTTCAACTTATTCAAACCGTCCATGAAGTAAGCGCCAAGTTCTGCACAGTGCGCTTGCAAGCCTTCCTTCTCGATCACCTCGAGCACGGCCTTGCCCATGGCGCAGGACACCGGGTTGCCACCGTAGGTGTTGAAGTGAATGCGGTTCGTGAGTGTTTGCGCGATTTCCGGCGTCGTCACCACCGCCGCCAGCGGCGCGCCGTTACCGATCCCCTTCGCCATCGTGACGATATCCGGCACGACGTCTTGCGTTTCAAAGCCCCAGAAGTGAGAACCTGTTCGACCGAAACCAGCTTGCACTTCGTCAGCGATACAAATACCGCCATGAGCACGGACATGTTCGTAGACGCGCTTCAAATAGCCGTCCGGGAACACGATGGTGCCACCGACACCTTGAATCGACTCCGCAATGAACGCGGCCACTTGGCCGGAGGTGCCCATGCGAATCATGTCGAGCACGTCGTCCGCGTACTTTTTGCCCGCGTCGGGATCATCGGCGAACCAAGGCCCGCGATAGGTGTCCGGCATCAAGGCGTGTTGAATGCCGAATGAGTGCGGTACGTTATATTTCCACGTGTGATGCGAGGTCAGGCCCATCGTACTGGAAATACCGCCATGGTACGCGTTGCGCAGAGCCACCATGTCATAGTTGCCCGTGTATGCCCGCGCCATCGTCATCGCCAGGTCATTGGCTTCGGACCCCGAGTTAACAAAATAGCAGACACTCAAATCACCCGGCATGCGGGCCGCCAACTCTTTGCCATAAGTGGCAATAGCGGGATGTAAGTAAATGGTGGTGGTGTGTTGCAGACGATCAAACTGCTGGCGCGCGGCCTCCATTACATGGGGGTGACTGTGTCCGACGCTGACCGTGACGATGCCGCCAAACATATCGACATAGCGTCTCCCCTTCTCGTCGAACAGATATTGCATCGAGCCTTCCACCAGCATGATGGGATTCTTGTAATACGTGACCAGCGCTGGTGTGAGGTAGCGTTTACGCATCTCCATGACTTCATCGAAAGAAGGCCCATTATAAGGAGCAGGCGTGTAATCATACGGTGGCAGTTGTGGTGTAGTCATCAGTTTTTCCCCTAATTAACAATCGTCAAGGGTATGCGCTCGTCATGCCAAACGTCAAGCGCAGAAGGCCATGGTGCGACGGCGAAAAACAAGACGGGCGGGGACACTGGTTCATGGCTCAGCGCACGGGCAAGCGATCATTCCGGGTGAAGTCGAGGAATCTCATGCCACACCAGCAACCCCTGCAAGCGTGCAGCAAACATCGGCAGGGCTCGCAAAGCGCTGCCGGCTGTTGGAAGGGCCTGAGATATCTCGACTCCGCTGCGCTCCACTCGATATGACCGGCTCACGGGAAATTGCTCGACACAATAGGCGGGCTGCGATTGTATATCAGATTCAGAAATGACGAGATTGCGATGATTACACCACTACGCAAACTGAACGCGGCGCAAGTAGCTGATTGGGAGCGAAACCTTAGTCAGATTGATTCCCGGATTGCGCGTATTCTGGAAAAACCATTCCAGGATCAGGAAATCTCCACCGCAGAAGGGGAGCAGCTCTTCTACACAGAAGGCGCCGATCTACAAGCGGTCCTGCAGGCAGCTGATTTGATCCGTGCCAGCCGGGTCGGCGATGAGGTTTCGTTCGTCATCACGCGCAACATCAATTTCACCAACATTTGCTACATGGGTTGCCGCTTCTGCAACTTCCGCAAGCGTTTTGAAGATGCGGAGGCCGAATCGCTATCGCTGGACGAAATCGTCCGACGCGCCCGTGAGGCGTGGGATCGTGGCGCAACAGAGGTCTGTATTCAGGGCGGGTTGCATCCGAAAATACCTGCTGACCATTATCGGAACATCTTGATGGCGATTAAGGCCGAGGTGCCCGACATTCATATCCACGCGTTTTCGCCTTTCGAAATCTGGTTTGGCGCGAAAAAGGCGCGCTGCACGCCAGCGGAATTCATTCGCGACCTGAAAGTACACGGGCTGAACTCCATGCCGGGCACCGCTGCCGAGATTCTCGATGTGGAGGTGCGCAAGCAACTGACACAGGACAAACTTTCGGCCGACGACTGGGTCGCCATCATCCGCGCCGCCCACGACGAAGGTGTGCCCACCACATCGACGATCATGTATGGACACGTCGACGAGCCACGGCACTGGGCAAATCACATCGCGCTGCTGCGCTCGATTCAACAGGACACGGGCGGCTTCACCGAGTTTGTGCCGTTAGGCTTTATCCATTACGAGTCGCCGCTCTATCTTGATGGCGGGGCGCGGCCCGGCCCGACGTACCACGAGAACATCCACATGCATGCCGTCGCGCGCCTGATGCTGGCGGGCTGGATCGATAACATTCAAGTTTCATGGGTCAAGATGGGCCCCGACCTTGCACGCGAAATGCTTGGATACGGCGTAAATGATTTGGGCGGCACCTTGATGAACGAAAGCATCTCGCGCGCTGCCGGGGCCAGCCACGGACAAGAAATCACGCCGCGCGAGATGGTCGACATCATTCGCGCAGCCGGGCGCGTGCCCGTGCGTCGCAACACGCTGTATGAAGTGGTGGAGCGATACGAGGATCATGATCCAGCCGATATTCCCCCGCTGGTGCCGCGCAAGGCAGAGACAACAGTGAGTGGCTCGGAAAGCTTTGATACGCTTGAACCATCTACGCAATGTAAATAGTAGGAGAAACAGAAAGGAACGACATGAGTGCGGAGAACCCAAAACGAGTAGCGTTGTATTTGCAGGATAAACACTCGCTGCAAGACGGTATCGAGTACGTCAAGTACGCCGAGGAGAAAGGCTTTGAGGCTGTCTGGCAGGCGGAGTCACGACTAGTCCGTGACGCGATCGTGCCGATGGCTGCGTTCGCGGCAGTGACCAAGAAGATCAAGGTCGGGTCTGGCGTGTTAAACAACTGGACGCGCAACATCGGCCTGCTGGCCTCCACCTTCCTGACCCTGGACGACCTCGCCCCCAACCGCGTCATCTGCGGTATCGGCGCTTGGTGGGATCCGCTCGCAAAGAATGTGGGCATTGATCGTAGTCGCCCGCTCAAAGCGATGCGCGAAACCATTGAGGTCATGCGTAAACTCTTGAACATGGAAACGGTCACCTATGACGGCGACTTCCATAAGGTGAACGGCATCAAACTCGACGTCGTACACGGCAACACCAATCCGCGCAACGTGCCGCTGATGGTTGGCGCTACCGGCCCGAAGATGATGGAGCTGACCGGCGAAATCTCCGACGGTGCCGTGCTGAACTATTGCGTTGCACCCGAATACAATGATCAAGCGCTGGAGCTGCTCGAGAAAGGCGCCAAGAAGGCGGGCCGCACGCTGGACGAAATCGATCGGCCCCAGTTGGTGGTCTGTTCGGTTGACCATGATGAAAACAAAGCGCGCTATGCCGCCAAGTGGTTACTGACGCAATACCTTGCACAACAACCGCATATCGCCAAGGCAAGCAACACGCCGCAAGAGATCGTTGACAAGGTGCAAAGCATTTTGGGTTGGCCCTGCACGAAGGAACAGGTCGAAAAGGCCATGCAGTTTGTGCCCGATGAAATCGTCGACAAGATTTCCGCCAGCGGCACGCCGGACCAGGTGAAGAAGAAGGTGCAAGAGTACATTGATCACGGCTGTACCTGCCCCATCCTGTATCCGATGGCCGATGACGTGAAGCTGATGATTGATACCTTTGCCGTAAATTGAGTCACACCAGTCTCTATATCTTGTCAGTTCATTCTCGGGGCAACACAGAGGTTGCCCCTCCAGCCCTCATTAAACACGATGAGTTAAGGCAGGGGCTTTCCGGAGGGACGCGCTCCGTCGCGTCCTCAGAGAATAGACTGACACGTATTGGAGACTGGGGACCCGCAAGCTGTTCCAAATTAGCCACTGGCGAAGGAAGCGCAAACACGCGCTTTCCTTCGCCAGTCTTTTAAGGTACGCCCGTCCCATGAGTGAACTTTCATCACCCAACGTGGTCATCCTCTCCGGGGGCATTGGCGGCGCCAAGCTGGTGGACGGCTTTGCCCGGATCGAGCAGCGCCCCGCGCTGACCGTGATCGGCAATATCGGCGACGACATTGAGCAGCATGGGCTATGGGTTTCGCCGGATCTCGACATCGTCACCTACACCCTCGCCAAGGTGGTGGACACCGCCAAAGGTTGGGGCTACGCGGATGAAACCTTTCACGCACTGGACGCGCTGAAGCAGCTCGGTGAGGACACCTGGATGAATCTCGGCGACCGCGATTTAGCGACGCACATTTACCGCACGCAACAGCGGCGCGCCGGGGTACGCCCGACGGAGATTGCGCAAGCGATCGCACGCGGACTGGGCGTACAGCATGCCCGGGTCCTGCCCCCCACCGACGCCGACCTGCAAACCATGGTCACAACAAGTGAAGACACCTACGACTTCCAGACCTGGTACTTGAAATTGCGCTGCGGCCCGGAACCCGTGGATGTCACGTATGCCGGCAGCGATGTGGCGACGATTACGCCCGAGGTCAACGCCGCTGTGCGACAGGCCGACCTCGTCGTCATTGCCCCCAGCAACCCCATTGCCAGCGTGGCCCCGATTTTGGCCGTACAAGGCATGCGAACGGCACTACACGAAACGCGCGCAAACCGCATCGCGGTGAGTCCGCTGGTGGGCGGCCGCTCCCTGAAAGGCCCGTCGGATCGCATGATGCGGGCAATGGACTATACCGCCGACGCTCTCGGCGTGGCCGACTACTACAAGGGCCTGATCGATACGCTGGTGATTGACGACTGCGATGCCGCTCACGGCGACGAGATCCGCGGGCGCGGGATCGAGCCGGTTGCGACCCGCACCATTATGCAGCAGCCCGAGGATCGCATCACCTTGGCGCGCGCCATCATCGCCTTGCAACGCGCATAGGACTGGATACACAGCATGTCGACCAAAGATTTGAACATCGTCTTACCGATCAAAGACCCGCACGGCGCCAAGGAACGCTTGTCCGCCTTGCTCACGCCCGAGCAACGACTCGAACTGGCGCATTATTTGATCGATCAAACATTCTCCTTTTTCAACGGGTTCCTGGACCGCGCCCACGTGCTGGTCATTACGGACAGCGCAGACATCGCGCAGCGGGCCGAGGCGTCGGGCTTTACCGCACTGAAAGAAGATCAGGCGGAAGGCGAAACGGCCGCCGTCGAGCGCGCCACGGCGTGGAGTGTGGCGCGCGGGTTCCGATCACAAGTGGTAATTCCGGGTGACATGGCGCGCATTAATGCCGACGAACTGAGTCAATTAATAGACACGCCGCGT
This sequence comes from Kiritimatiellia bacterium, assembly GCA_007125875.1. Classification (GTDB taxonomy): domain Bacteria; phylum Verrucomicrobiota; class Kiritimatiellia; order SLAD01; family SLAD01; genus SLAD01. The sequence goes on along the minus strand of SLCI01000019.1, from coordinate 7,941 downwards.
CCCGATCCCTCGGTGATCTTGGTGCCGGCGGTCGATGATGACGGCACCAACGCCATCCTTACTACACCGCCCAATGTCATCCGCTTCCGGTTCGGGAATCGTTCGTTTCCCGACTATTGTGAACGGGCCGCGCAACAAAATGTGCCGTGCGAAGTTTTGCGCTTACCCAGCTTCGTGCTAGATCTGGACACCCCCACCGACTTGAAAGCCGCCGTGCAACAAGGACGCAACGCACAACTGATGGAGATGCTCAAGCAATGGCAGATTCCACTGACATGATCATGACGGCCTTGCCGGGCCTCCCGGAAGTCCGACCGGGAGATCATTTGGCTAAACTGCTAGCTGACGCCATTAAAGCTGCTGCCATCGTCCCAACATCGGGCGATCTGCTGGTGCTCGCGCACAAGATTGTTTCGAAAGCTGAAGGGCGCATCATAAACCTCGACGAGGTCACACCCTCGGCGCGCGCAATTGAACTCGCGCAGGAGACCCGAAAGAATCCGGCCAAGATCGAACTGATCTTACAGGAAAGCGCGCAGATTCTCCGGATCAAGCCACCGCGCCCGGATCGTGAATCGGTCATCATCTGCCAGCACCGGAATGGCCAGATCATGGCGAACGCCGGCATCGACGAATCGAACGTGCCGGGTGATCGCGCAGTGATTCTGCTACCAGAAGATGCTGACGCCAGCGCGCTGCGACTGCGTGCGGAACTGGCCAAGCTGCTGGACGGGCCCGCGCCCGGCATCGTGATCTCGGACACGTTCGGACGCCCTTGGCGAATGGGGCTCGTGAATGTCGCGATTGGCTTGGCCGGTGTGCCCGCGGTGATTGATCAGACGGGCGAGACCGACACGCAGGGGCGCGTGCTACGCGCGACGGTGCCGGCCTTTGCCGATGAAGTAGCGGCGGCGGCCGGTTTACTGATGCATAAGCGGGCCGCTGCGCCCGCTGTTTGGATTCACGGTCTGCGCTGGCCGGAGTCAACAGCCAAGGCGAGTGATTTGTTGCGGGCAGCCGAAGAGGATCTGTTCCGATAAGGAAACGGCGCCATGGTGCTCGGGGCGGGAGTCGAACCCGCACGACCTAATCGGTCACTAGGCCCTCAACCTAGCGCGTCTGCCATTCCGCCACCCGAGCGACGAGGAATAGCGCGAAGATAAGTCGTGTGCTGCATTCAGGCAAGGGAATTGTCGAACGGGCAGGACAATCATGCCAAATCATGCTTGCGATGCACCGGCCAGCAGGTCTCGCACCTCGTGCACAAGGTTTTCGTAAAAGTGGCCGACATGTATGCCATCAATGAACCGATGATTTACCCGAATATTATAGGGCAGCAGCGTCCGACCCCGGTCTTCGAAAAACTTACCCCAGGCAACACGAGGCACACTGTCGTCCTTGTCGAAGTGGATCGCGTGATCAATTGCCGTAAAGGGAATCCAAGGGAGCGATGTAATGAACACAAAATTGGTTCGCTCCTCGCGCTCACTCACATCCAAGTGAACCGCACGATCACTGATCTTCTGCTTCGCCAGCGCATCAAAGGCCTGCAAGTCCGACTGGAAAGGCACGGTAACGAAGTGAAACAAATCCTCGCCCGGCTTGATATGGGTAAATGAAGGATGTAGTTCCTCATATTCAATGACTTTCCCGCGCTCGATACGATAACGGAAATTTAGGATGGGCGACATCGCCTTGATCGTCAGGTAGACCAAGGAATGATTGATCGAAACACCCAAACGGCGAGCACACTCTTTCAGGCCAGTGATGTCGAGATTGAAACTGGTATTGTAGAAAGGCAAATCGAATGATGAAAAGAAATCGAAATGCGCCTTGCGCGCCCACGCCTCCATATTGACTTCTTTCATCTGCTTTCTCTCCCGTTACGTCTCGCCAGTGAAGATAGCAGATACGCGCGTGCTTGTTGCATCTAAACTGCACCACACATAGCGCCCTGTTGACGGATAACAGATCAGCCGTTACATCTATCCGCTTTCATAGACGAAAAGGAGCAACTCGATTATGGCAGGAGAATACGTTTTTAATTTAATGGGCATGACGCGGCAGTTCGACCGGAAGACGGTGTTGGACGACGTCACACTAGCCTTCTTTTTCGGCGCCAAGATCGGCGTGATCGGCGGGAACGGTTCCGGAAAATCATCGCTCCTCCGGATCTTGGCAGGTATCGACGAGGAATACACTGGTGAGGTGCAAATCGCGCCCAACGTAAAAATCGGCTATCTCCCGCAGGAGCCTCAATTGAATCCGGACAAGGACGTGCAAGGGAATGTCGATGAGGGTGTCGCGGAGGCCCGAGGCATTCTCGACCGTTACGACGAGCTGTGCGGACTACTTGGCGAAGATCATTCACCGGAACAACAACAGAAATTGGAAGACGAATTCGATCGTGTGCAGAATCAGATCGATACCAACGATCTATGGGAACTCGATCACCACGTTGAAATGGCGATGGATGCGCTTCGCCTGCCACCCGCTGATGCGAATATCGCCACGCTTTCAGGCGGCGAGCGACGACGCGTGGCCTTGTGTCGCCTGCTCTTATCCAATCCCGATGTATTGTTGCTCGACGAGCCCACCAACCACTTGGATGCGGAATCGACCGCCTGGCTTGAGACCTATCTCAAGAAATTCAGCGGCACGCTGGTCGTTGTCACCCATGACCGCTACTTCCTCTCCAATGTAACCGAATGGATTCTCGAACTGGAGAACGGCCGCGCCAATCCCTACAAAGGAAATTATGAGCGCTGGCTGGAACAAAAACAGGAGCGCGCGGCACGGGAAGCTAAACAGTCGGCGTCACGCCAGAAACTTCTTGAGCAGGAGCTCGCTTGGGTACGCCTCAATGCCTCGTCGCGCCTGACCAAAAACAAGGCCCGTTTGCGTCGCTACGATGAGTTGGTGGCGCAGCAAGCCGACACCCGCGAAGACAACCTTCAAATCCGTATCCCGCCGGGACCGCGCCTCGGCGATGTCGTCGTCCGCGCCAACGATCTTTCGAAGGCGTATGGGGATCGACTGATCATGGGTGGCGTCTCGTTTAATCTGCCGCCCGGCGGCATTGTCGGCGTGATCGGCGGTAACGGGGCCGGCAAGACGACGCTGTTCCGTATGATTGTGGGTCAGGAACAGCCGACGTCCGGCGCGCTGGAGATCGGGCCTTCCGTGGTGATTTCGTATGTCGATCAGCTGCGCGACGACCTGGAGCCCGAGAGCACGGTATTTGAGGCCATCACCGGTGGCGCGGAAACCGTGGATCTCGGTGGCCGCAGCATGAATAGTCGCGCCTACTGCGCCCGATTCAATTTCCGCGGGGCCGATCAGCAGAAAAAGGTCGGCGTGATGTCGGGTGGCGAACGCAACCGCGTGCATTTGGCCAAGCTGTTGAAGTCCGGCGGCAATTTGTTGCTGCTCGATGAGCCGAGCAATGATTTGGATGTTGATACGTTGCGTTCGCTGGAGGAAGGACTACTCGACTTCGGCGGTTGTGCGGTGGTGATCAGCCATGATCGCTGGTTCCTGGATCGAATCGCTACGCATATTCTGGCGTTCGAGGACGACGGCTCGATCACGTGGTTTGAGGGGAACTATGCGGCGTACCACGAGCATCGACGCAAGCTGCTAGGTGATGAAGCGGATCGACCGCACCGGATCAAGTTCCGCGCAATTAAGCCTGCTTAACGGGGCCGCGCTCATGGCGCGCTACAGGCTCGAGCCGAGTTGCTGACCGCTGACACACGAATGACAATTCGCGCTTAAGCAGTCCTTCTTCGCCGGGCGGGTCTGGGATCAAGAGAAACGAGGCGTTTCGGATGAGCCTGCTCCTTCCTGCGCAAATCAGCAACCATTGCACGGAGGTTAAAATCGAATCGCATGGCATAGTCATGCCGAATCTGACGAATTTCATCGACTATTGGGTCGTTCTTCATAATCAGTCCTCCAATAACTCCTCGGGCGTACAGATAACTGGACAATCAAAACCTGCCTGCTCAATGAAATTTTGCATCTTCTGTCTGAGCGCTGCGTTCGCAAGATGCCTGTAATTCCAAGTGAGCAAATAATCAATCCCATTGGTAGCAGTAATGGCAACATGCAAGGCATCGGCAGCTGATTCCACCGGAATCAGACCTCCACCAATTAGGCCATCGGCGAGCAGCAGCGCTGCATCGTTCACCGCAAGAATCGGCATATCTTGGAGCGAATCAAGCCGTCTCTTAGCCGCCTTAGCGTCGCCCCCGGACGCCTCCTGGATCACCAATTCTGAAATAAACAGCTTGAATAGCGAAGCACGCGACTCCCACCATTCCCGAGTTAACTGTTGATGAGCCGCGACCACTAGATCTCGAGAAGGCCGACCAGTCAAATAGCTGATCACACTGGTTTCTACATAGACTCTGCTTTTCATCCATCAAAGTATAGCACAGAGAGAATAACTGAGCATATGCTTTCCGCCCTACTCCGCCAGCAATTCCTGAATGTCTTCCCAGTTGAGCTTGCTGAGCACTTGATCGTCGCTGGCCAGCGTGGCGGAGATGACGGCTTTTTTCTTTTTCTGCATCGCCAGCACCTTTTCCTCCACCGTCTCGCGCGTGATCAGTTTCACATTGTACACGGTGCGGTGCTGACCGATTCGGTGCGCACGATCGGTGGCTTGATCCTCGACGGCCGGATTCCACCACGGGTCATAGTGAATCACCATGTCCGCGCCGGTTAAGTTCAGCCCGGTGCCACCGGCCTTCAGGCTGATCAAAAAGATCGGGATAGAGCGCTCGGTATTGAAGGTGTGCACCACGGCCATGCGATCCTTGGTGCTGCCATCGAGATAGCAATACATCAGGTTGCGCTGTTCCAGTTCGCGTCGCAAAATCGCCAGCATCGAGGTGAACTGACTGAAAACCAGTATGCGGTGCCCAGCATCGAGCGCCTCATCAACCAGTTCGAAAAACAGATTCAGCTTCTCGGAGGGCGCTTTGCTCTTCACGCCTTCCAGCTTGAGCAAGTCCATGTGACAACAGACTTGGCGCAGCCGCATCAAGGTCTTCAAGATCTGCATACGCGACCGATTAAAGCCTTGCTTGTCGACCAGCGCCGTGATTTCGCGTCGCGACTGGTTGAGCAGTTCGCGATAGACGAGTTGTTGGTCGGCGCTGAGCGGACAATAGGCCACGCGGTCAATGCGTGGCGGCAAGTCTTTCGCCACTTCCCGCTTCAGGCGACGCAACAGGAACGGGTGCAGCTTGCGACGCAGTTTTTTCTGTGCGACATCCGCAAACGCGCCACCCACGGCAATCGGCTGTTCATAATGGCGGCGGAAGGATTCGTGTGACCCCAGATAGCCGGGCATCAGAAAGTCCATGATCGACCACAAGTCTGCCACGCTATTCTCGATCGGCGTACCGGTCAGCACCAAGCGATGCAGCGCCTGCAGCTTTTTCGCGGCCACAGCATTTTGGGTCGAGCGATTCTTGATGTGTTGGGCCTCGTCGAGCACGAGCGCCGAAAACGTATGCTCGAGATACTGGTCAATATCCCGCCGCAATAGCGCATAGGACGTGATCACCAAATCAGCGTTCTCGACCTCTTCCCAGCGTGAGTGACGATCTGCACCCGAAACCTCCAACACATTCAAGTCCGGGACAAAGCGACGGGCCTCCTCGGCCCAGTTACCCACCAAGCTGGTCGGACAAATGATCAGGGCAGGCTTGCCCTCCGCTTCGGGCAGATGCCGCTTCAGTTGCAACCACGTGAGGGTTTGCAGCGTCTTACCTAGACCCATCTCATCCGCGAGGATGCCGCCGAAACCATTCTTCTCGATGAAGCGCAACCAACTGACGCCTTCTTTCTGATACGAGCGCAGGATTTTATTCAACGGCTTGCTGAGCGGCACGGGTTCCATTTCGTGCATTCGGTTTTGCTGCTCGGCCCGCGAGCGCCACGTCGGATCGGCCTCCACATCAACGCCATCCAGCGCGTCCAGCGATGACCGCACGTAGGCGGCATGCATCGACGAAAGACGGAACGAGCCCGGCGCAGAGCCTTCGCGACTAGCGCAATCCTGAAAGACATCAGACATCGACTCAATCGCATCGGCATCTAATAAAATCGTGCGACCGCCGCGTTCCACGTAGGAGTCACCGCGACGCAGTGCACGTCGAATATCCGCTTCCGACAGGCTCTGTCCGTCACGATCTTCGAAGTGGAATCCGACCTCAAACCAGTTTTCGCCAGATGACTGCACTTGCACCACCGGAGCAGCAAAGTCGGCTTCCTCCATAAATGAGGAAATGCGGCCACTCATTTCAACGCGCCATCCGAGTCGCCGCAAAGCGGGTATGGCTCCGCCCAGGAAATTGAGCACCTCGCGAGCGCCTACGATATCGGACAGCGCATCGCCGTACTCGCCATCCATGCCCACTTCGCTGAGTCGCGCCAATGCCCGCACTTCGGCTTCTGGATTGCGGACGGTGTACCGCAGGATGTCCTCGGGATCCGGCAAGGCAAACTGACCATCGGGGCTATTGCGCGAGGCTACCAGCGCTATATCGTCGTAGTCCGCGTATAGGGTCCCTGCCAACGAGGCGGGACTACCTCGCACCGCCAATCGGAAACGCGGCTGGGCCGGCTCCAGCGTGAAGAGATCAGGCGAGACCAAGTACTCGATCGGCATCAAGGCGCTCAACACCGGCAGTTCGACTTGCAGAAAACGCGGAATAGAAGCACGCGTGACCGTTATGGGCTCATCATAGATGGCATGCAGCGGCTCGGGCAGCACCTTCTCTAACGGCCAAAAGTTATCTGCACCAAAGACCCAACCGCCTCGTCGCGTCACGATGTAGAACAACTGGTCGCCGGGATGAAGGTGCGGCAGCGCCGTGTGGACCATTAGTACGAGTTCGCCGGTCTCCTGATCCAAATCCATACTCAAACGCGAGGACATTTTGATGCCATTCACAGTCGAGGGAATCGCTAATCCCTGCTCATGGATGATGTGTCCTTCCAGCAATTTGAACACATTAATGAAATCGCTGACGGGGAGAGACAACTCGTTGGTGATCGGTCCGCCGGCGATGTCTTCGAGCACGAACAAGATCGATTCGTCTCGCTCTGAAAAATGTAAGGGTAAGTCGGTCGGGACATCTTCTGGCGGAATGCGCTGATGCTCATACTCGACCAGAATTTTCACTGGCACATTATCGATCCGCACACCATCTCGCCAGTCCTTGCCCAATTCCAGATATAGTGTCGCGGGAATCGCGCCCGGCGTGTCGCTCGGCACCCGCTGGATATATTCCTCTTCGCGAATCGCAGCCAACCGCTCCGCGCGCCGTTGCTCTTCGGCGAGCTTGGCACGGCGATCGGGATCATTCGCTTGACGAATCAATTCCAAACATAATGCAATCGCGTGCGAGCAAATGATGCCACGCTCTGAGCTGTCATAGCAGGGACAAAGATTTTCTGCGCTTCCGTCGCGCAAAATCTTCAGGCTGCTCTTGAGCGGACGATTACCTCGCGCAATCGTCCCGCTGACCAGCGGCGGTTCAAATGTGACCGACTGGACGTACCCCTGATTGTGAAGGGACTGAGCCTCGCGGAATACGCGCGGCCCGGCCCAATCCATCAACATCTTCTGTGTGAAAGGGAGTTTCATTATTCACGTGCCGATGAGTCTACCACAGAGGCACGAACAACTTCACGCAAATCGATATCCGAGAGATTTCCTGATGGCGCTTGCAGCAATGTCACTCGGTCACCCTTAGGGGCCCATTGCACTGCGTTGCTGGGCCCGAATAGCGCGGTCACACGTAAGCCCAGCGCAGCGGCAAGATGCGTGATCCCGGAATCGTTGCCGACATAGTTCGGCACTTGGCTCATGACGCCGGCCAACTCAACCAACGTCAGCTGCTCCAATAGGCGCGCATCCGG
>SLCI01000149.1 GCA_007125875.1 Kiritimatiellia bacterium | reverse complement strand
GTTCCTGCTAACAATCCCGGCGGCCACGAATGGCAAGACGTGATTCCTGAGCCAGGGACAATGGGCTTGTTGGCCGCAGGACTGTTTGGCTTGTTTGCCACCCGTCGCAGGCAAATGATTTAAGCTTCTTTAGCAACTAATGGAGAAACGCCTCAGCCAAAAGCTGTGGCGTTTTTCTTTGTACACTCCTGAAATACGGACAACGAAACTTTAACGCCATGGATCAGCAACGTACTGGAAGCCAGATTACAGGGGCGGCCTTATGGGTTGGGCTCCCGCCACGTGCTCTCGATCAGGACGCAGCGGGCGACGTCCGGGATGCCTTGTTCGCGGCGATGGATTTGTCCGATTAATTGTTCGGCGGCGACGGCACCGATGATGGGATTGTTCTGGTCCATCCCAGGAATAGGGTGGGCGATTTTGTTGCAATCCAATGTGAAGCAGGCGCAATCGAGTCCGCTATCCATCAACCATTGCTGTGGCCATTCATTAATGCAGATGATGGCGTCGGGTTTGTGCTTGGCCATCCAAGCGATCCATTTCTCTCGCTCATTCTCTTCAACAGCCAAGACGGGCAAACTACGCTTTCGGGGATAAGCCAGTTCACAACCTTTCTGAAAACCGCCGGAGAATCGCAACTCCACATACTGATCCAACCCTTGCCAGAGCACGAGCCCGGGTCGACGAACCCCTTGCGCCGCAATCCGCTTCACGGTTTCCAGCGCGGTATTGTATTGGTCGTTGCAGACGAAGTTTAGCGGTGGATCGACAATACGGTTCCCGACGACCAAGCAGGAAAACATCTCACAAAATGGATGTATGGATTTGGGCAAATGCGTCATGCCTGAGGAATTCATGATCAGCACGCCGTGAATCGACCGCGCTTTGAGGATATTCGACAGTTCCTGAATCGAAAGTTCCGGCTGATGAGCCCAGAAACGGTCCACTCGATACCCCAATTCCCATGCCCTGCGCTCCGCGTGTATGGCCCACGTTTGGGCGGCACCGCACCGATCAAGGATCGTGGACTCCGGGTTCAGATTGATCATGGCCAAGGTCGCTTGATAGTCCTGTTGTCCGGGCTGGCGAAGCTCGGCCATTAATTGGGAAACGACTGGATTGACACGGTAGCCGAGTTTTTCTGCGAGCGCTGTTATCTTGTTTCGAGTCCTGGCAGCGACGCGCACATCTCCGCGCAGCGCCAGTGCGACGGTTGACTTGCTATAGCCCGATCGCTCGGCTAATTCCCGAATTGTAACACGTTTATTACCCATTTGGACTGTCCAATAAGCTTTCCCTGATCAAAACAGCATAATGGATATATCTTGATTGGCAAAGATCGCGGTGTTTTCCAGGAGATCAACTGATGCAAACCGAGTTTAATATAAATCGAACTATCCTTGCCCGGTGCGTGGCCTTGCTTTGTCTGATGACGCCCTTGTTGAGCTGGGGAAACGTTGGTAATGCCTGGCATAGCCCATGGGATGCGCAGGCGGGTCTCGACTGGATGCGTGAGCCGGTCTTTGCGTATTATCCTGAGCATGAGCTGCGTCTCTACACTGGCAATCAATTTCAGGGTAGCAGCGGCATACCCGGTCAACAAGTGGAGGCTGGCAGCGCGGTCTTCTATCGAATTCAGGGGACCGGCGCATGGCTCTCGGCACCTTTGGTGCTGCATAGTGTGTCCGGCAATGATCAGTTTTTTCAAGCGACGTTGCCGTCAAATCTGGGCGAGGCCGGCGACACACTGGAGTACTATTTCCGGATCGACTATCTCGATCGTGACACCACCTATGTGCATATCAACAGCACGCACGATTCTGTGACGACGCAACACGAATCAACGGCCCGTTCCAATCCGTTTCGCATGCTGATTCATCGCACACCACCGCCCGCGCATCCATCGCCGGCCGACTGGCGCGATATGAATATCTATCAGATCTTTACGGACCGCTTCTACGATGGTGATCCCTCCAATAATACCTTGTCGCCTTCCTCTTTTAGTCCCACGCATCCCACCCGTGTGCATGGCGGCGACTTTCGCGGTATTGAAAAGAAACTCGACTATATCAAAGCCCTCGGTGCCAACGCGATATGGATTTCCCCGATTGTGCTGAACGTCGGCCACGGCTCCTATCATGGCTACCACGCCTATGACTTCTATTCGTTGGCACCACACTGGGGCACCATGGACGACTTACGCAGCATGGTGGCCAGTGCCCATGAGCGCGGCATATATGTGCTGCTCGATGTGGTGTGCAACCATGGCGGTAACCTGATTGGCAGTCCTGATCCCGCCTACAACACCACATTTAGTTTGGAGGGATATCCGATCCAGTGGCGTAACCCGAACTTTCGCTATCCGCCGCCGTTTCATCGACTGACTCATTACCACAACCATGGCGCGATCGGCGGGCAGTGGTTCGATCCGCCGCAAGTGCTGGGCGAGTTTCCCGGTGGTCTCGACGATTTGCGGACCACGTCGGATTATGTCCGTCGGCACATGGTGGAAATCTATCGTTACTGGATTGAGCAGGGCAATGTCGATGGCTTCAGGATCGATACTGTCAAGCATGTCGACACGGGATTCTGGCAACACTTTAACCCCGCCATTCGCACCCACGCCGAAGATTTTGGCAAAACCAACTTCTTCCAGTTGGGTGAAGTCTATGATGGCGATCACAGTAAGCTGGGCTCCTATACCGGTACGCAAGCCGGTGGCGCCTATGCCAACGATTCCGTATTCGATTTTGCGCTCTATTTCCGCGTCAACAGCATCTTTGCCCGGGCCGAGGGGGACACGTCACAGATCGAAGATCATTACAGCGCGATTGCACAGCATTATCATCCAGATGCACAGATGCGCCTAGTAACATTCCTCGATAATCATGATGTGCCACGCTTTATGCATCCGCACAATGCCAACAACAACACCAGTCGCCTGCATGTCGCCACCGCTTTTCTGTATACCTCGCGCGGTATTCCCAGCCTCTACTACGGCACGGAACAAAACTTTAATGGCGATGATGATCCGCACAATCGCGAAAACATGTTCGATGGCCAATTCCCCTCCAGCGGACCTTCAGTCGGCGACCGATTCAATATGACCGAGCCCACCTTTTTGCATATCGCGCAGCTGAACAATTTCCGGCGACTCTATCCATCGCTACGGCGTGGCGCGCACCTGAATCGCTGGGCCACACCCCATGGTCCGGGTTTGTTCGCGTATGCCCGCGTCCTTGATGGCGAAGAGATCTTGGTTGTCTTTAATACCGCGTCCAATGCGCAAACCATGGATTCGCGCCCCACGTCGTATGCCCCCGGTACAGTGCTGGTGAACTTGCTGGATCCCGAGGAAACGATCACGGTTGGTCACGCCGGGGTCCCTCCCATCACCGTGCCGGGCACCGATGCCAAAATGTTTATTGCCGAATCACGCTGGTTACCGCTGGATCCCGTGGTAGTCCAGCAACAGCCCGCGCACGCGACAACAGGACAGGCGGCGTCTGGCGCCGTGCAGCTCGAGTTTAGCAAGACCATGCATACGGATAGTGTCGAGGCTGCCTTTACCATCACGCCGAACCGTTCCGGCACCTTCACTTGGTCTGCGGATCAGCGCACGCTAACGTTCACGCCGGATGCACCCGGATTCGCGGCCTTCACGCGATACGACATCCGCATCGAAACGAATGCGTTTGAACAGTTTGATGCATTGCACATGCACGGTGGCTTCGAGACCTTTTTCGTTACGGGCGATAGTGATTTCATAGATATCGAGCCGCCTATCGTTACGATGCTTTCGCCGCAGGCCGATGCGGTCTTGTCGGGTATCGTTTCCGTTTCCGGGACCGCGACAGACAACGTCGGGGTCGAGCTCGTCCAGTTTCGCGTGGGTACAGATGAATGGATGGCGGCCTCGGGCACAGACGAATGGAGTGTGGCGCTTGATACGCGATGGTTGCGCAACGGCACCCAGACGCTGGCCGTGCGCGCCATTGACACCGCCGGAAACATTTCAAGCGTGGTCAGCCGGGATGTGCGGCTATTCAATCAGCCGACCGACTATGTATATCGGATCAGTGCCGGCAACCCCAATCCCGTGATCGACTGCAGCGGCCAGACCTGGCTGGCGGATCAGGCGTATGCGTTTGGATCGTTTGGTTATGTGGGTGGCACGGCCGGCAATATTCCCAACAGCATTGCCGGGATCTGCAGCGATGCGCAGTCACTCTATCAGCGCGAGCGCTACGGAGCAGACGGCAGCGAGTTCAGTTACCGATTCGATTGTCCGCCCGGCGTCTACGAGATCACCTTGCTGCAAGCGGAGAACTGGGTGAGCGGTCCCAACCAGCGTCTATTCGACGTCACCATTCAGGACGAGACCGTGATCGAAAATAAAGACATCTATGCGCTAGCCGGTGGGCAATCGATCCCGTTGCAAATGGTTTATACGCAGCAGGTAGTGGAGAGTCCGTTGTGGATTCATTTCGAGCCTAACGTGCAGAACCCGCGCGTCGCGGGCATCGCGGTGCAACGCGTGGGAGATATGGATAGTAGTGGCGATGGTATTCCCGATTGGTGGATGCTTGGCCATTTCGATACGGTAGTGGGTAATGCCGCAGATCGGACACGGGCTCAGGACGATCATGACGGCGACGGGATGACCAATTGGGAGGAGTACATCGCGGGCACTTCGCCGCTCGATCCAGAGTCCGCGTTGCGACTGGATCGCATGGGCGAGGGGACCGGGCTGAGATTTCAGTCCGTCGACGGCCGACGCTACCGTATCCAGAGTTCCACGAACTTGCTCGCACCCCATTGGGTCTTCGAAGGTGAACCGCTGATTGGCGACGGCAATTCTCTGTCTCTGCCAGCCAGCGTGCCACACGATCTCATCTACTACCGGATAGAAGTTGAGCGCCCGTGATTATTCTTTCATCCGTGTTGCTTTAGAGT
>SLCI01000160.1 GCA_007125875.1 Kiritimatiellia bacterium | reverse complement strand
TGTTCGTCTGATCAGCCACGGCATACTTTTTGCGAAAACTGCGGGATCGACTTTGGGATGGAGCGGTGGAGGCTCCGCGGCCGCGATAGAGCTCGTAGGCTTCCGGTATGCGAGCAGCATGCGGGCGCTTTAAAACGCCGCAGTTTCGAATGAAACCAGCGAGGGAACGTACCGTGTAGGCGCCCCGACTGAATCCGAAGAAGAAGAGTTGGTCGCCGAGATCGTAGTTGTGCACCACGAAGCGGTAGCAATCCATAATGTTTTTGTCGATGCCGGCACCAGTTGCTCCAGCACGTATACGATTACTCTCCGTGCCCACACCCCAATCGTAATACACCACTTGTTTGCACGTATCGGCATCGTTCGGCGCGATGCCCCGCGCCAACCGCATGACATGCGTGGGGTGATCGCTTTCCGGTGACTGCCATGTACCGTCGGAGCAGATAATGATTCGTTTCATGATGAGACCTCAAAAGGCAAATACCCGGATCTACTCAATCGGTAAACGAGGTATTTGGCGTGGGGCCTTGGTCAGTCTCTCGCGCGTACTGTTATTGATGAGCCGTGATACAGACGTAACCGCCCCGGTCAAAGCCGGGGATCGGCTCCTCAACCTCGTCATTGGTGTAAACCGGGTGACGGACAAGTGTTTGAGCTGTGGTGATGGAGTGAAAGCCGAGTGCTTCAAGTTGTTTAATCTTGGCGGGCGTAGTCGTCCATTGCGCGGCTTGGACAAACTCTAACGGATAAATCTTTTCTGGCGTGACACCCTGAAGATCAGGATGCGACCAGCCTCCGGTTGCACGGCCAAAATTATATAGTAGGCCATAGGCACTTTCTTTTGGCACGTCCAGCACCAGCAGGCGGCCGCCCGGCTTGAGCGCGCTTCGTGCCTTTTCAAAAGCGGCTGCGGGGTCGGCCAGATAGCTGGAGCAGCCATTGAAAATAATGGTGTCGTATGCCGCCTCGGACAACGACATGGTTTCGGCGGATGCGGCCTGGACGTCGAGCCCGCGTTTGATCGCAATCGCACGCATGCCCTCGAAGGGTTCTACGCCCTCCTTGATGTGGAGATCATAATCCCGCGCGAGGCAGGTCTCAAACAAGCCACTACCGCAACCTACCGACAGGCAGCGCCCCGGATTTTCGCCCAATGCATACGCCAATAGTTTTACTTCAGAATCCAGAACCTGTTTATTGGCCAGAAACCAATAATCATACTGATCCGCATAGGCATCAAAGGGCACATCGCTCATCCTCTATCTCCAATAAAAAAAGCCGCCGGTCCATACAGACCAACGGCTGGTGTCATACTGATTTCAACCGTTTCCCTACGCCGGCATGATCCGGATCAGGTAATTGGGGTGTACTCTCAGGCCACTCGGCCACCCCCAACGATCGTTCCAGCCTGCGCCGTTCCGCTGGAATATGTCAAGCTGGCATGCCGAAAATTGTGTGAAACGACAGGTAGATCGTGACCCCTCCTTGGGTGGTGAAATTAGGCAAGCTGGTCGATGTGGCGGGCCGTGAGAAGTATGCCGAGCTGGGGCTCGGCGTTCCCAGGTAGGCGGAATCGAGCGTTTAGAAAATGCCCTGGGAGCGCCGAGCCCCAGCTCGGCTCTTATACAAAATGCGCGCTCGACCACTTCCAGTTTCCCGGCTGTTCACACAGCTCGGCTTTTACCGGATTATTATGAATATAATTCACCACGCTCCGATAATGGCGATCATCCCTTATATAGCGATCCCAGTATTCCCGCATCCAAAAGGCCTTCCCGGGAACGCCGAGCCCTAGCTCGGCATTATGTGCTAGCGCCCATCGACCGGTGTACGATTTCCAAGATTGTATAATGCGCGCCAAGGCCGCTTCGGGCCTGATCAGTGCATGCACATGGTTGGGCATGACACACCATGCGCACAGTTGATAGCGATCGCGATCAAACTTCAGCAACGTCTCTACCATGACTGCGGCCATCTTTGGATGACGCAGGGCGCAACAACCCATGCCGGTATCCAGCCAAGCTTCGATCTGTTTGCGCCGCTCAACGTCCTGCCGGGCGATGGGATAGACACGAATTTCCTCCTCCAGTTCGTAGAGTTTTGTTTGTGGCAATGAATCGGCGAGGCGGAAGGTAATGAACTGGTGGATATAGTTTGAATCGTAGTGTGGGAGATAGCCACGGGTGTATCGGCGGGGCGCTGGTTGAATGCCGAGCCCCCAGCTCGGCATTTTCCTGCTAATTCAGCTTACCGTGCCACTAGCCAAGTCAGCATCACTGTGCTCACAATCGCTGTCTAGGCTTGGCGGCCAGCGATCTTCAACGCACAACGCGCGCCGAGTTCCTTGCGAATCGTCCAGAGCGTGATCAAGTAGGCCGTGAGTGTTGAGGCCAGGTAGACGACACGTGGCTCACGCTCGACGAACGATCTTGACACACTGTCCGTGCAGGACTAATCAAGTGTCAATATGCAGCCGTCTAGGGGAACTGAAATTCTACTGGAGATATCGCTGCGCATTGGTGCGTCGCTGAATCTCGAAGAGATGCTATGGGATACGGTAACGGAGATGTTGCGGCTGCTGGAGTGTAGCGCAGCTCAAGTGCTTCGCGCAAAAGCGGACATAGCGGACGGAGCACTGCACTGGCAGCCGCTCGTAACCTTGCCTGAATCCTCATCTCAAACGCCGGTTCTGCTACCTTCTGTGCAGCGGATTGGTCTTCCAACGGACGTGAAAGAATGGGATGGCTGGGCGCAACGCCTGCCTCTCGTGCAAGAGGAGGAATCGAAGACTACGCTCTTGGTGGACTTGTCCGGATTCGGGGTAATCGCTTTGGAGCGGAGTGGTAGCCCTTGGGATGACGAGTTTATCAGCTCCCTCACGATTTTGTTCAAGAAGCTCGCACATGCTTGCACGGCCTGCACAGCCACCGCCGAAAATGAGCGGCGCCAGAAGGAACTTGAAACCCGCAATACCAGTCTCTCGATGATTGCGCAAGGTCGCCCCTTGTCTGAGGTGTTAGCCGCTCTTTGCCGTTTTACGGAAGAGATGGACGAAAATATCCGCTCATCTATCTTGCTGTACGATCCGCAGCATAATCAGTTATTTCCCGCAGCAGCGCCGAGTCTACCGGAGGATTATAATGCGATCTTGGCATACGGTGTGTCGGTGGGACCCCGGGTGGGTAGCTGCGGTACGGCTGCGTACACACGCAAACTCACGATTGCCGCCGATATTCAGAACGATCCCTGTTGGCAGCCTCATGCGCAGTACCTCGAAAAGGCGCGCGAACATGACTTGAAGGCGTGTTGGTCGATGCCGATCATTTCCTCTGCTGGTGAGGTGCTGGGCACCTTGGCAAATTATCATCGTCATGTGGGTGGGCCCTCGCCTGATCATCTGCGCTTTGCCGCCTGGGCGGTTGATATCGCGGCGCTCGCCATCGAGGGACAGGCCGCTAAAGAATCACTGCAGCATAGCGAGAGCAAGAATCGCGCCCTGCTGAATGCGATCCCGGACATGATGTTTGTGATCGATCGCGAAGGTTACTTTATTGACTACTCCTGCTCGCAACTTGATCCGAACTTATTGGAGGCACCGGATAAGTTTTTGGGCAAACATTTACGAGACGTTCTGCCTGAAGCGTTGGCCACCTTAACGATGGAAGTAATGGAGCGCTTGATCGCTACGAAGCAGATTCAGCTTTTCGAGTATCCGCTCGATTTTCCTGATGGAACACGGTGGTTCGAAGGCCGAGCGGTTTTGATCGGTAGTGATCTAATGCTGACGATTGTGCGGGACATTACCGATCGAAAAGAGGCGGTTGAGAACTTGCGTCGAAGCGAGCAGCGCTTCAAGGAACTCTTGCAGAACGTTGCGACGGTGGCCGTGCAGGGTTATGCGCTGGATGGTACAATCCGCTACTGGAATCGGGCCTCGGAAACGTTCTATGGATACACCGCCGAGGAGGCGATAGGACGGAACATGCTGGATCTTGGCTTTGTCCCGGAAGCCTTGCATGAAGAGCTGCTGGCTGATCTGCGTCGTCTCGCCGAGAAGGGCGAGTTACCGGCTGCCTATGAGATCAAACTCCGTCAGAAAGATGGAACGCTGATACCGGTTTATTCGTCCTATGCGCTGGTGCAGGTGCCGGGGCAGGAGGCTGAGTTCTTTTGTATTGATGTCGACCTGCGAGAACAGAAACGCGTCGAGGCGGAGCGGGAACAACTCCAACAGCAGTTTGCGCAGGCACAAAAGATGGAGTCTGTCGGCCGACTGGCGGGGGGCGTGGCGCATGATTTCAACAATATGTTGATGGTTATATTGGGCGAAGCGGGCCTGGCCCTTAAACAGCCGGATCTGAGCGAGCGACTACAGGACGGCTTACATCAAATCACGAAAGCAGCCGAGCGCTCGGCTGGTCTGATTCGGCAGCTATTGGCCTTTGCTCGTAAGCAACCGGTTGAGCCTCGCGTCCTGAATCTCAATGAAACCATACCGGGCATAATGAAGATGTTGCGGCGTCTGATTGGGGAGCATATTGAGCTGGATTGGTGCCCGAGTGCGCACGTGCCGCCGATTTTTATTGATCCCTCCCAAGTAGACCAAATATTGACGAATCTATGTGTGAACGCACGCGATGCCATCACGGGGGCAGGCTCGATTAAAATCGAGACGCAGTATGTGTCGTTTGATGAACCGGTCACCGGTCCGCAGGATACGATCCCGCCGGGGCAATATGTATTGCTCAGTGTCAGCGACACCGGCTGCGGTCTGCCCGAGGACACAGAGCTTCGCAATCACCTATTTGATCCCTTTTTCACCACCAAAAAAACGGGACAAGGCACTGGACTCGGCTTGTCCACCATCTATGGCATCGTGAAACAAAATGAGGGCTTTATCGAGGTTGAGAGCGAGCTCGGTAAGGGCTCTGCATTTCGGATTTATCTGCCGGCCCGCGAGGTACAGGAAATCCCGCAATCCAAAATGAATACGCCGCGTGTGCAG
>SLCI01000224.1 GCA_007125875.1 Kiritimatiellia bacterium | reverse complement strand
GCGCATGAACAAGCTATTTATCATATACGGGTTAACGATCTGGGGGATTACCATGCAATTGCCTGCACTGGGCTCAGCGGAAACGAGAGAACCTGATCCGGTGCCGGTTGCCCCGATCGCTTCGACCGATTTTAAGGGCTGGACCAATGCGTACGCCCTAAATAACGATCAAATCCGCGTGGTATTGGTCCCGGAAATCGGGCGGATCGCGCACCTCGGCTGGGCGGACGGCGAAAATCTATTACGCCTCGATCCTGACCTGTTTGGCCAGGTGGCCGCCGATGTGGCGTCCGACGACTGGGTCAATTTTGGTGGCGACTGGATCTGGCCAGTCTCACAGCCGCACTGGCCGCTGTTCCAACCCGGCAACTGGCCACCCTCCGGCTTGCTCGATGGTCGCGCTTGGACCGGACGCGCCTGGCGCACGGAGGACGGCCGAATTCACAGCCTGATCACCGAGGATTTTGGCGCGCCGCTGCATGTCCGCGTTCATCGCACAGTCCGCCTACACCCGACCGAGCCCACCATGATTGTAGACCAGCGATTGGAACGCTTGGCCGAGTCGGATGTTCCGGTGACCCTCTGGCAACTAAGCCAACTCGATGGCGCCGACTACATATTTATGCCTACAGACGCGGACTCCGCCTTTGAAGACGGCTTGAAGCCACTCCTCTTTGACCCGCCTCCGCCGGATCTACTACACCACTGCGATAATGTCGCGGTCTACCGTGGCGGCATCGAAGGCGAGCACAAGTTAGGCTCGGACTCGGAGCGGCGCTGGATCGCCGCGCTGCAAGGGGACACGCTGATTATTCAGCGCACGGAACCGGGCGGCCAGGAAGGCCCCTACCCCGATGGCGGCTGCAAAATCGAAATGTTCGCCAATGCCGACTTAGGGTACGTCGAAATTGAAAGCCTGAGCGTGGAAAAGGTGCTGGCCCCCGGCGAATCACTTGACAATACGCTCTTCATCTCGTTGCATCGCTTGACCGATATCCCATCGGATCCCTGCGCCCTAGCCGCGCTGGTACAACAAAAACTCGGGGAACGCGCGCCGACGGATGTCGACGACGCCAGCAACCCCGAAGAAAATGATTTGGACACAGAAGAACCATGAGATTACTGCTCAGCAATGATGACGGCATCCACGCGCCCGGACTCGCCGCGCTTTACGAGGCGTTGCGCGATATGGCGGAGGTACACATCGTGGCCCCCGAATACGAACGCAGCGCGGTCGGACACGCCATCACCATCTACGATCCGCTCAAAACCAAGAAGGTTTACAAGGACGGCGCATTTTTCGGCTACGCCGTCGACGGCACACCGGCAGACTGCGTCAAACTGGCCTTGGGCGCGCTGCTGCCCGAGCCGCCCGACTTTGTGATCAGCGGCATCAACCTGGGCCCCAACGCCGGCATCAGCGTCTTGTATTCGGGCACCGTCTCCGCTGCCACGGAAGGCACGATCCTCGGCATCCCCAGTATGGCCATCTCGCTGGCGACCTTTAAGGATCCGGTTTGGGATACCGCCAAGCGCGTCGCGCGCGAAATGGTGGCCCGCCTGCAGTCCGACGGCCTGCCACAAGAAACTTTACTGAACGTGAACGTCCCCAACATCCCGCTCGACAAACTGCAGGGTACCCGCATCACGCGCATGGGCCGTTCCCGCTATATCGAGACATTTGAACGCCGCACCGATCCGCGCGGGCGCGCCTATTATTGGATGGACGGCGAAATGGCGCTGCTCGAGGACCCAGCTGATACTGACCTGCAAGCGTTGGACGACGGTTACGTCTCGCTTACGCCGTTGGGCTTCGACTTAACCCGGCACGCCGCCCTGCCGCATTTTGAGAAATGGCGCGACGCCGTGCATCCCGACGCGCTGACTAATAACGATCAGGTGGCCTCATGATTCGAACTCGCTTTGCTCCCAGTCCAACCGGTCACGTGCATATCGGGAATATGCGTGCGGCCATCTACAACTGGCTCTACGCGCGACACCACGGCGGTCTATTCCTGCTGCGAATGGAAGACACCGACCGCGAGCGCTCCACGCCGGAAGCGGTGCAGACGGTACTCGATGCGATGGATTGGCTCGGCTTGGACACAGACGAAACCCCAGTGTACCAATCGCAACGCCGCGAAGCACATCTCGCCGCCGCCGAACAGTTGCTGGCGGACGGACACGCGTACAAATCCGACAAGGGCGGCACCGGACGCGGCGAAGCAGTCGTGTTCCGCATGCCCGGCAGCGATATGTCATTCACCGACGGTGTGAAGGGCACACTCACCAAGAAAGCCGAGCACCTACAGGATTTTGTGATCGTGCGCTCGGACGGCTCGCCGGTCTTCCATCTCGCCAACGTAGTGGACGACATTCACATGCAGGTGACCGACGTCATTCGCGGGGACGACCACGTCGAAAACACCTTCCGGCATCTCGCCCTGTATCAGGCGCTAGGGGCGCCGGTTCCGAAGTTTGCGCATCTCCCGATGATCGTGAATGCGCAAGGCAAACCCTACTCCAAGCGTGACGGTGCCGCTTTTGTGGGCGATTTCCGCGCCAACGGCTATCTCGCGGAGGCGCTGTTCAATTATCTCGTACTGCTGGGCTGGTCGGCCGGTGATGATCGCGAAGTATTCACGCGGGCGGAATTGATTGAGGCCTTCAGCCTGGATCGCGTGCAATCGAGCGCGGCGCAATTCGACTGGAAGAAATTCGAATGGATGAACGGCGAACATCTGCGTGCCCTGCCACGCGACGTGCATCGCGCGCAATATACGCAGGCGATTCCGGCGGCACAAGCTGACGCGGAGTATCTGGACGCCGTGATTACCGTAATGGAAGAGCGGATCAAGCGCTGGGATGATATTCCGGCCATGGCCGGCTTCTTCTTCACGGATGACTATGCCTATGACGAGGCCGCGGTGCAAAAGCGACTGCAAAAAGAGGGCGCCCTCGATTTACTGGCGGCGCTGGAATCCGCCTATGCCGCGTTGCCGGACTTCAACGCCGAAACCGCCGAGCAGGCGCTGCGCCAACTCGCGGAGGAGCGCGGCGTGAAGCCCGCCGACCTGATTCACCCCGTCCGCATCGCCGTGTCGGGCATTCCGCAAGGCCCCAGTCTCTTCCACATGCTGGCGGTGCTGGGCCGGGACCGCGTATTGACGCGAATGCAGCGCACGCGCGAAACATTTTGCTAAACGCGACGCGGATCAATAGGCTACACCGCCATGAAAAACGAGCAACCATCCGCCAACGAGAGCGAAGCCACAGCGCCGCGTCACTTTATTCGCCAAGCGATCGACCGCGACCGCGCGGCCGGCAAAAATGAAGGACGCGTCATCACCCGCTTTCCGCCGGAACCGAACGGTTACCTGCATATCGGGCACGCGAAATCGATCTGCCTCAATTTTGGCCTAGCGCAAGAATACGGTGGTCGCTGTCACCTGCGCTACGACGATACCAATCCCGCCGCCGAGGATGTCGAGTATGTCGATGCGATCGAAGCGGATGTCCGCTGGCTGGGCTTCGACTGGGGCGAGCACCACTACTTTGCCTCCAATTACTTCGAGCAGCTCTACACCTATGCCGAGGAACTAATCGAGAACGGTAAGGCCTATGTCTGCACGCTGTCGCCGGAAGTGTTCAAGGACTACCGCGGCGTGCCCACCCGGCCCGGCAAGGAAAGCCCGTCACGAAATCGTCCGGTTGCCGAGAGCCTCGATCTGCTTCGTCGCATGCGCAGCGGCGAGTTTGCCGATGGAGAATACGTCTTGCGCGCCAAAATTGATATGGCTTCGCCCAATTTGCATATGCGCGATCCGGTCCTCTATCGCATCAAGCGCTTCCATCACCATCGCACCGGCGACCAGTGGTGTATTTATCCGATGTACGACTTCGCGCACTGCATCTCGGATGCGATCGAAGGCATCACCCACTCTATTTGCACGCTGGAATTCGAGGTGCATCGTCCGCTGTACGACTGGATTCTGGACAACATCTCGGTTCCGTGTCATCCACAACAGATCGAGTTTGCGCGACTGAATCTCAGCTACACCGTGATGAGCAAGCGGCGCCTGCTGCAACTCGTGCAGGAGGGTCGCGTTGAGGGCTGGGACGATCCGCGTATGCCGACCTTGTGCGGGATGCGTCGTCGCGGCTATCCTCCGGCGGCTATCCGCCAGTTCTGCGAGACCATCGGTGTAACCAAATTCGATAGCACCACCGAAGTGGAACTGCTCGAGCACTGCGTGCGCACGGATCTGAACAAGCATGCGTTACGGCGCATGGCGGTATTGGACCCCATCAAGGTGGTCATCACGAATTTTCCGGACGAATCCGAACGCATGGTTAACGCCATCAATAACCCGGAAGACGAACAGGCGGGCACGCGTCCGATGGCGTTCACCCAGGAAATCTATATCGAGCGCGCCGATTTTGCCGAGGAACCGCCACCGAAATATTTCCGACTCGCCCCGGGCAAGAGTGTGCGCCTGCGCTATGCGGGTTTCATTACCTGCGAGTCCGTCGAGAAGGATGAGGCGACGGGTGAGATTCGTGCCCTGCATTGCCGCTGGGATCCGCCCGAGACCAAGGTCAAAGTGAAGGCGACCATTCACTGGGTTTCCGCAACGCAATCGCAACAGGCCGAGGTGCGCCTTTATCAGCGCCTGTTCACCGTCGCGGATCCGATGGAAGACAAAGAGCGGGAATTTACCGATTTCCTCAATCCCGATTCATTGCGGGTGGTGGAAGCGCGCGTGGAACCGACCCTGCTGGAGGCCGCGCCCGGCGACGCGTTTCAGTTCGAACGAACCGGCTATTTCTGTGCCGACCACAAGCTATCGCAGCCGGGCCAACCGGTCTTTAATCAGGTCGTCGCGCTGAAGGCGTGAGAACGCGGCTTCGCCGCGTTCTTCGTTCTTTGTTTTTTGTTTTTCGTTGGGAGAACTACGGATGACGCGGATAGCGCTGATGAGGAGAGGAGGCGGGGTTTTGGGTTGAAGGTTGCAGGTTGCAGGG
>SLCI01000013.1 GCA_007125875.1 Kiritimatiellia bacterium | reverse complement strand
CGGCCCTGTACTGGTTCTTTCATGTGCCCTATCGCCCCCAAGCCCTCTATCGCCTGCTCCCCGATAATAGCGTCTATATGAGCCATCACCGCTTGCTCGCCGAGCGCTGGGACACCTTCACGGGCAATCCTCTGATCGAAACCTTCCTGGCCTCGACCGGCCTCGACATGGACGAAATTAACGAATGGAGCGGCGACGGCGACATTCGCCCATGGCTCGACAAGTTGCTCGCGCGCGATGTACTGATTGCGCACAGTCCCGCGCTTGGCCCCACCCACGAGCCGGCCTGGATCCTTGCCGGCTGGATTGGGGGCGAAAGCATCCGCCTACGCTGGCTACTACAACGCGGTCGCTTAAGCGGTTTTCAAATGGAACCGCGCCATGGCGGCAACGTCTACTGGCTGGTTGAAACCGACGACACGCGACGCGAACAGTTATCGATTGCCCTTGTTGAAGGCGTGCTCATTGGCGTCTATTCTACGGATCCCCATGCGGTACGCCACATCCTCGACGTCTACGATGGCCTCACCACCCGCTTCCCGATCGAGCACGTCTTGCGAACGCCCGATGAGGAGACGGAATTGGATTTCGGCTGGTTTCGCGGCCTCGACCTTGATGGCGGCGAGACCTATTACAACTTTGCACTCTCGCAGGCCGACACCAACGGCTTGGCCGGACACATCAGCACACACGAGTCCGGCGACTGGCCTCGAATCGGCACGCCGGATATTGAGATTCCTTCGCGCATTTTCGGCGGCCTGCCCTTCCTGATGCTCGGTGCGGAGCCCGACGCGCTATACACGTTCATGCAGAACCGGCTACCGATCTATGGCAGCCAAATTCTGCAAGGACTCTATCAGACCGAACCGACCGGCCCCGTGCTGGCCGCCGTCACCGGTGGTGACTTCGCCGGCTCGATATTCGGCATCTCTGTCCCTTCGATTACGCTGGCTTGGCCAATCAACGATCACGCCGAAACGTTTGCGCGCGTGCAAGAACTGTTGGACCAACTGAACGCGCACTGGCGCTGGGGCTTGGTTGCCGCGCAACGTGAAGTTGAGGGGCTCCCGCTCTATATTGTCGAGAGCACCACCAATACCGCCTACGCACGCTTCCGCAGCCGCGAGCAAGTCGCCTACACGATCATCGACGACTGGTTCGTCATCAGCACGCAATCACGCCCGCTCATCCGCTTGGTCGGCCGTTATCATCGTCCCGAGGCCTTGGTGGAAGCGGATGACGGAGGGTGGCAGCCCGGCCTGCAAACTGGCGACGCCGCCGCACACGCGTTCTGGGATATCCGCGCCGGCGCCTCAACGCTGCGCATGGCGATCTCGGCGTACTCGATGAAGTTGATGTTCGAGGATCAGCGCGGCACCCGTGAACAACGGGAACGATTGAGCGCCATGCGCGGGTGGCTGGACCTCATGGAAGATCTCGGCCCCATTCGGGCTTGGCTCGATCAGCAAGATGGATATCGCACCCTACGGTTTTCGTTCGGGGACAGAGGAGAATCATTATGAGCTTGGAACAAATCAAAGCCGCTGGCCCCGTGAAGGGCGGCGTGACTTTTTTCGCCGCCGGATTCGGTCTCGGCTACAGCCCGTTCGCCTCCGGCACCGTCGGCTCCATTTGGGGCGTAGTGATCGTACTCGGCCTGTACGCGCTCGACCTCTCGCTGGCCGCATACATCGCCGCTTGCATTGGTCTCACTTTGATCTCCATCCCCGTCTGCGACGTGGCCGAGAGCGTGTACAAAAAGAAGGACGACGGACGCATCGTGGCGGACGAATTCCTCACCTTCCCTATCTGTCTCGCGGGCCTGCTGCCCATGATCGGCGAGTACTGGTGGCTGCTACCGATGGCATTTTGCAGCAACCGGTTCTTCGATATCCTCAAACTCCCGCCCGCGCGCCAATTCGAAAGAATTCCCGGCGGAGCCGGCATCACGCTGGACGATGCCGCCGCCAGCTTCTACAGCCTGATCGCCAATTGGGCGGGCTTCTGGTTTCTCACCAACGTCTTGGGCTGGTAAGAGCAGCCATTCTCATTACGACCTCCGATTGTGTATCGCGGCTCGGCAGGGATGCCTCGCCCTACCGGTCCCATCACGCGAAGGCGAATCCTCCGGATGAGCCGCATAGGTCCAAGTGAGCATGGCCTTTGATAAAAGGCAAATCACTTGCCAAGCTTGTGATCGCATAGTATATAGGCCCATTACATCGTGCGGTGGGTGTAGCTCAGCTGGTTAGAGCGTCAGGTTGTGGTCCTGAATGTCGCGGGTTCGAGTCCCGTCACTCACCCCATCTTTTTCCAATCATTGGAAGAAATTTTCCTCAGTTTTCCAATCGTTGGAACTTTTTGCGCCCTTTTTTCCAGTCGTTGGAAACTTTTTTGGCGGTTTTTCCAATCGTTGGAAACTCCTCAACATAGCCGCTAGAAGCTTGCTTCCCACGCTAATTGTATGGACCGGCCGGGTTCGTTGTGCGGGCTGCCGCGCCACGTAGAAAGATGATCCCGCCAAGCGGTGTCGGCGACGTTTAACACGGTCAGTCGAAGTTGATGCGTGGCCGGGCCGCGCTCGAGCGTGTATGCGACGGACACATCCACGCGCGCCGAACCGGGCGTTTCCTCGGTGCCGTCCGGTACCCGATCCTGTCGGGCAGCGAAGACGCCGCGTGCACGGGCAACCCACGCCTCGGCGGGGCGATAGCTGACACTAAGCGAACCGGTCAGCGGCGCGATATCGGGTAGCGGTTCCCTGCTCGTGCGGTCATCGCCCTGCAGCCAAGCCAGTGAAGCATGCGCGCCCCACTGATCGCTCAGTTGACGTCGTGCCTCCGCCTCCATGCCATAAATGCGGGCGCGATCGATGCTGGCGTTGCGCAGGGTGGATTCATCGACGCGCTCTTCTCCAACACGATTGCGCAAGGCGTTAACGAACCCGGTCAACTCGGCGGACCACTGGTGTTGATCCCAATTCACGCCAACCTCCCAAAAGCTGGAGCGCTCGGCGTCGAGGTCAGGATTACCGAGTTTGATTTGGCCGTCGCCGAGCACAAGAAATTGATAGCGCTCCTCTATCGAAGGCGCTCGATAGCCGGCTGCCGCCACACTACGTAGCGCCCAATGTTCGGTGGCGTTCCAGCGGAATCCGGCATGCGCGTTCCAATTCACGTCCTGCTCAGCGTCCGCGTCCCATTGCGGCGTGGCCCGATTCTCAATGCGTAACCCGTCCAAGCGAGCTCCGGCGACGATTGTAAAGTTTGGATGTAGGCTCCAACGATCTTCGGCGAATACACCATAGGACCATTCGCTTGCCTCTGGCAATGGCCGGTCGGACTGCACGGAGCCATCCACGAAAAATCGGTCACGGGTGGAATCCAGTTCCCGGCGCCACGTCTCCACACCGGCACCGACACGATGATCGCCCCACTCCAGATGATTCAGCCATCGCGCCCCCCATGTGTCGTGACGACCGACTGGCTGAATCCGCTCGATGGGTCCGGCTGGAAAATTATCAATCCGGACGGTGCGCTCAATCTGTTGAAAGTAGAGACTCAATCGACTGGCCTGCCAGTGGGCGCCATCGACCGCCAATCGATTGTTGAGGGCCACCAGCAGGCGATGCGCCTCATCATACGTGACGTCCGCGCGTGCGGGCAGCGGAGCGCTGCCCGAGCCTGGAATACCGATATCCGAGCCGCGATGAAGTTGGACCAGCACATCCGAGTCTGCTGCGTTACTCCATCGTTGTCCAACGCGTAGGGTGAGGGCCTGATCGGCGAACTGAGTGTTGCGGACGCGATTGCCGTCTCCGTCGCGATAGGCATCCGCATCGCGCGCGGTCAGGCTGGCGGACGCGTACTGACTCGGCCCACTATGCGTGACGCCATAATGCGCCATATATCCGTCCGGATTGTGCAGGGCACCCAAGCGCAGACGTTGCTGCACGGTCGGTTCAATGGTGTACACCGGCGAAGCCAATACCACATTGACCATACCGCCAAGTGTACCGGAACCGTATAGTGCGGACACCGGCCCCTTAAACACTTCCACCCGCTCGATGGAAGCCGCATCGATCAACGCGAGCCGAGCCGCCAAATCCGTTGCGGTCGCCAAACGCGCTCCATCGAGCGTGACCACGATGCGGTCACCGGACAGACCCCGGATCGAGAGGTCGCTGGCCCAAGGGCCGTCCGCCGTGCGCGAGATGCCGGGCGTTTCATCGGCCCAGCTAGTCAGGCCTCCATTCAGTGACCAGTACTGCATTTGGGGATGCCACACGGCAACAGAGGTGGGCAGATGCTCAGCGGGCTCGGGCCAAGCGCGGGCGCTGACCACGACGGGCGGTATCTGATGGGGGCTGTCGGCCCAAGTTGAAGGCCCAAGAAGCGGGCAAATCACGAGACTCAGCCAGAGGGGGCGGACTGCAATCAGCGAAGCAGCTTTCATCAAAGTTAGCGGTACCCAATTGCGCCCTGCTCGTCAAGAGTGGACGGCACTAGAGAAACGCAAACGGGCTGAGCGAGTCCTGCGCCTGCTCTACCCTCGCTCAAGCCTTTGTCATCACCATCAGCTCATGGCTATCGCCCAAGCTTTCGCTCCAGCGAGGCAAGCTCGCTGGGGGCGTGCCAAAAACACACCCTTCTGCGATGTTGTCATCCCGAGCGAAGTCGAGGGATCTCATGTACCACCAACAGCCTATGCCGATGGAACGTCGCTCGACATGGAACGCGGCAGGGACGTGTCACATACACTCCTCCTCGCCACCCTTAATCGGATCCCCCTACTCAACCGACTTCCCGCGCTCGATCCAAAGCGCCGCAGAGCGGCGCACTCCAAGTTGCCGGGGGAAACGGAAGGCCCTACAAGCGTGCCGACACGGGTACTCCAAAAGCCCTTAAATTCACTTGTGTGCGGGCGAGCGGACGCATACACTTCGACCTTGGTTACAGGCACTTGATCATTCCTAATGGATGGTCGTCATTAACAGAAGGAGTCAGATATGAGCTTGAAGAAATTCTTGCTACCCGTTGCGATGCTGTCGG
>SLCI01000099.1 GCA_007125875.1 Kiritimatiellia bacterium | reverse complement strand
TTGAAGGGTTTCGCGCCGAGGTCAGTCAGGTGCTGCGACAACGCCTGCATCAGTTGGATATGGGCGTCGATATTCAGCGTATCGACCTGATCAGCGTGGCGCCGCCGCTGCAGGTCGCAGCAGCCTTTGAGGCTGTCATTGAAGCAGAACAGGATCGCAGTCGTGCCGTTAGTGCTGCGCGCGCGCACGCCGCCCGACTTGAAAATGAAACGCAAGGCCAAGTGGCCCGATTGCGTTCCGAAGCGGAAGCCGCGCAGCAGCGGATCATCAGCCAGGCGGCCGCCGATGCGGACCTATTCTTGTCCGTACGCGATGCGGTGCGCGCCAATCCGCACTTGATTACGCATGGCATTTGGCAAAATCGCGTGCTGAATATTTTGGCCCAGGTCGATCGACAACAATTCATTTACGAACGTGAGGATGGACAACGCGAGCTCCGGCTGCGTGTAGGACCCTAGATACCATGCAAGTTAGCTCTCACGCCAATTCCGCTGCGCGATCCTGGCCACTGATGTTGGCCACGCTCGCGGGCACAGCACTGGTAGTCAATGCGTTTATCGCGCAATGGCTCTATGCGGCCAACCCGTTAGCATCCGAGATCAGTGCCTTTTTGGGTGCACTGATTCTGGCCATCCCGATCTTTTGGACGGCCATACGCGACCTTTGGAAAGGCTACGTGTACATGAATGAGCTGGTCGCCATCGCGGTACTAGCGGCCATGGCGAGCGGGGATTACAAGACCGCAGGCGTGATTTCATTTTTTATGCTGATTGCCTTGCTGATTGAAACGCGATCAGCAGCCGGTGCTCATCAAGCAATCGAACAACTCATCCGGATGACGCCCAAAACGGCGCGGCGCCTGAATGCCGTAGGCGAAGAGGAAGAGGTTTCCGTCGACACCCTGCAAGTCGGTGATCGCCTACGCGTACGACCGGGCGATCAGGTACCCACAGACGGTGTGATTCGCAAGGGAGGCACCACGCTGAACGAAGCGACCATCACCGGGGAATCCCTGCCGCGCGATAAAACCGTTGGGCACGATGTCTTTGCGGGCACCCAAAACCTAACCGGCGCGATTGAAATCGAGATTACGCGGGTCGGCAACGACACGACATTGGGCCACGTGCGGGAACTCATTCTGGCCGCCGAACAATCGAAGCTGCCGATCATGCGGATTATTGATCGCTATGCCCGCTATTACACCCCCGTCGCCCTCATGCTGGCGGCGCTGGTATGGTTTTTCACGGATGACTGGAATCGTGTCATCGCCCTCCTCATCATTGCCTGCCCGTGCGCCTTTATTCTCGCCACGCCGACCGCCATGGTGGCAGCGCTTTCGGCGGCAGCGCGCCTAGGAGTGCTCGTTAAGAATGTGCAGGACCTGGAAGCCGCTGGGCACATCGACATGATCGTGTTGGACAAGACCGGCACCTTAACGACCGGCGAATTGGGTGTCACGCAGCTCGCGCCGCGTCCGGGCATTCAGTCGTCGGACCTCCTACGCTGGGCCGCCAGTGCAGAGCGGCACAGCAATCATCCGGCGGCGCTGGCGCTGCAACGACTGGCCAGTGAAACCGGTGTAGCCGTACAAGAGCCGACCGAGTTCCGTGAAGAAGCCGGACAAGGCGTCAGCACCGTGGTCGACGGACACACCGTTCTTTCCGGGCGAGCCACCTGGCTGCAAACGACCGGCATTGATGACAAACACCTGACGCATGACTACACGGAGCGCGCCCGCGGCGTCAGCGCCATCTTTATTGCGGTGGACGGTGTGTATCAGGGCTGGATCGGACTCGCCGACCAAGTGCGGCCGGAATCAGCCGAGAGTCTGGAGGCCTTAACGAAGTTGGGCATTGGGCGATTGGCAATGGTAACCGGCGATCGACAAAGCGTAGCGGAATCTGTCGCCCACACCATTCATTGTCCCGAATTCAAGGCGGAGTGTTTACCACACGAGAAGGTTGCGTTTGTTGAAGCGGCCCATCAGGAAGGCTATCGCGTCGTCTTTGTCGGGGACGGCGTGAATGATGCGCCCGCCTTGGCGGCCGGCGACATGGGCATTGCGATGGGCGCTGCGGGCAGTGATGTGGCGATTCATAGTGCGACGGTGGCCTTGATGAACAATGACTTACGCCGTATCCCTTTCTTGATTGAACTGTCGCGTGCAGCCCGATTGGTCATTCACCAGAATATCGCCATCGGCGGCCTATTTATCATGGGCGGATTGGTCCTGACCGGCTTGGGGCTGCTGGCTCCCATCGCGGCGGCCATTATCCATAATGCCGGATCGATGATTGTGGTCTTCAATAGTGCGCGCTTAATTCGGCAAGGCGAAGATTTAGAGGAACAGCCAGCAGGATAAGGTATCTATTATGACCGAACGTGAATCAGCAGTTGCTCATGCGGAAAGATCGGACAACATAGTTGCGATCCAGCATCTTTCCAAAACCTTCCGCGATTTCTGGCGTCGCCCCAAAGTGAAGGCGGTTGATGACTTGTCGTTTGAAATTCGGCGCGGCGAAGTGTTCGGTTTACTGGGTCCAAACGGATCAGGTAAAAGCACCACCATCAAAATGATGTTGGGACTGCTACAACCCACTAACGGCTCAATTCAAATGATGGGACGCTCCCCCTACGATGTGCAGACCAAGGCTCGCATGGGCTATCTGCCGGAGGAGTCCTATCTGTACCCCTACTTGACGTCCGAGGAAACACTGCACTTCTTTGGTAGCTTGTTCGACATGGATCGGGCGGAGCGAGAACGCCGCATCGATCAGTTGCTGGAAATGATCGGCTTACAGCACACGCGGCGCCGCGTAGTTGGCGAGTTTTCAAAAGGTATGGCACGAAGAATTGGGTTAGCTCAGGCGCTGATCAATGACCCGGATCTGATCATTTTAGATGAACCCACTTCCGGACTGGACCCGATCGGCTGCCGACAGGTGAAAAACCTCATCCAAACGCTCGCTCAGCGTGGCAAAACCGTGTTGCTTTGTTCACATTTGCTGGCCGACGTGGAGGACGTATGCGACCGCATCGCCATCCTATACAATGGCCGGATTCAAGCGATGGGCTCGATTCACGAACTGTTGGAACAGCGCAATCGCTACCGCGTTACCTTGCCCGAGGAGTTGCCCCCGGAACAACTCAATCGGATCTTGGCAGAACTACGCACGGCACTAAATGACGAGCCCGATATCGATCATCCACGCGTCGATCTCGAGCAATTCTTCCTGCAGATTATTGAAAAGGCTCGGGCCGATGTTCAAACACCGTCCGGCACCACACCTGCGCGCAAGATTGCGGAATACCTGTCTGATAAGCAGGCAGACGCCCCGCAGCACTGCGAGGACGAAAGCGCAATCGATCAAAAGGACCAGGACGAGCGACTAAAGAATCTGACCCTGCCGTCGGAGGAGAAGAACTAGATCGTATGCGCACGATCCTTGCCATCGCCACCATCTCGATTCGCAACGCGATTCGCTCCAAGTTAGTGATCGTATTGATCGCTTTTCTTTTGCTCGTGCTGATTGGGCTGCCCCTGACAATTAGAGGTGATGGGACATTAACGGGGCACGTGCGCTTGCTACTTCAATACACTTTAGGCTTGGCCATGTTGATTCTGTCGGTAGCCACGGTATGGGCTTCGTGTGCGGCAATTTCCAGTGAGATTCGGGACCGGCAAATCCAAATGGTACTGACCAAGCCTGTGCAGGCGGCGCAACTGTGGCTTGGCAAATGGCTCGGGCTGACCGTTCTCAATGGCGGCCTTTTACTGATCTGCGCCATCGGAACCTACGCGGCCCTGCAGTGGACAACCAGACCGAGCCAATTGTCGATGGAGGAACAGCAGGAACTAGCTAAAGAAATTTTAATTGCCCATCGCCCAATCGCCGCCGATGAGATCGATTTATCTGCCGAGATAGAGCGTCAATATCGAGCGGCTCGGGAACGCGGTGAGTGGCCGGCAGAGATTCCAACGCGCGAGGTGCTGCCCCAAATCGAACGAGCCGTGCGTGCACAAGCCAATGCGGTAGCGCCCGGCCAAGGACGGCGCTGGACATTTAATCTGCCGCGCATACCGCCGAGCGAAGAACCTCTGCTGCTGCGTTACCGATTCAGTACGTCGGTGTTCGACATGGAGCCCATTGACGGCGTCTGGTTGGTCGGTGATCCTGCTCGCCCTGATCGTGAGCGGATTGAAGTAGAGCACGCACAACGTACGACCTATACCGTGCCGTTTGATCCGAGTGCTTTGAACGCGAATCAAACGCTGACACTGGAGTTTCAGAATCACAATCGAGAACCGGTGACCGTTATTTTCAATCCGGCCGAGCTGCATGTCCTGATTCCGCAAGGCACGTTTCTAGGCAATTACATCAAGGCTACGCTGCTTCTAATGATTCAGCTTTCGTTCTTGGCGGCGATCGGCTTGACCGCAGGCGCGTTTCTCTCTGTGCCAGTGGCCGCGCTCGCTTCATTCTACTTTTTATTGATGTTGAATGCCGGACGCTTTATCGGGCGCTTGGCTGCGCGCGAGGTTCATCTAGGGCATCACCACGCCGAGCCCGGCTTGATCAGCCAGGTGTTCGCGGCAGCATCGCAAGTCATCTATTCCGCCCTGAATCTGTTGATCCAGCCGGTTTACGCCGCCAATCCGCTCGTGCCGGTTGCCGCCGGCGAATGGGTATCGGCTGGGCGTGTCGGTTATGACCTGATCGTCAAGGTAGTTGTCTATTCGGGGGTTTTGCTTTTATTGAGCGTGTGGCATTTGCGACGGAAGGAGGTCGCATTACCGACATGAGAAAGCTTATCCCACGCATTAGTCTCATGCTCGTTGGCGTCCTGCTCATTTGGTTATCAGGCGCGCTACACGCGCCGCTGCATGAATCGCGTCGTGTCCATGATTTGACAAAGGCCGAACCGTTGGAGAATGCGCCGCCGATCGTGGTCTTTTCGACGGTGGCTTTGGGCGGATTCAGCGGATTTATCGCGGACCTGCTCTGGTTGCGTGCGGCGCAACTGCAAATGGATGGCGAGTTTGTTGAATTAGTCCAGTTAGCGGAATGGATCACGCGTTTACAGCCCCGTTTCGCGGAGGGTTGGGTTTATC
>SLCI01000081.1 GCA_007125875.1 Kiritimatiellia bacterium | reverse complement strand
TGGGACGAGACTTAAATGATTTGAAATGGGACGAGGTATCTCGCGGCAACACGAGCCGGGTTTTGAGACAGCCTCTCTGTGTTGCCCTGAGAATGTACCGAAAAGTTATAGCAGCTGGTATTAGACGGTGGACGATCCTACCGAGCGAACAGGAATCCACGTCCTAATGGACGCGGCTACATTTTGCCGTTCTAATCGCTCTGCGTGGCTTGCGCCATAAGCCAATACGTTTCAGCTCATTCTCAGAGGACGCGACGGAGCGCGTCCCTCCGGAATGCCCTTACAGTCAACTTATCCCTCTTAAGGCACGCTGGAGGGGCAACCTCCGTGTTGCCCTGAGAATGCAGAGAAACGATATAGAGCTCGAACTACGCCAGCTTACGCGGCTTTTCCTGCTTCGCGAGTTGGCGCAGCAACGCCTCGGGATCCTTGAAGCGGCTCGTCATCATCATCGCCGCGATGATGAATGGCTTGGCGCCGGCTTCCTTGTAGGTCTCCAAGCGATAGCGCTCAAAGACGGACGCCGCGACTTCACCTTCCTTACAGGACACATCGGTAATGTCAGCGGGCAGACAATGCATGTAGAGGGCCTTGCCACCCTTGGTCAGCTTCATCTTCTCTTCCGTGCATTCCCAATCCTTGAATTGAGCGTTCTCGGCCAGACACTCTTTCTCCAACGCCTTCAATCCTTCTTGATCCTTGGTCCGCAACAGGTCGGTGCGCTTGCCCATGACGTGATACGGTGCCCACGATTTCGGATACACGATATCGGCATCCTTGAACGCCTCGTCCATCGAGTTGCTATGCGTGAAGTTGCCGCCGGACGCGCTGGCATTCTTTTTCGCGACATCGACCACGTCCGGAATCAAATCATATTTCTCCGGATGCGCCAGATGCACGTCCATGCCGAATCGCGTCATCAGGCCGATAATGCCTTGCGGCACGGAGAGCGGTTTACCGTAGCTGGGCGAGTAAGCCCAGGTCATCGCAATTTTTTTGCCCTGCAGATTGTCCAAACTCCCGAAATGCTCTTTCAACCACATCAGGTCCGCCATGGACTGCGTGGGGTGATCGACATCGCACTGCAGGTTAACGATCGCGGGACGCTGCGGCAGCACGCCGTTCTTGAATCCGTCATCCAGCGCCTCGGCCACTTCCAGCATGTACGTGTGGCCTGCGCCCAGATACATGTCGTCGCGAATACCGATAATCTCCGTGAGAAACGAAATCATGTTCGCGGTTTCGCGCACAGTTTCGCCGTGGGCAATCTGAGACTTCGCCTCATCCAAATCCTGCACCGCCAAGCCCAACAAGTTGGAGGCGGAGGCAAACGAGAAGCGCGTGCGCGTGGATTGGTCGCGGAAGTTGGATATGGCCAGACCGGAATCAAAGCAGCGCAGCGACACGTTGGCGCGATAAAGTTCGCGTAGCGTTTCTGCGACACTCAAAACCGCCTTGAGCTCGTCCGGGCTTTTGTCCCAGGTGAGTAGAAAATCTTTGCCGTACAGGTTGGCATTCAGTTGTTTAAGCGCACTCAATGGCGCGAGGGGGTCAGACATGGCTCCAGCTCCTTCCATAATGTTCCCGCCGTCAGCCTTCATCGTGACGACGTATTGATCTTCGGCGATTACACAATCGCAATCACCCTTAAGGATAACAGAAAGGCGTGGCGGGAAAAGGGGAATCTGCGTCAATGACGCCCCAGATTGACGCTGCAATTCATCCAGCGTACATTTTTCGCCACATGACGTCCGATAACTGGCAGCCGATCCTAAAGGGGCAGGATCGAGAGGAACTGGTCCGTCTTACGGATCAGGCGGGGGGATGTTTTGTGCCTGATTTGCCCGCTGCCGCGCAGGCGTATATAACGGCCGCGCTGCAGCCTGCGCTGAATCGCGCCCTAATTGTGGTGCTGGACGGCCCACGCACGCTGGAGGATTTCGCCCGCGATTTCAGCAGCTTTTGCCCTGACCTCGAGGCGGCCTTTTATCCCCCATGGGAAACCCTACCCGGTCGCGGCGGCGCACCATTAGCCGACCTGCTCGGCGATCGCCTCAACGTCTTGCGGCGCTGTCTTGAATCCTCACCGCCACCCGTGATTCTGACCTGCGTGCAAGCCTTGATGCAAAAGACGCTGGCGCCGGAGGCGCTAACGGAAGGGCGCCATCGCCTCACACGTGATCAAGCCTATCCGTTGCAGCCCTTTCTCGAGAGCCTCGATCAGCTCGGCTATGACTTTGAGGCGGAAGTGGCCGCGAAAGGTCAAGCCGCACATCGCGGCGGCATCGTCGATGTCTGGCCGCCCTCGGAGGATTGGCCGATTCGCTTAGAATTCTTCGGCGACACGCTCGACTCGATTCGCACCTTCAATCCGGAAGACCAGCGCTCGATTGATCGGCTCAGTGAGATTACGGTCTTGCCCGCGCGCGAGGAAACCGACAGTTCGGATGAAGCCCAGCGTACCGCCACGCTACTGGACTACCTTTCGCCGGACAGCCTGTGGGTTTGGTGCGACGAAGATCAAGTGCGCGCGCATGCCGAACAATACGAAACGGTGATTGCCGACTCCGGCGCGTCTGCGCATACGTGGTCCTACAACACCCTGCGGCGCAGCATCCGCAAAAACTTCACGCGCGGACCGCTTTATCTGGGCGGCCGCAAACCGCGCACCGCCGCGAGTCATGCGCTTTCGATTCGCGCCATCGCGGGCTTGCCGTCACTGGAGCGCACCGGCCTCGACCAAGGCGCACTGGAAGAAGCGCGCCGCGACTTTGTGCGCGATCTGGAAGAACGCGCGCAGACTGGGGAACATGTGCGGATCTTCTTCGGCACACAAGGTACGCGAGATCGCTTTGTGGAATGGCGAGGCGAATCGGGCGATAACGCAGCCTGTTTTGAACTGGTATCCGCGCCCCTGTCGGAAGGCTTTCACTATACCGATGGCCATCAACTGATTGTTTCGGAGCACGACCTGTACGGGCGCCGCCGACAACAGCGTGGCCGCTACGACCCGCACGCCCGCCGCGCCGGGCCACGCAAGGTCAGTGGCGCGCGTATCAGTGAGTGGCGCGACATTCAGCCCGGCGAATTGGTGGTGCACATTGAGCACGGCATAGGGCGTTATCTCGGCCTGTACGAGATCGAAATGAATGGCCAGCGCCAGGAAGTGCTGACGATTGAATACGCCGACGCCGCCAAAATCTATTTGCCGGTCTCGCAGGCGCATCTTCTGAGTCGCTATGTCGGCTTCGGCAAGCAGCGTCCCAACCTGCACGCGCTCGGCGGCAAGCGTTGGGGCCGCGAGAAAGTGGCCGCGGAACGCGCAGTGCGCGATCTAGCGGCCAACTTACTGGAAACGCAAGCCGCGCGACAGCTGATGGCGGGCCACGCCTTTGCCGCCGACGCACCCTGGCAACACGAGTTTGAAGCGACGTTCCCCTATGAAGAGACGGACGATCAGCTCCGCGCCATCACGGACGTGAAAAAGGATATGGAGAGCGAGCGTCCGATGGACCGCTTAATCTGCGGCGATGTCGGCTACGGAAAGACCGAGGTTGCTATGCGCGCCGCGTTCAAGGCGGTGATGGACGGGCGCCAAGTCGCCCTGCTCGTGCCCACCACCATTTTGGCGCAACAGCACTATGAGACCTTCTCGCAGCGGATGGCTGCCTTTCCGGTTCGCATCGAGATGCTCAGTCGTTTCCGTACGCGCGCCGAGCAACGGCAGATTGTCGAAGACCTGAACGCCGGACGCGTCGATATCGTGGTCGGCACGCATCGCCTCGTGCAGCCCGACGTGCAATTCAAAAATCTTGGGCTGGTGATTGTTGATGAAGAGCAACGGTTCGGCGTGGAGCACAAGGAACACTTGAAGGCGTTGCGTCAACTGGTTGACATGCTCACCATGACGGCCACACCGATTCCGCGCACCTTATATATGAGTTTGGCGGGTGCCCGCGACATCAGCACCATCCAAACCGCGCCGCAGCAGCGATTGCCGGTTGAAACCATTGTGACCGAATACCGTAACGACGTGATTCGCGATGGCATAAGACGTGAGCTGGCGCGCGAAGGCCAAGTCTTCTTCTTGCATAATCGCGTCCAAACCATTGAGAAGACGCGTGAACACTTATTGAAATTAGTCCCTGAAGCGCGGATCGCGGTGGGGCATGGCCAAATGAATGAGCATGAGCTGGAGGCGGTCATGACCGCCTTCGTGCGCGGCGAATATGACGTTCTCTTGTGTACCACCATCATCGAGAGCGGCGTCGATATTCCCAACGTCAACACCATCTTCATTGAGCGGGCCGACCGGTTCGGTTTATCGGACCTGTACCAACTGCGCGGTCGGGTAGGTCGCTACAAACACAAGGCCTATGCCTACTTACTGTTGCCCAAGCACGGCCAACTTTATTCAGCGGCGCGGGAACGGGTACGGGCGATTCGAAAATATTCCGGCTTGGGGTCGGGCTTCAAGCTGGCCTTGCGTGATCTCGAAATCCGCGGGGCCGGCAACATCCTCGGCGCGGAACAGAGCGGGCACATCGCCGCTGTGGGCTTCGACCTCTATTGCCAGTTCCTGAAACGCACCGTCGCCCGCCTGAAAGGCGAAGCGCCGCCCCCGATTATTGACGTCGATCTGCGCCTCGACTTCATCGACAGCGCGCCCTCCCAATCCGAGGCTGACAATGCCGCCGTCATCCCAACCGAGTATATGGAAGACGAGCATTTGCGCGTGAATGTGTACCGCAAGCTGGCCGGGCTATCGGACCTGGACGAGTATGAGGATCTGAAGGCGGATCTGATTGATCGTCTCGGCCCGATCCCGCCGGCGCTGGAACGCTTGCTGGATATTGCCCGACTGCGTATTCATGCCCATGAAGGCGGGATCGGCGAAATTGAGACGCGGGACGGGAAAGTCATGATGAAGCAGCACCAGCAGTTCATGATGATCGACAAGCGCTTCCCGCGCCTGCAGAGCAGCGATGCGTCAGGCAAGATTCAGGAACTGACCGCGCTAGTGAAGGATTGGCCGGATTGATGGAGCGGCAGATGTCCCGGCGGCTCGGCAGGGACGCCTCGCCCTACCGCCGCGTGATGGGATAGGTGGGGCGAACCGTCCCGGTGAGCCGCGAGCATGA
>SLCI01000053.1 GCA_007125875.1 Kiritimatiellia bacterium | reverse complement strand
TGGGACGAGACTTAAATGATTTGAAATGGGACGAGGTATCTCGCGGCAACACGAGCCGGGTTTTGAGACAGCCTCTCTGTGTTGCCCTGAGAATGTACCGAAAAGTTATAGCAGCTGGTATAAGATCCGATGGATGATGCTACCGCGCGAATGAGGATCCATGGCCCAAGGATGCGGCCACACGACACCAGACCACTTTAGCTTTCGAAGTACGTGTACCCGCGCAAGCCGGTCTCGTAGGCCGCAACAATTTCACGGCGCTCTTGCGGCGTAATCCGCCCTGCACGCACGGCGGACTCAGCGTGTTTGCGCATACGATCCAACAGGTCAGATGGATTGTATTCCACATAACTGAGGACATCGGCAACCGTATCGCCGGGAATTTCCCGGTCGTACTCGATTTGACCGGTCTCATCAACCTGTACACTAACGACATGGGTATCGCCCAATAGATTGTGTAAATCACCAAGCGTCTCTTGGTAGGCACCGATCAAAAAGACTCCCATGTAATATTCTTCATCATTCAACTGATGAACGGGCAACGTGTTTTTTACGTCATGCAAATCGATGAATTTATTAATTTTCCCATCACAGTCACATGTAATGTCCGCAACGGTCGCCTGTCGCGTCGGTTCTTCATTTAATCGATGGATCGGGATAACCGGGAACAGTTGCTCAATCGCCCATGAGTCTGGGAGTGATTGGAACACACTAAAGTTCGCATGATAGACGTCTGCAATGGCAGACGAAAGGCCAGCGAGTTCGTCCGGAACGTACTTACGCCCCCTAACCTCTGCGGCCACACGGTTAACGACATGCCAAAAGATGCGCTCTGCCAAGGCGCGTTCGCGCAACGAGACCACGCCATGTTCGAAGGCTGAGCGCACCTCGTCGCGATAGTAAACGGCGTCGTGATAGCACTCTTGCACGTTCTTGGCCGTCAACGACTGGTTGGTATACATCAGATTTTTAAGCGCCTCGCTGGCATTTTCCGGCAGCGAGGCGGGTAATCCATGAGACTCAAACCGACTGACATCCAAAATATTGAACAACAATACCGAATGATGGGCTACCGTCGCGCGGCCGGACTCGCTGATGATGACCGGATGCGGCACCTCCGCCGCGTCGGTCAATGTCATGACGGTTTCCACCACATCCGCCGCGTACTCATCGATGGTATAATTGCTGCTACTGGCAAAATTGGTATGGGAACCATCATAGTCCACAGCCAAGCCACCGCCGACATTCAGGATGCCCATCTTGGCACCTTCCTGCACCAGGTTGACATAGAACCGACTGCCCTCAGAAACGGCCGCCCGGATGTTGCGAATGTTCGGGATTTGCGAACCCAAATGGAAGTGCAACATTTCCAGACAATCCAACATCTCGCGTTCGCGCAGCAGGTCGACAATGTCGATGATGTGCGACGCGTTTAGACCAAACATGCTTCGATCACCGCCGGAATCGGTCCAGTGACCTTCGGCGCGAGTCGCCAACTTGGCACGCACACCCAGCCGCGGCTTGATCTTCATCCGCTGGGCACGCTCCAGAATCAAGTTAACCTCGCCGGGCATCTCAACTACCAGAATGGTCTGGATACCCATTTTGTAGGCATAGAGCGCTAGATCGATAAACTCTTCGTCCTTGTAGCCGTTGCACACGACATAGGACTCTGGATCGCTCATGTAGGCTAAGGCCGCGGCCAGTTCCGCTTTACTGCCGCACTCTAAGCCATGATGAAACGGACGACCGTGACGAACAATTTCTTCCAGCACTTGTTGCTGCTGATTCACCTTGATGGGATATACACCAATGTAGTTATTCTGATATTTCGCCTCTCGAATCGCTTTCTGGAAACTGTCATTCAGCGATCGAATTCGGTCGGCAAGGATGTTGTCGAAACGCATCAGCACCGGCATCGCCAATCCGCGATCCTTTAAGCCGGCTACGATCTCCATCAGACTGACCTCAACCGCCTTGCGCGATCCGTAGGGACGCAACACCACATCGCCAGCGGTGTTGACATCAAAATAACCGCCACCCCACTCACGCACACCATACAGCTCGATCGACTTTTCGGCTGTCCAGCGCGTTAGGGTATCCCGTTTTACGGCCATCGTAACTCTCTTCCTATCAGTCTGCTATCACGTCAAGCGTGGAGCTGTGTCTCGTGCTGCTGTTCAAAGCTTGTGATGTCGGCTTCGTGCTCGAGGGTTAGCGCAATATCATCCAGTCCGCGGATTAAGTGATCCTTGACCACCGGATCAACATCAAAATGAAAGGCGACCTCCTCATCCATATGCAAGATAACGCGCTGTTCCTCTAAATCAACCGTGGCCTGTAAACCAGGGAAACGTTCGATCCAATCGAATAGCTGATCGACCTCTGCTTCGGATAACTCGATCGTCAACAGTCCGTTTTTTACGCAATTATTACGAAAGATATCGGCAAAGCCGGGGACACGTGATCCATTGCGATCCTGCCACGGCGCAATCACGGCCCGAAAACCATATTGTGCAACGGCCCAAACGGCGTGCTCTCGACTTGAACCGCAACCAAAATTGTTTCGAGTTACCAAAATTGATGCGCCGGCAAAAGCGGGTTGATTCAACTCAAACGACGGATTGGGTTTGCCATCGTCCCCGTACCGCCAGTCAAAAAACAAGCTCTCCCCAAAACCGGTTCGCTTGATGGACTTCAAAAACTGCTTCGGAATGATCTGGTCCGTGTCTACATTGGCACGGTCCAATGTAGCAACAACACCGCGATGTGAACTAAATGCTTCCATAACGTTTACCTACTCCAATCGTTCTACGTGGTAAGATCCACACGGGCTCAGGCGGCCCAATTTCGAATATCGACAAAATGCCCTTCCAGCAATGCTGCCGCGGCCATTTCAGGGCTTACCAAGTGCGTGCGTCCGCCCTTACCTTGGCGTCCCTCAAAGTTCCGATTTGAGGTGGACGCACAGCGCTCACCCGGCTTGAGCTGGTCTGGATTCATTCCCAAGCACATGCTGCAACCGGCATGACGCCATTCTGCTCCGGCATCAATGAATACTTTATCGATGCCCTCGGCTTCCGCTTGCTTGCGCACTTGCTGCGAGCCAGGCACAACAATGACACGCACGGAATCAGCCTTTTTGCGGCCCTTGATGATCCCTGCTACTGTCCGCAGATCTTCGATTCGTGCATTCGTACAGCTGCCGATAAAAATGGTGTCCAGCGGAATCTCCGTCATCGGCGTGCCGGGCGTCAGCCCCATGTAGGCGAGCGCTTGCTCGACGTCTCTGACGCTATGTCCTGGGACAGAATGTGGATCCGGCACGCGATCGGTGACGTCCACCACCATGCCCGGGTTCGTTCCCCACGTCACCTGCGGTGCAATTTTGTCTGCTTCAATCGTCAATACCCGATCAAACTCCGCATCTGGATCGCTGGGCAATGACTTCCAATACTCCACGGCCCGATCGAACGCTTCGCCCTTCGGCGCGAACGGACGATCCTTCGCGGCGATGTACTCGTATGTCGTATCGTCGGGCGCAATCATGCCAGCCCGTGCACCGCCCTCGATGCTCATGTTACAAATCGTCATGCGCGCTTCCATCGACAACGCACGAACGGCCTCACCGGCATATTCAATCACGTAACCGGTACCGCCCGCGGTCCCGATTAATCCGATCAATTTCAAGATCATGTCCTTGGAGTAGACGCCTTTTTGCAGCTGACCGGTGAATTCAACCCGAAACGTTTTCGGCCTCGATTGACGCAAGGTCTGCGTAGCCAGCACATGCTCCACCTCGGAGGTACCAATACCAAAGGCCAAGGTACCGAAGGCGCCGTGGGTCGAGGTATGTGAATCGCCACACACCATCGTTAAGCCCGGCACGGTGATTCCCATTTCTGGACCGATGATGTGCACAATGCCCTGATGATCGCTCTGCAAGTCATAGAGGTTTACCCCGAACTCTTTGCAGTTGGCACGCAATGCTTCCACCTGCGCAGCGGAAATAGGATCGCGAATCGTCATTCGGTCCTCTGTTGTCGTCGGCACATTGTGATCCATCGTCGCAAAGGACAAGTCCGGCCGGCGCACGGGGCGCTTCGTCATTCGCAGTCCCTCAAAGGCCTGCGGACTGGTCACTTCATGAACCAAATGCCGATCAATATAGAGGAGCACGGTGCCGTCCGGCATCGTCTTAACCACGTGTTTATCCCAAATCTTTTCAAATAACGTTTTTCCAGCCATACTATTTCCTTAACGTGGGCAATGCCCCCTGTTTGAGTGGAAGAAATGTGTGCGCAACCCAGCTGACACAATCTGCGCCAAATGATGCGGAAGCACACCTCGCAATGCGTCTTTCAAGAAATCGTTCTCACCACTAGAAAGACGGATGAAATATACGAGGTGAGGCCGATCATGGCAACCCTGAACACTTGAATCGCTAAAAGGTGATACTGGCGGTCATGGCAGCTGTTGTACCCGGCTTCAGGCGGTCGTCGAAGATGGTACGATTGTCTGCATCGCGGACGCGATAATCCCGCCACGGCGCGAAACCTATTTCGGCACCAAACGACATGCCGGGATTCGGCCTAAACATGACTGAACCGGTCGTAACAATTGCTTGTGACCGAAACACGCCGCCTTCGCCAGGACCGTTTTCGTTCAAGCGAAACGCGTGACGGAAATACTCATTATTCAGGGCCGCTTCCCAACGACCGCGCTCATCCAATTGATAGGCCAACTGGAGACCGCGCGTGGTTCTGAGTTTCAAGCGATCTGTGATTGCCCAATAGATGGCTGCAAACGGGAAGAGAGAATTGCGCTGCTCTAAACGGCGACCGGCCATCGCGCCTACCCCTAATTGAAAGCTATCGGTCCACTGGTACTGCACGAGGAAACTGGCAGATCCCGTGTACGCATCACT
This sequence comes from Kiritimatiellia bacterium, assembly GCA_007125875.1. Taxonomy (GTDB): domain Bacteria; phylum Verrucomicrobiota; class Kiritimatiellia; order SLAD01; family SLAD01; genus SLAD01. The sequence goes on along the minus strand of SLCI01000053.1, from coordinate 224 downwards.
GGCGGAGGCTTGCGCTTCGCGCGCCGTGCGCCCACTCAACATCGCGAACAAAGACCAATCTTCCCGAAGCGGCCCATTGTAGAGCAGCGAGATCCCCATTGATTCAGCCCGACTCATCAAGCCGTCGATTTCATCTGTTCCGCGAAAGCGAAATTCCTCCCAATCGTGCGAGAGTGAGAGCATCATTACGCCGCCGCCCTGAATTGGCCGAATGATCGAACCCG
>SLCI01000195.1 GCA_007125875.1 Kiritimatiellia bacterium | reverse complement strand
GGGGTCCGCAACCGCCTGTAGCGCTTGCCGCGCCTCGCTGGCCGTGGGCCGTTCACTGCTGATGCGGGGTGCCGTCATCCCATGCCATGTAGCACAAGCTGACGTGTATGAAAAGAATCCGGTACCCTGCGCGTTCGGATTGGGCTCATGCGCTGGCTGTTTCGGGGCCAAGCAGACAGCATTTGGCATGGGGGGCGATTTCTGCTACTCAATGGGCTGCATCATTACGGGGGATCAGGAGAACATGGTATCATTGACCAAACGTGATTACATCTGGCTGGCCGCTGTGCTGCTCGTCGCTGCGGCCGCATGGCGGGTGACCACGGAAGCGCAGCGTACCGCGCGTGCCCAAGCGGCGCGGACGATTGCTTTGGAGGAAAAGGTGGCGCGGCTCGAGGCGGCGTTGCACGAAGCCCAAAAACAAGCGGAGCAAGCCCGCGCTCCAGTGATTGAGCCCGAACCGGAGCTGATCCAGGAAACAACTGAAACAGATGCTGCTTGGCCGCTGGATATGGAGGAGATATTGCGTGAACCAGAAGGCGTGGAGGTTCGCGAGGTGGACCCGGCTCATTTGCCCCCAGCCGATCCAGCGGAACGCGCTCAGCTCGGACGACTGGTGGCCCGCGATGCTGCCCTGGATCGTGAGTTTAATCGATTGGAGCGACGTGCGGCGATAACCACCGATGAAGTGGAACGCGACTACGTGCTGTCCTTGAAAGAGCGCTTGCTGGCTGTAAGCGCATTGTTCGATCAGTTGGAAGACGCGTCACCGGAGGAGCGCGCGCCGCTCCAGCGGGACGTGCAAGCGGCGATTGGCGAGGTAATTCGTTTGAGTCGAACCGATCGCAACCATCGGTTAGCCGAATACGCGCGTTCGATCGGACTTTCGGGCCACGACGACATCATCGCATTCGTTCAGGACGTTGAAGCAGTGTTTCGGGATACGGACACCGACTGGTCACGACTGCTACAGACTGGTCGATAGGGCAGGGGGTAGCAACGTTTAGGGTGCGGGTGGCGTGGGCATGCCACTGGGCATATCGGGTAAGGGTACCGACTCGACCAGCGACGTATTTACCTGCACGCCAAAGGATTCCGTCCAGCTATCGCGCAAGGCGTCCAGTGCCGCGCCTTGGCGCGCTTGACGAATGCGCTCCCGCAATTGCGTCTGTGCGCCGTTGGGGATTTCATCCAGGCTTTCGATTCCGTGAAAACCTGGCTGATCCGCCAGTTCGGTTCGGACGTAGTCCAATAAATTTTCATCGGAGACCTCGAAGTCGGAAAGTGATAGGCCCTGTTGAATGAGGAAGTGTTCGGCCACCATGCCACGCTCCATCATGGCTAATCGAAATTCCATCAGCGAGCGGGCACGCGCGAGCTGTTCCTCGATTTTCTCACGCAGATCGGGATCTTGGTCGACGCCAGCTTGCCGGGCGGCCTCATAGACCAAGGCCCGATTCAAAAAACCATCGAAAACAATTTCCCGGACATCGGGCTCGCTAACATGCCGGAAAAAATTGGCGCGAAAGTCGTGTACAAACCAGTCATACGGAATCGCTTGCCCTCCGATGACGGCAATCGTTTCGTTATCCAAAGTAACGGATTCGCTGCCAGCCTCATCAGCTGCCACGGCCAGTGCAACACAAAGAACACCGCTTGCACATAGGGTCTGTAGATATCGCTTCATCGATTCACTCCCGCAAAAGAAAAGACGGTCCCCCGTTTCCGAGGGACCGTCGAGAACTATCGCAACGAGTTTATTCAGTCAACGAAGTAGTGATGATTCCACCCGTTGTTGTTGTCCCAATACCAATTGCCATCGGCATCGGTCACATACAACGCGAATTCAACATTGAACGGCTGGAGGCTTTGACCCATGTACTGGCCGTTTTCACCACGCGCATTAATGTAGACGGTCCAGTGTTCATCCCAACTTCCGAACGGGCCCTGTGCATTGTATTCCCACTCTGCGTCTGCCCAGTAGGCGGTCGCCCAGCCGTCATCCGTAAATACGATGCCAGCCGAATGGCCCGGAGCAACTGGCCATACGCCGAAATCTATCTTTAGCTGCGTCATAATCCAGGTGGCGTATTTCACATAATCCCAACGGTTGGCCACCTCTTTAAACCAGATCGATTCGGCCGCTGCGGTGGATGAAAGCACTGCACCCAGCAACAGGGATGCTGCAATTTTCTTCATCGTTTACTCCTTGTATGTTTTGTTAAATATGCGTCTGGAAACGCTCTATGACTTCCAATTGCGCGGCAGTGTGCCACGCAGCGGATGCATGTCAATATATTATTAGAAGGTTTTACTTAAAGTTTAAGTAAAAATGCGTAAAATATGTAAAATAATGCCATTATTCATCAGTAAAACGATTGACTTTTCGTGTAGCGACCTGAATAACCGCTCGGCATGGCATGGCTAGCACGCTTCACCTTTCGGGTTTAATCTCTGGCGGGATTGTGCAGGCGGCCCGGTGTGAGACGCTCTTCGAAGCGGCTTGGTTGCCGTGGTTGTGGTGGCGCGTACGGGATCTCGCTGAAGCGGCGGAGTGAGCCGGAACTGTTGGCGCCACTGACCTCAAAGCCGAAACCAGCATCGAACAGGACAAAGTCGTCGGTGAATCGGAGGTCGAGGTTATTGAACTCGGTATCCATGCGGAGCGTTTGATTGGTGGAGTTCCAGCCGAGCAGCACGCTGTAGGCGGTGTTGGTAAGGCTGGGTCCTAAACGAAGCGTGCCGGCGCCTGTCGCGTTCAAGCCGGTGGTCGGCCCATAAGCCAGGTCCAGATTGGCGTTGAGGCGGAAGTCCTGACCGATGGGGAGATTTTCGGCGCCGGCGGTGAGGGTGAATTCGCTCTCGCTGGTGAAGGTCGCTTGGTTGATTTCGAATACGGCATCGTCAAGTTCCGGGAAGCGGAGGCGGCCGCCGAATCCACCGCTGAACTCGGCGGTTTCACGGTTAAAGCGGAACCGGCCAAAGGCGCGTTCGACGGTGATATTGCCCGGCAGGGTTAGATCAACGGGTTTGACCTCGGGCATCAAGAGGGCGAGGGCGCGGCCTAAGCGCTCGGATGCGCGCAGGGTATCGGCAAGTGCGGTGTCCATGGCCTCAACAAGCACCGTGCTATCGGCGCTGATTTTTTCATCGAGCGCCACAAAAAGCTCTTCTTTATAGCGCTGCAACAGCCACCAGGCTTGTTGCGCTTCGGCGACGACGGTGAAGCTGGTTGTGAGATCGGGTAGCACGACTTGACCCAAATGAATCTTACTATCGATATCGCCGTCCTCCTCATAGAACGCTGCGAGATTGGCGAGTTTGCGAAGCATCGACACACCGTCGCGCACACGATCGGCCGGCCATTCGGCGGCGATCAGTTGTTCAAGGCGCTCGCGATACCGGGCGGCTTCTTCCCGCAAACTTTGCCTGAGCTCTTCGGGTAACTCCCGTTGGCTACGCCGGAAAGAGGAGATAATGTTGTGCAGATATTCGGCAAACGGATCAATCTGAAAACGCGCTTCATCGGCAACGCGACGGTGAGTCGCTAATGTGATTTGGGGAACAAAGAAACAGTCGAAGTCATTCATCGCCGTGACCGGTCCTGAACAGCCTGGGGCTGCAGGCTCGGTGGGGTATTCCAAATCGTCCATCTGCTCCGTAAACCAAATAATATCTTCGAAGTAGCCGAGCAATTCGATGCGCCGTTCCCAGTCGGACTCGGGCATTTGCGCAAGGTCTGAGAGAATGCGCGCCCGTAATTGGGCGAGGATTACATGTACTGCGTTATCTATCGCGGGGATCAGGTCCTCCACCAAGGCGAAAAAATTCTGGTCTCCGCGCGAGTCAAGGATCTGTAGAAGCTCTTTATGGATTTGCTCTGGCTGCATGCCCTCGAGAATGGTCGCGTCTTCAATTGCGCCCGTAGCGGGGTTGATTCCGAGGCGGGCAAAGTTCGTCTGTACGACGTTCTCAAGGAAATCGCCCAATTGAGCGTCAAAAAGACTTGGACTCTCTGCACCGGACAACTCGAGGAGGCTCTCTATTTCGGCGGCTTGCTGAATGGCGCGCCTGGCACGGTCGAAATCGCGCATATTGGCGGGGTTGTTGAACTGATTCACCGCGGCCTTCTCGGCCTCCTGGAGAGCACCCTGTAAAGCGGAATCGAGCTCGCCGCTGTCATTCAGCGCTTCCAGTGCCTCTACGGCACGACGCAAGGCGGCGGCGCGGCGGACGGCGTTTTCCAAATCCTCAAAATGATCAGCGGTCGTGCTGAGGGAGTCCGATATCCAACGGAACTTCTGCCCAACGGACGCGTAGGTACTGGTATATGTGTTGTTGAGGCCGCGCTCGGCATTGTCGAGGATGGTGTTGGCCCATAACTCGAGGGGGCGGAGTGGATCGTTGAGCACCGGCGCAACAAAATCGGGCGGTTGACCGGGATCGCCGACAACGGGTGGATCCAGCAACGATGAAAGGGAGTCCAGGGTGCCGCCCAGCGAGTCAAAGTAATCGGTAAGGATGCGGGCGGCGGAACGCGTGAAGGGGCCGGTATCCGGCAACACCGGGATATGTACGGTGAGCTGATTGGCCAAGTCAAAGCGCAGGCTCTGCACAGAGGCGCCGAATCCGTACCACGGATCGTCCAGCTCAATTTGGGTTTCAATCGTTAACCCGCTGGTCGTCTGCAACTGGGCTGCGCCGAGTAAACGCGGAATTTCGCCGGGCACCCAAGAGATGTCGAGGGGGCGTCGGGCAGGAATGGACAGGGTGGCTGTGGGGTTGTCGTGCGGGAAACCTAGCGAGCCATAGGCGTTGAGGCGAATTCCGCCACCGGGCAGAATGCGGGCCTGATTGATGGTGAGGGACGCAGAATAATTGGGTAACCGCAGACTGCCGCGGAAGGAACCCGCAAATTGCGACGTATGACGATTCCATCGGGCCGACCCGGCTAGATTGTCGATCAAGAGGCCGCCGGGCAGGATGAAATCGGCCACCTGCTGCGCGGTGGAACGGATGTCCTGTTCGTTGGCCCAGAGGTTCATGTTGACCTGGTGGGCTGTGGTAATGAGCGGCGGGACAAGCGCAAGATGATGATGCCGGATCGAGGGCGAATCCACGTACCGATCAGCCGCTTCAGTTAACAGTTGCACACCTTGCACGAGGGCGGAAACGTT
>SLCI01000057.1 GCA_007125875.1 Kiritimatiellia bacterium | reverse complement strand
GGAGAATACGTAATCGTACGTCCCCAGTAGGCATCACGGCGATCACCCGCCTGGGCAATGAGCGTTGTCCACTCGGCATCGCTTCGGCGAGACAAGTCGTAACCGAAGGCCGCATCTTGATCTCCTGTCTTAGTCATTTTGGCTTCTATCCCGCATCTTTAACTCCCCCACTCAACGCAAGACTTTACGGCATGTGCGGGTCGGGTCCTAGTGTGTTTTTTAATTAGCACTGGATTCGAGCAATGCCCCCAGTGTATGATTTGGCTAGGTTGACAGTTAAGTCAGAGGAGGCACTCAATCATATGGCCAAACCACCGCTTTCAATTTCTCAAGAAGAGCAGGACGGAATCTGCATTCTCACCATCACCGGTGCGGTTGATGAGGAGACGTTTGCTGAGTTCAAATCCACACTGCATCCTATTCAGCGTGGCGAGATTAAGAAATTCATTCTCGACTGCACGGGGGTAACTTATCTGAATAGTCAGGGTATTGGGTTATTGGCCGGATTACATCGTCAGACCATTATTGAAGAGGGACATGCTGCCCTTTGCGGTCTAAGCCCGCGCCTGACCAAAACACTCGACCTCGTCGGTTTGGGTGCGAGGTTGCAAATATTTAAAACCCGCGCCGAGGCCTTGTCTGCCCTGCAACAAGCAAGCGGAGATTCATCATCATGATGCACGCTGGCCAGTGGATACTGGCGATTTTAATGGCTTCTGCATGGCAGCGCTAAAATCACCACAACGCCCTGAACACTTTGCCCGAGTTACCGGCAGTCCGGGCGAAGCGCCTCGTGTCGCTGGACTGCTTCGGATACTTTGGCCTTTTATCTTGATTGTTTTCGCTGCTGGCTACCTCACACGCGCAGCCATACCGACGCCCACTTGGACGGCAAGTTGGATCGGAGCAGGCTACCTTTTTCTGGCGGGACTGCTCGCATGGCTGGTGACAGCGGGACGCGAGCGACTGGACAACTTTCTCAAAGGTGCCCGTGGAGAAGAATCCGTTGCACGGACGCTCTCCTTCCTCCCAGCCACCTTTCATGTCTATCACGGCCTATCGATGCAGCGCCCCTCGCTTCGAAACTCCAACGCCGATTACGATCACGTCGTGATTGGGCCAACCGGCATCTTTATGATCGAAACAAAGAATTGGAGTGGTCGCATTCGAGTCGAAAACGGCGAGATCCTTTACGATGACGAGCGTCCAGATCGCCCGCCTCTGGAACAGGTCAAAGAGGCAGCAGCCACCTTGCGTAAAGAGCTACAGGAGAATGTTCATCGTAACTTGGATGTTCAACCCGTCCTCTGTTTTGCCTCCGGACGACTCGCCACCGGTCAAGTGGGTGCGGCCGGCGTTGTCATTTGCACCGGCCACACATTAATTGACGCACTACACGAGAAGCCGGAAAGCCCGCTACCCAAAGAGTTCGTGGACCAAATCGCGCTCTACCTCGACCAGCGCATGGGGCTTTCTTAAAAGACAGGAGAAGAGGTAATGCCATCTCGTCGATATCCTAATCGTAATCATCCGCATAATCGTAATCGGTGAATGAGCTCTTCCAGTAAATGAAGGCGCGCTTTGATCACGAAAAGCTGGATGTCTACCAGGAAGCCATCCGGTTTGTTACCTGGGTTGACGTACTGCTCGAGAGCATACCCAAGAATCTTGCGGTGCATAATCAACTGGACCGAGCTTCGACTTCTATACCCTTAAATATTGCTGAGGGTAACGGGAAGTACACGCCTACTGACAGATGTCGATATTTCGACATAGCCCGCGGTTCCGCATTGGAATGTGCCGCTTGCCTGGATGTATTGGCCGCTAAAAAGCGAATTGATTCGGCCGACACCGGCAAAGAAGCACTCGTGCGAATTGTATCAATGCTTGTAGGGTTGATTCGGAGCAATTCGGCCCATCGCCTCCATGAAGATACAATTTCTTATGACGTAAAAACAGATTAAGATTAGGATTACGATGAGGATATCAGACAGGAGATAAGACGATGCCAAGAGCAATGGTACTTTTAGCTGATGGTGTGGAAGAAATGGAAGCCGTCATCATAATTGATGTCCTGCGTCGCGCAGAGTGGGATGTGGTTTCGGTGGGTCTGAAATCTGATCCCGTCACGGCCTCTCGCGGGGTGGTACTGGTTCCGGATAAGGTCTGGAATGAAGTCGACGCAGACACATTCGATTGGCTGATTCTGCCTGGGGGGCTGCCCGGCACCCAACGACTAATCGCAGATCAACGCGTGCTACAGGCACTACAAACACATGCGCGGGCGAAAAAGAAGATTGGTGCCATTTGTGCCGCCCCTACCGTATTGCATGCGGCCGGCCTCCTGCGTGGTCAAGCCATCACGTCGCACCCATCTGTGGCCGAGCGGCTAGGTGACACGCGTCGTTCGCCAGACCGCGTAGTGATCGATGGCAACTTCATCACGAGCCAAGGCCCCGGCACGACGTTCGAATTTGCATTGACCTTGGTAAAGACGGAAAACGGACCGGACAAAGCCAGCGAGCTCGCCAAAAGCATGATCTGCGCTAAAAGCTGATCTCCCTACAGGAGCGGGAACCAGGTCAGACGCAGGCAGGTCGCACCATATGGAACCAGTTCGACCAGCTCTTCACGCTTTCTTGCTTTCGCCCTAACGGCCGCGCTGGGCAACGGAGGCATGAATCGCATGTCACCTTCGACCACGTGCCGATGCTTCCCCCACTTCATCACCAACTTCTTTTTCTGCTGCAGTCGCCAACCTGCGATCTGACGCGCCGGGACATGCAAGCGGATCGGCGTATGCTCTATATCCCAGGGATTTCCCTTCAGCGGACGCTCAATTGCGCCTTCTTTAAAGGCTTTTTTCAGCGTACGGCGCTGAACGCCATAATTCCATGCGCTCACCGGCCGCATGGACCATGCCGGGAAGCTTGATGTCGAACGATCATCGCCTGTTTCAATCGTGCGCTCCTCGTCAACAGGCAAGGCCAGCACCAAAGGCCCATACTCGATACTGACACTTTTCTCGGGACCGGGCCGTAGAATGCACTCACGCGGCAGCTCCAGTTCAACCACGTCACCCGACTTCCATTGACGACGTAGTTCGACAAAGCTCCCCGGCTTCAACTCCCTTTTGGACGCTCGACCATTTACCCACAGTCGCGCCGAATGACACCATGCGGGAATCCGAATCGAAAACTTAAAGTTCATTGACGTGCGCAGCCTTATGCTGAACTTGATGCGCTGATCAAATGGGTAATCGGTTTCCTGTTCGATGGTCACCTTGCGATTGTTAATTCGCGTCTCGAACTTACCCGGTCCCAACAAGGCGGCAACGATGCCACCTTTTTCGTCGGTCATCCACATACGACCGATATAAGCGGGCAAGGCACGATGTACATTCGCCGGACAACATTCAGTGGCAGGATTGGGGCGATAACTGATATGCGCCCGCCCTTTACCGTGTGGATGATGATTACTCATCGCATCCGCCACTACTTGGTTCGGCCCGGAAAAATATTGCAGCGACTTGAAGTCGGACGTAACCGCGCCCGGCAAGGCGTTAAACACAATGCGCTCCATTGCATCGGCGTAGCGCGTGTCGCCCGTCGCGGCCAACAAGACACCCAAGCTCCAGAGGTAATCGGTGATAACGCACGTCTCGTGCCCCGCCTCGCTGTAAATCCCACGCATGTGCTCGGTCGCGCTGGGCACGCCGTCCGCCAGCACGTGGTCACGCTCCAGCTTACGCTGCGCATTGCATGACGCGCGCAGATAGCGGCGATTGCCCGTAATACGATACAAGACCGCGCCCAATTTGAATAATTCCATGTAGGTTGGACCGTGATCCCCTGCCCGCTCGTCGCTAAGCATTTTTGTGATCGTGGCATTACTCCGGCCCGCTTTGCGTTGATAGCTGCGATAGGATTTCAATGCCAGATCGCGCAAGCGCTCATCGCCGGTGCGCTCGTAGAGCCAAGCCATAATTTCCACATTGCAGACATTGCGTGTTTGATCATGTGGCGCGGTCTCCGACAGATAGTGCTTCACGAGCCGATTTAGCGTGGTCTTGGAAGGACGTTCATCGTAATCCGCCATAATTGCGCGAAACAGGACCGCATGCGGCCAGCGCTCGGACGGGCGACCACCTTGAAGCGCTTTGAGAGCTTGTGGCCCGAGATAACCGTCTTTGTCAGGATGGCTCAAGACGTGATCAAGCTGTCGGCGTGCCCGCTTCTTTAACGATCCGTCTCCTAACAGCAAACCACATCGTATTTGCCCATCAATCCAATACGCATATTGCTCAAATGGCCACCACCCCACTCCGCCTCGGGGCCCGAGCGGGATTTCTTCATGTAGCCAGCCTTTTGTGTCAAACGGATAGCCCGCTACAGCGAGATGCCCAGTTAACCCTTTCCGCTGACGCTTGAGACTATCCCGTAACCAACCGGCTGGCTGAATCGCCAGTAGCGATGCCTCCCGCCACCCAAATCGTTGTGGCTCAATCCGTTTATTTTTCATGGCGTGCAGACTACCGAACAAAGAATGAAATGCAACCTTTCGTACGGCACCGGATCTGCAAGTAAACTTGGCACTCGGCGTGCAAGTCGCTATCCTCCGCGCCATGATTGAGTTCAAAGCGGTGTCTAAACATTACGGTCCCCAAGATGTCTTGCAGGAAGCCGATCTCCGGATTTTGCCCGGCAACCGGATCGGTGTTGTTGGGCCGAATGGTGCCGGCAAATCCACGCTCTTCAATCTCATTACCGGAGCCAGCACACCGGACAAAGGCGAGGTGATTATACAATCGGGCCTTCGGATGGGTTATCTCAGACAGGTACTGAACAATCAAGACGTCCAAACGCCTGTAGCCGAGTATGTTGCAGATGCTATCCCGGAATTGCGCACACTCGAAGAGCGGCTCCATACACTGGAACACGACTTACAAGAGCAACCTGATCATCAAGATCGCGATCGCTGGCTGCGCGAGCTAGGCCATGTTCAAACACGATTCGAGGAGCTCGGCGGCTATACGCTTCGCGCTCAGGCCGATGCGGCATTGGGTGGTTTGGGATTCGCGGCTGATGCGCTCGAGCGCCCCTTGAGCGCGTTCAGCGGAGGCTGGCAGATGCGTGCGGAGCTTGCCCGTGTCCTGATTGGTGACCCCGATCTGTTACTGCTGGACGAACCCTCCAACTACCTCGACCTGCCTGCAGTGGAATGGCTGCAACGCTTTCTCCGCTCTTTTCAGGGAACGCTGGTGTTGATTTCGCATGATCGTTATCTACTCAACACGCTAACGACGGATACCCTCGAGATCAATGCAGGCCGCTGTACGGCGTATAGTGGTTCCTACGACATGTACATGCAGACCCGTGTGCTGCGCCACGAGCAGATGCTGGCTCAAAAGAAGAATCAGGATCAGAAGCGAAAGCAAGTGGAGCGATTCATCGAGCGTTTCCGCGCCAAAAACACCAAAGCAACACAGGTCCAAAGTCGCATCAAGATGCTCGAAAAGATGGAGTCCGTTGAGCTGCCGGACGAACTGATGACGCGAGGCCGAATTCGTATCGCTGCCCCGCCGCATTGCGGCACAGAGGTGATGCGACTGGAAAATGCGGGCCTGACCTATGATGGCGACAACTGGGTCCTGCGCGGTGTAAACATGTCCGTTCAGCGCGGCGAGAAGACCGCGCTCGTTGGCTTAAATGGGCTGGGGAAAACAACGCTACTCAGAATGTTGGCAGGCAGCCTATCACTGAGTGAAGGGCGCCGCGTGGTCGGTCATAAGGTCGTGCCCGGCTATCAAACCCAGGACTTTGCAGAGTCCATGCCCGCCGAGCAGACCGCCTTCCAAATTATCAAGGCCACGGCATCAGACATTCATGAACAGCAGATTCGCACCTTGTTGGGTGGGTTCGGTTTTTCAGGCGACGCAATTGAGAAGTCTGTTGGCGTGCTCAGCGGTGGCGAGAAGATTCGACTGGCTTTTGCGCGCCTGCTCATCAAACCGCCGAACTTCCTGATTTTGGATGAGCCGACGACCCACTTGGATATCCATGCTCGTGAAGCATTAGAAGACGCGTTGATGTCATACGAAGGCACGCTCTATTTCGTCAGCCATGATGTCGAATTCGTGGAACGTGTGGCGACCAACATCATTGCTATGACGCCACCCGGCATTACGCGATATCCCGGTGATTACGCGTATTACAAAGAGAAGAGTTCGGGGGCAACGGAAACGTCGGTAGCTCCCCGCACGCAGGATGTCGATCAACCGCAGCCATCACGGAAAGAGCAAAAACGGGCGCGGGCCGAATATATTCGTGAAACCAGCGCGCGGCGGCGCAAACTCGAGAAATGTATGCGCGAGGCCGAGGCCCGGATTGAGCGGCTCGAAGCGGAACAAGCCGATTTGGTAGAGAACATGGATGCGGGGGATCGCTCGCTTTCGTTTGCTGAAATCAATCAGCGCTTGAGTTATTTGCCGGCACAAATCGAGGAGTCCACGCGCATTTGGGAAGAGGCAGCACTGGAGATTGAGGCGTTGGACGCAGAACGGGCGACGGTATTGCAATGAATGAGTTTCCCTCGGACTGGCAAAATCTACGCGTTGCGCTGTCGCATGACTGGTTAACCGGCATGCGGGGCGGCGAACGGGTCTTGGAATTGTTATGCGACGGATTTCCGGAGGCCGTGCTGTACACGCTGCTGCACAATCCGGACAGCGTCAGCGAGCGCATTAATCGGCACACGATTCGCACGTCACCGATGCAGCGCATTCCGAACATATATCGAACGTATCGCTACTTCCTGCCGTTTCATCCTTGGGCCATTGCGCGTTTCACACCGGAACCTGCCGACTTATTGATCAGCACCAGCCATTGCGTCGCCAAGGGATTGCCCCGCCCATCCGGTGCACGCCACTTGTGCTATTGCTTTACGCCCATGCGCTACGCTTGGACATTCTACGACGAATATTTTGGCCGGAATCCACTTAAAAAAGCAGTGCTGAAACCCTTGTTGCATTACCTGCGCCGATGGGATTACGCACGTGCGCAGGAGGTGGATCGATTTGTGGCGATCAGTCATCACGTCCGGCGCCGGATCGAAAAGTATTATGCGCGCAATGCGGATGTCGTGTATCCGCCGGTCGATACCGAGCGCTGTCACCCTGGCGAGTCGGGACATGACGGCTACGACCTGATCGTATCCGCCCTTGTCCCTTACAAGCGCGTTGATTTGGCCGTGAGCGCCTATACGCAATCCGGCTATCCTCTTGTTGTGGTTGGTACTGGCACCGAGTACGAGCAACTAAAACAAGCTGCGGGGCCCAGTGTGACTTTTCTGGGCTGGAAAACAGACGATGAAATCCTCGCACTGTATCAGCGTTGCCGGATGTTAATCTTCCCCGGTGAGGAGGATTTTGGGATTGTACCGGTAGAGGCACAAGCCTGCGGCAAACCTGTTGTGGCGTATGCGCAGGGCGGCGCAACAGAAACGCTAATCGATCAAGAAACCGCCATTTTCTTCCCGGAACAAACGGTCGACTCCTTGAGTGACGCGATTAATCGTTGCGCGGCAACGAAGTGGGATCCGGCCCGCATTCGGCGACAGGCCGAAACGTTCAGCATACAGAACTTCATTGATAATTTGGCGACCAGCATCAGGCAATGCCTTGGCGCAGATTAGGAAAACTGTAGCCGCGCGCGGTGAGCGCGGCCCTTCAAATGCGCGGTCATCGTCCGCGCCTACAGCGAAGCCACGGCTACAGGATATTTTGAGGCGCGCCCCTTACTCCAGTTTCCAAGACATTTCGGTCCATTCTCGGCGGACGCGACGGAGCGCGTCCCTCCGGGATGCACCTGCAGGATCTAGTCACTTTTAATGCCCACTGGAGGGGCAACCTCCGTGTTGCCCAGAGAATGTGACGAAGAGAATTCGCAGCTGGCATCACTCATCGGCACGCAGTCCATACTCGTTTAGCTTACGATGCAGGGTGCGACGACTGATACCAAGCTGTTCAGCGGCCTTGGTACGATTACCCTGATGGGCTTCCAACGCCCGCAGAATCATATTCTTTTCCACTTCGTCCAACGACATATTCGGCATGACCGCGACCGGCGCAGGTTCGTCCGCGCCCTTACGCATGTGTGCGGGCAGGTCGCGCACCGTTAAACGCTCCTGTCGCGCCAACACGACCATGCGCTCGACAACGTTGCGCAGCTCGCGGATGTTTCCGGGCCAGTCATAGCTGATCAACGCTTGCTGACAATCCGACGTAAAGCCTTCGATCGACTTGCTATTTTCTTGATTGAACTCATCGAGAAACTTCTGCATCAACAAGGGAATATCCTCGCGCCGCTCGCGCAAGGGAGGCAACGCAATCGTCACCACATTCAGCCGATAAAATAGATCTTCGCGGAAAGTGCCCTCTTTGACCATCGCCTCAAGATCTTTATTCGTGGCCGCAATCAATCGCACGTCCACCTCGAGTGTATCGTGTCCCCCCACTCGCTCGAAGGCGCGCTCTTCCAATACGCGCAGAATCTTCACCTGCACGGTGGTATCAATCTCGCCAATCTCATCCAAAAAGATGCTACCGCCATCAGCTAACTCAAAACGGCCCTGACGACGTTCTGTGGCTCCGGTGAAGGCGCCCTTTTCGTGCCCAAACAACTCGCTCTCCAACAAGTTTGTCGGCAATGCGGCGCAGTGCACCGTAATCAAGGGCGCTTTGGCCCGCGGGCTGAGACGATGAATAGCGCGCGCGACTAATTCTTTGCCGGTGCCCGTCTCACCTTGAATCATTACGTTTGCCCGCGAGGGCGCAACTTGCCGAATCGTATCCAGCACCTCCTCCAGACCGGGCGATTGACCGATCAGACTTTCAAGGCCGAAACGGCTATCGAGTTGCTGGCGCAGCTCCCGATTTTCCTTTTCCATTGTGCGGGCGCGTAACGCGCCCTGAATACGCATGTCCAGTTCATCCAAATTCACGGGTTTCGTAAGGAAATCGGTGGCGCCGCGCTTGATCGCCTCGACGGCGGTGTCGATGCTGCCGTATGCAGTCAACAGGATACAGGCAGGTTGCGGAGTCTTGGCTAAAATCCGCTGAATCAGGGTTAAGCCGTCCATCCCAGGCATCCGCAAATCGCTCAAGACAACATCAACCGGTTGCTGATCGAGCAACTCCAGCGCTGCCATGCCGTCACCGGCCACGTGCACGTCATATTGACGTTGCAGCGCCCGTGCCAAGCCATCACGCGTGCTTTTCTCGTCGTCAACAATCAGAATTTTCGCCTTCTTGCTCATGGCCTCTACTTTATAGCCTGCTCTTCGGTACGATGCGCTTTCAGTAAACGCATTCGCGGTGTTTCGTGCGGCAAATATAGAATGAACGTCGTGCCCTCGCCTGGTCGGCTATCAACTTCGATCTGTCCGCCGTGCTCTCGAATAATACGCTGCACAATCATCAGCCCCAATCCGTTTCCTTCTGTTTTGGTCGTTTGATAGGCTTCAAAGATGCTGCCCAATTCGTCAGGCATAATACCCGATCCATTATCCTGAATCGCTACAGCCACAAAACGGCCTTCGCTGTAGGTCTGGATTTTCAGTAGCCCGCCCTCGCTCATCGCTTCCATGGCGTTTTTGATGACATTGAAAAGCGCCTGTTTGATTTGGCCACGGTCAACGGATAGTTCGGGGGTGTTATCTTCAAATTCGGTCTCGATCAGGATCCCCCGATTCTTGATTTCCTGATTCAGAATTTTGACCGTTTCTTGGATGAGCACGTGAATATCGCATGCCTCCAATTGTGGTTGCGTTGGGCGCACGGCCCGCAGAAATTGATGAATGATCTGATCCAACCGAGTGACCTCCTGAATCGCCACATCAACGAGCTCGGTCATATTTTCCCGCTCGGTTGACGGCACGTTACGGAGTTCGCGCTGCATCAATTGCAGATGAATATTCAATGAATTGAGCGGATTCCCGATTTCGTGGGCCACCCCGGCCGCGAGCAGCGTGAGTGCCTGCAACTTCTCGGACTCCACCGTGCTGGCTTGGTTTTCGCGCTCACGGGTGACGTCTCGCAAAATGACAACGGCGCCTTTTTCCGAGCGATTCACTAAGCTCAAGGGCACGACATAAAAATCGAGGAAGCGATGCTCGGGATAGGATATTTCGATCTCGCGACTCATTAGGCGGGACCATTCTTTTTCGTCTAGATCCAAGACGAGGTCCCATTCCACTTCGCGCAAATATCGACCGATAGCTTGGCCTTGTGCTTGATCGATGTTTAGGCCCAGTAATTTCTCCGTCGCACGATTGGCATAGACGATACGGCTCCGACCATCCAGCACCACGATTCCCTCTTGAATGGAGTGGAAGATGGTTTCCAGTAATCCCTTTTCGCCTGCGAGATGCAAAAAGTGCGTCTGCAAGCTGTCGGGATCAAGGCGATCCAAGCGCGCGATCAACTTATCGAGAAAACCACTTTTGGACGGCATAACGAACGCTCTTAGGAGCCTTTTACGATTTCTTTCAGAATCGTATCGTAGCCCTTACCGCCCTTCATTGCCTCTTGCACGTCGTTCAATGCGGTCGTAGTGCCTTGCGAGCCTTCCTTTTCCACCGTGATAACGGTGCCGCCAACTCGAATCTTATCGCCCACCTTGATCACTTCCGCCTCAATCCGGGAATCGTTAAGATACGTGCCGTTTTTCGAGGCAAGGTCTTTGATATGATATTCATCGTCAATCAATCGAATACCACAATGCAATCGCGAGGCGCGCTCATCTTCCAATACGATATCCGCTTTAGGGCTACGACCAATGGTCACCGGCTTATCCTGGAGGGCAAGGGCAACGGCTGTGCCATCGGATTTATTATATTTGAGAATCATACTCACACCACCTACGTTCTGGCGTTCAGTCTAACCACCTTAGGCCGTTCGCAAAAGTCTAAATCGCGTTTTTTTCGATCAACTGACGGAAATAGGCAATGGTCTTCTCCAGGCCCGGTTCAAGTGCCATCGTCGGCTCCCAGTCGAGGGTTTCTCGTGCCTTGCTAATGTTCGGCTGCCGAATTTTAGGATCATCTTCCGGCAGGGGTTTATAGACGATTTCCGATGAGCTGTTGCAAAGTCGGATAATCTCCTCGGCAAACTGTAATACGCTCATTTCACGCGGGTTACCGATATTCACGGGGTCCGCGCAATCGCTCATCATCAAGCGGTAAATGCCCTCTATCAGATCGGCCACATAGCAAAAGCTGCGTGTTTGCTGGCCTTCGCCAAACACCGTGATGGGCTCGCCTTTGAGCGCTTGAACGATAAACGTCGGTACAACGCGGCCATCGTTCGGGCGCATCCGCGGTCCGTAGGTATTGAAAATACGAATGATTCGCGTCTCAACGCCGTGATAGCGATGATAGGCCATGGTCATCGCCTCTGCGAACCGCTTCGCTTCGTCATACACGCCACGAGGGCCAATCGGATTTACGTTACCCCAGTAGGTTTCCGATTGCGGATGTTCCAGCGGATCGCCGTACACTTCCGAGGTCGAGGCCAAAAAGAAACGAGCCTTCTTCGCACGTGCCAAACCCAACGTCTTGTGTGTCCCCAGCGCACCGACCTTAAGGGTTTGAATAGGCAACTCGAGGTAATCAATCGGACTGGCGGGTGAAGCAAAGTGAAAAATATAGTCCACCTTCCCGGGCAAGTAGATGTATTCGGTCACATCATGCTCGATGAACTTAAATCGCTTATTGCCCGCCAAATGCTCAATATTCGCAACGTTACCAGTGATTAAGTTATCCAACGCCACCACTTGATGGCCTTTAGCCAACAAATAATCCGCTAGATGCGATCCCAAGAATCCTGCTCCACCGGTGATGACTGAAACCGGCACCTGTTCATCCGACATAGTATGCTCCTTCAAAAATGCTCCCTAGAAAATGGCACAAAGCTAAACCGCCTGTACAGTCGATAGTTGTTACCATGCCCACAAAGGAAAGAGGTTCACAGCTGACAACAGAATGGGTATTTTATTAGCAGAAGCTCAGATTCATCCCAACCACGAAGGAGTGGCTGATGATAAAGCGTATTCAAGTCTGCACCGATGGCTCGCAAAACAGCCACGCCGCCTGCGAGTATGGCATTTCGCTGGCCCAAAAGCTAAAAGCTAAACTTACCGGCATCCATGTCCTCGACTCACGCATGTTGGAGGGGCCGTTGATGGCAGATATTTCCGGCTGGATCGGTGCCCAACCCTACGGCAGCCAACTGCAACAATTTCGCGACGTGCTTGAGCAAAAGGGAAATACTATCGTAGATGCCTTTGATGAGCGTTGCCAAGCGGCCGGTATCAATGGCGAAGGGACAATCCGCATGGGCCATCCATCGCGCGTGCTGCTCGAAGAAGAAACCCATGCCGAGTTGATCATTTTGGGCCAACGCGGCATTCACGCAGATCTGATCGGCAACGCGCTCGGCTCCACCGCGGAACGGGTTGTGCGGCAATCGATCAAGCCGTGCATGGTTGTACCGACACAGTTCAAGCCGATCTCCAAGCTGCTGGCCGCCTATGACGGAAGTAATTATTCCAGTAAGGCTTTGCATCAAGCCATCGAGCTGGCCAAAGCATTAGAGGTTGAGCTGATCATCTTGGCAGTGGCCGAAGGGAAAGAGGCAGCACAAGCAGAGGAGGCATCGCGCGAGGCGATGGATTTGGCAGAAGCTCATGAATGTCAAGCGATCAGCCTGGTCAGTGAAGACGATCATGCGGCGGAATCCATTATCACGAATGCCGAGGAACAAGGTGCCGACCTGATCGTCATGGGTGCCTATGGTCACGGACGCATCCGACAGTGGGTACTAGGCAGCACAACAACCTATGTGCTCACGCATACCGATATCCCTGCCATGATGGTTCACTAAGTGCTGCCAAGGATTGCTTGCGCACCAACAAATCGCCCGCTATGCTTTGCCTCCATGAAGCGCTTACCTTGTCTGATTCTTGTCTTATGCTTGACTGCTCCACTCTACGCCGAGGAGGTTGCACCGGTCTCTTTTGATCGAGCTGAAGCATATCAGCTATTGCGACGCGGCGACCACGCGCGGGATCGACGCGAATGGGCCCAAGCCATTGAGGCCTATCAATTGGCGCTGGACACCTATCGATTGCTTTCACGCGCTGCAGCGGCATGGGAGGATGATTATTTCAACTTCCGCATAGACCATTGCGAACGAGAGATTCGCTTGATCGAACAGCAAACGGGCCGAGCAGCGGATGCCTGGCTGCAGGTCGGATCCGCATCCGCTCGCGACGCGCAGCATTATCGATCGTTATATCTCGAAATGCGACAAGACTATGAACGACTCCGTCGCCAAGTTATTCGCTTGGAGAACGATATCGAAGTCCTGATTGAAATGGCCGAGATTGAAGAAGAACGCCAACAGGCAAGGGAGCGAGAGCGTCGTCAACGACAGCAAGAGCGCGCTCAAGAAAACGCGCAACAGTCTGCGCTTGATGCTGAGCCTGACACATCGTCTCAGGATTCAACCCGTCCCGCTCCGCGACGTGAACGTCGCTCTCTGGATGCCCCCGTGCTGCGACGCTAGAGCAGTTTTAACTAAAGTAGCCGCGCTCGTTAGGGCGTGGACTGGCGGGGACGAATGCCACCGCCTAACGGCGGCAGCTACAAGTGGACAGACCTGCCGCGTTCTGCCTGCTCGCCTATGGCGGGTTAGGACGTGGATTTCTGTGCGCTGGGTAAATCTATCCACCGTCTAACGACGGCGGCTACGGAATTGCTCTGGATGCGCTAAGCTGTCGCCGCGGCTTGTCGTTGTCGCCCACCCCAGCGACCACCATTACGCCCATTTCGACTCGGCGCACGCTTGCACGGATTTTGTAGCACATCCAAATAAACCATTTCTTCGCCAAGCACGGCCTCCAATTGCTCGATCAATAGAGGTCCGGGATCCACGCGATACAATCGGTCAGTGGAGACAAACACTTTACGGCCATCCGGGTAGATCAAACACAGGGTCAACGGGATGTCCCCCGGATGCTTTTTCAGCACCTGTTTGATCTCGCTAATCAACTTGTCATTAAGGTGCGCGGTGGAAAGGTGCAGACTTACCCGCTGCGTGAAGTGACGATGGATTTCACGGAGCGGATATATTTCTTGTGCCTTGATTTTTAATTGTTCGCTGCGGTCCAGCTCGCCACAAACGAAAACTGGAGCGTTTTCCTCCAAGTAGAGACCAAACTCGCGGTACGCGGCAGGAAAAGCGACAACCTCCAGCGCACCTTCCAAGGTTTCAAGCTGGAAGATCGCGAACGGTTCCTGCGTCTTCTTGGTGAATCGCTTATTCAACTGCGTGACGAGGCCCCCGATCCGGGTCATGCTTCCTGGAGCCAACTCGGCCAAATCCTTAAAATGGGCCAAACTGAAGCGATCAATTTCCCATTCATGTTCGGTTAAGGGATGGCCGGAGATATAGAAGCCCAACAATTCTTTTTCCGCCGCCAACATTTCGCTGTCCGGCCACGGGTCCGCTTCAGGTAACTCCTCCACGGCCACCCCCTCTTCCTCCACCGCTTCCGGCTCCATCAGCTCGAACAGCGACGCCTGACCCGCTTGCTGATCTTTCAGTTCAGAGGCTGCCCGCTGAATCGCAAATTCGATCCCGCTAAATAGGCGAGCGCGGGACATGCTCGTGAAATCGAACGCACCGCATTTCACCAAACTTTCCACCACCTTCTTGTTCACGTTCTGCCCGCCCATACGCGCACAGAAGTCGACCAAACCGGCAAAGGGGCCATTGGCCTCACGTTCGCGAATCATAGACTCCACGGCTGCCACGCCCACGTTCTTGATCCCAGCCATACCAAAACGGATGCCGTCCCGCTCAGGCTTGAAGCGCACATGACTCTCGTTCACGTTGGGCGGATAGATTGTCAGGCCCATTTCTTGCGCCTCGGCAATAAATACGGGGAGCTTTTCGGCGTTATTCATGTCGCACGAGCAAACAGCCGCCATGAATTCGGCCGGATGATGCGCCTTCAAGTAGGCTGTCTGGAACGACAACATGGCATAGGCTGCACTGTGCGACTTGTTAAAACCGTAACCGGCGAATCGTTCGATGTTGTCAAAGATCTTCTCCGCTACCTTGCCTGGGATCTGATTTGTGTTTTTGCAACCATCGACAAAGGCCTTGCGCTGTTTGGCCATTTCCTCCGGCTTCTTTTTACCCATGGCGCGCCGCAGAATATCGCCCTGCCCCAGCGAGAAGCCCGCCAGCTTGTTCGCGGCAAACTGGACTTGCTCCTGATAGAGCATGACGCCGTAGGTTTCTTTCAAGATCGGCTCGAGCAACGGATGTTCATACTGAATCTGAACCTTGCCATGCTTGCGCGCGATAAAGTCGTCCAGCATATTCATCGGACCCGGCCGATAAAGCGCGATCATCGCAATCAGGTCCTCGATGCCCGACAGACCGATGCGTCGCAACAAGTCGCGCATGCCCTTACTTTCCACCTGAAATACGGCTACGGTGTCGCCACGATTTAACAAAGCAAACGTTTCCTCGTCATCGATCGGCAGATCCATCATGTCGAGCTCGATCCCCTTCGTCTCCTTGACGTTATCGACCGCCTCCTGAATCACCGTCAGTGTTTTCAATCCAAGGAAATCCAACTTCAGCAGACCGATCTCCTCGAGCGGGCGCATTTCGTACTGCGTCACGACCTGGCCATCTTTATCCTGCGAAAGGGGAATGAGATTGATCAGCGGCTCATCGCCTAAGATCACGCCGGCGGCGTGTGTGCCGGGATTGCGCGGATTGCCTTCCAGCACCTTGGCATACTTCATAATGAGGGCGGCTTGCTCTTCATTTTCGGTCGCCTGCTTGAATTCCGGATTTTGCTTAAGCGCCAGCTCCAGCGTCATCTTGGGATCTTCCGGCACCATCTTGGCAAGGCGATCGCAGTAGGCGAAAGGAACCTCCAAGGCGCGCCCCAAATCGCGCAATACCGTCTTGGCACCGAGTGTGCCGAACGTGATGATTTGTGCCACCGTGTCGCGACCATACTTCCGCTTCACATACTCGATTACCTCTTCGCGGCGGGACTGGCAGAAGTCGATATCGAAGTCAGGCGGCGATACGCGTTCCGGATTCAGGAAACGCTCAAAAATCAGATTGTAATGCAGCGGATCAATACCGGTGATGCCAAGGGCATAAGCGACTAAACTGCCCGCACCCGAACCACGCCCGGGTCCGACCGGGATACGCTGTTCATTCGCAAAGTTGATGAAGTCCCACACGACCAGGAAATAATTGATGAAGCCGGTCGTTTCGATCACGCCCAGCTCATGCTGATAGCGCTTACGAATGACCTCTTCCTGTTCCGTCTTCGGATGATCGATGTCCTCAATTTCGTATCGTTCCTTCAATCCTTGCTTGATCAGACCTTCCAAATACTCTTTCGGGCCACCCTCTCCTTCCGGCACATCGTAAAGCGGGAAACGTAACTCCTTCCCCAAACGGAATTCCACATTACAACGCTCAGCAATCGCGACGGTATTCGTCAGCGATTCGGGATAGTCCTTAAAGAGCTCCCACATCTCGTCGCCGCTCTTCATGTAAAATTCGTTCGACGTGTAGCGCATGCGCTTGGGATCGCTCATGACCGTCTGCGTTTGCAGGCAAAGCATGACCTCATGCGCTTCCGCATGCTCTTTACGCAAGTAATGCACATCGTTCGTTGCAACCAGCGGGATACCAGTGCGCTGATGAATTTGGATCAGTCCCTCCAAAATAGTGCGCTGTTCGGGGATACCGTGATCCTGTAACTCTAGGTAGAAGTTCCCCTTGCCCATGATTTCTTCGTACAGTCCGGCCAGCTGGAATGCACCTTCCATGTCACCCGCCAAGATGCGCTGCGGAATTTCACCTTTGAAGCAGGTCGATGTTGCGATCAAGCCCTTGCTGTGCTGCGCGAGCAACTCACGATCAATACGAGGCTTGTAATAAAAACCTTCCAGATGGGCGCGGGTAACCAAGTGCGTGAGGTTGCGATAGCCTTCCTCATTTTCCGCTAGCAATAGTTGATGGAAGGTTTGCCCTTTCTGGCCGGCGACACGCTGCTTTTCATGCATGCTGCCATAGGCCAGGTAGGCTTCGCAGCCAATGATTGGCTTAACGCCCTTCGCTTTGGCCTGCTTATAGAACTCAATGGCCCCATACATCACGCCGTGATCGGAAATCGCCACAGCGGTCTGCCCCAGCTCCAAAGCGCGATCCATTGTTGCCTCCACCTGACAAAGCCCATCGAGCAGGCTGTACTCAGTATGAAAATGCAGATGAACAAAGGGTCTTTTCTTGGCCATAAT
>SLCI01000233.1 GCA_007125875.1 Kiritimatiellia bacterium | reverse complement strand
TCGCCCAAGCGCGACTCGACGAATCGGTGCAGGCTCTGCAGCGGCCGTTCACCCTCCGCGTGTATCATATCGCCATACGTGATCAACACGATGTCCCGCTCGTCCCACGGTTCATCGTGGGCGGTGCGATAACCGTCGAGGCCCACGCCATAGCGCCCAATCATCATGAACAACCGGTTGGCCAACCCATGTGCGCTATCGCCATACAAGTAATGCAGGCGCGCCTCAATGCGTTCAAGAATGCGACTGGAAACGGACTTCAGCATACTTACATTTCCTGCAGGCCGGTGATGTTGGTGATCAACGTGCGCATTTTGCGTCGCAAAACCGAATAGCTGTAGAAGCGTAACGCCATCGCATAATTATGGTTCAAGCACTCCTCGCGATAGGCCGTATCTTCCAGCACCCGGCGCACCTCTTCCACCACATTGCGCGTTAGGAACCCGTCCATCACCGGCATCTTGAAACCTTTCGGCTCGATGTCGCGGGCAAAAATGGCGTAGCGATTGATCAGCACTGGGACACGGAAATAGACGGCTTCCAGAAACGCGTTGCCGAACCCTTCATAGAGGCTCGGGTAGGTGACAAGGTTGGCATGGGGATAGAGATCCCAGAGCGTGTAGATCTTTTTGCCCTCATGATCCAGCTGGCGGACTTCACCGATACGCGTCGCGATGAAACGAATATCCACACCCGCCGCCGCAGCCAGCTCGGTCAAGATGTTGTGATACTCGAAACCTTCATCGCCCGCTTCATGCGAAATCACCAGCTTGTATTTCGGGTCACCCAACATCTCGACCAACTTGATCGCGTGCTCAATGCCCTTGCGGGGAACAATACGCGTGGGTTGTAGAATCATAATGTCATCCGGCGCCAACCCAATTTCTGCGCGGACGTCCTCCGAATACTGGTCGGGCGGGGGAGGCGGATGCTCGAAATCCAGCACGTTCGGAATCAACACCGAGGAAATACCGCGTCGCCACGCCAAGTCCTCTTGAGCGGCTAAGTTGATCACCGCATGTTGTAAGGCGGGGTGCCGCGGCGGAAACGCCAAGTCTAGATAGTCGTGCACCGCATTGACCATGAAACGCTGACGTTCCCAGTAGAAATCGTGATGGTGCGCGATCGTCGGGATCTGCGTTTCGTTAATGAACTCCGTAATCGCTACGCCCAGCGGCAGGTTCATTGGAATCGTCACCGCGTTCTGAATGATCAGTACGGAGATGTCGAACGTGCGCACAAATTCGTACAGGCTCTCTTTCAGGTAGGCCGATAGATCCCGTATGCGCTGGCTCACGAGCGGGTCACGCTGGCTATGCCCCCAGATTCGGTCGTTGATCCATTGGATTTCGGGATGGCCGAAATAGGCTTCCGGCACGCAGCTACTGATGTCACTGGCGCGGTCAAGGCGACCGGCATACCAATGGCTCACATGCTCGTGATCCCAGAGAACCTGCGCCCACTTCGCGCTTTCCAGCGATACCCCGTCCAAGCCCGCAAATCGTGTCGATACAAATCCAATCCGCTCGCCCATGGCGTCGATCTCCTTTTCGTATGCCGCGGCGTCGGCCGCGCCAGCATGCCCCGATCACCAATCGCAAAATTAGCGATTGCACTGTTTTATGCAAGGATATAGGAGTGGCCGAGGTGCGTCTCATTGACGTGTATCAGCGGTGGCACTCCTTCGGTCGACTTATGTATTTCCTGTAGGGCGCCCGCTTGCGGGTCGCCGTTGCGGATGCGCTATTCATCGCCTCACGGCGAAAATCCTGCTAGCGAGCCAAGGCTTGTAAGGCCTCCGTGAGGCGGTTCTTCGTGGCTGCGTGTAACGCCGCGGGGAGTGAAGACCGATTGACAAGGTCGCTGGGGCCGCATACTTTATATGCACTATATTGATTGTTTATGCATATCGAGGGAAGCCATGAGAACCACGCTTGATTTACCTGAAGACTTGCTGAAGGAGGCGATGAAAGTCTCCCACCAGCGATCAAAGACGGCTACGATCATTACGGCTCTTCAGGATTTGGTCCGGAAGAACCGCCTGCAGCAGCTCAAGGCTTTCAAGGGCAAGGTGGATCTGGATATCGATATGGACTCGTTAAGAAAGCGCGCGTGAGTGTGCTTGTCGATAGCTCGGTCTGGATACAGTATCTGCGTGGTGCAGGTGATGATGACCGAGTTGATTGGCTGATCGACGAGGGAATGATATTTACCAATGAACTCATCCTGGCAGAACTCCTGCCACCGCTGATTGTTCGAAAGAAATCCCGGTTAGTCAGTCTGCTTCGAGATATTCCAAAGCTATCCCTTCGGATCGATTGGCTTGAAATAGAACGGTCACAATGCGTTTGCATCAAGAAAGGCATAAACAGGGTGGGCATCCCCGATCTGATCATTGCGCAGAACGCGAAGCAGCATCATGTCCCCGTGCTATCTTATGACCGACACTTTGTGCTAATGGCAAAGCACCTCGATTTCGCATTATATTGAGAAGAGGGCTTGCCCCCCAACGCCTGCTGTTGTGGCTGGTCAAGTCATCGTCTTACTGCGATGACACTACGGGCGGGCGAAGGCTTGTAGGGCCGCCGTGAGGCGGTTCTTTGTGGCTGCGTGTTACTCCGCAATCCAATCCACAACGCCGGCCTTACAAGTTTCCAACGATTGGAAAAAGCGACCAAAATTTTTCCAACGATTGGAAAATTACGCCGAAAAAGTTCCAACGATTGGAAAAACGGGCTGAAAAGTTTCCAATGACTGGAAACGTGATTATTCAGGCCAGAATGGTTTAATAGCTTATAAGCTATCGCCCGGAATCTCGGTGTATGGTCAATAGCTTATAAGCTATTAACGGTCTTTGGCCGATTGTGACCACAACAATTGTATCCCGCCGCCCTAAATCTTTGGCGGCAAATGATGCACTGATCTGTTGGCCGGACCTCTGCGTCCGGCGGGAGATCGTGAATTGGACAGGCCGCGCAAATTGTCTATACTTTGGAGCCTGTAGATGGACTTTGAGAAGACAATGAATTCACGGGATACACGCGTGGCATTGGCGATTGCATTCGCGGTCGGGCTCTGTGTGTTGCTGCCGATGGTGCTAATCAAAAGGGAGGTGGCGGATCTATCGCTGTCGCTAGACTTCGATGACCTCTTTACCTTTCGCAGCGGACTGGCGATTGCGGCTTGGATATCACTCTTTCTGGCTCATGCCTTCGCGTTCTTTGCCGCCTTCGAGAAGAGCATTCCATGGGCGCTGGCGGTCATCTTTATTCCTTTCGCCCTGCTGGTCTTTCTGATACTTCACCCCGAGTTGGCGAAGCCGGCTATCCCATTCTTGATCTTGGCTGTCGTTATGGGGAGTCTGCATCTCCTGCTGGTTTAAGTGAGCGACTATGAATATGAAGACTTACGCATGGCAATATGATGAATATCGGCAAGTGGGCCGCGACTACTCCTCTGTACAGGAGGTCGAAATCTATGACGAGACGCACGCGCGGTTTCGCGATTTGGTGGCGGAAAGTCATGGCGTGTTAGATCGTCTCGATCTGTCCCCGGGTTCGGTGCTGGTGGATGTCGGTTGCGGGACAGGAACGTTTGCCGTTGAGGCTGCTCGGCGTGGGCTCACGGTACACGCGGTGGATGTATCAGTTGCCATGCTCGAATATGCGAAAGCGAAGGCCGTTGGTTTGGTCATTACCTTCCATCATGCCGGATTTCTGACGCTGGATATTCCGCCGGAGAGTGTGGACGCGATCACATCGACCTTCGCCTTCCATCATTTGCCCGACTTTTGGAAGGGTATCGCTTTAAAGCGTCTGAATAGGATGTTGAAGAAGGAGGGGATCCTTTATCTGCGGGATGTGATTATGACTGATCAAGATCCCCTGCAGAACATCGATCAGTTCATACGCGGCCAAGAAGTTGCCGGTGGGGACTTCCTCAAAGAGGATGCGGAAGGCCACTTCCGCGATGAGCATTCTACCTATGACTGGGTCATGGACGGCCTCCTGCAACGGGCAGGCTTCGTTATCGAATCCAAGGAATTCGAGGGTGGCGTGATCGGGACATACCTTTGCAAGCGCGGCCTAGAGACCAGTCGTCATTTTCCGGGTGCTTCGGGGTCTTCGGGCCAGGCGTGTTTGGGATAGCGTCGCTTTAACTCTTTGCGGATGCCGGGATAATGTTCGCGCCAAAAGTTAGGCAGATCTTGCGTGATCTGAACCGGACGCTGGTTGGGTGCCAGCAGGTGGACGAGCGGTTTGATCCGGCCACCGGCGATGGTGGGTAACGACTTCACGCCAAATAATTCCTGAATGCGGGCTGAAAGCGATGGCGGGGTGGGGGGCGCGGTGTAAACCAACCGAAAAGCCCGTTTGCCGCCGATGTCTAGCCGTTCGGGGGCGTGTTGTTGAAGGAGCTGCAACTGTTGTGCGGATAGGAAGCCTTTGACCACCGGCCACACGGGGCGTGTCCGTACCTTCTTGGCCGTTACACAACCGAGGCAGAGCTGCTCGAACAACAAGTTCCGTTCTTCATCGCCAATGGCTGGCAGTTCCCAGTCCGGACACCATGTGGCTAGATTGTTCAGCCGTAGGATCCATTGCTCGACTTGATCGTCCCATTTATTAAAGCCTAGATTGCCTCGTCGCACTTCCTCGGCCAATAGCTTGGCGGCTAGCTCAGGTGCGGGTTCGCCACCGGAACTAGATTCCAAAACCAAGTCGTGATAGCGCATCTGTTGCGATTGCACGACGCGCTTGAGCTTGGGGTCATATACGGCATGTTGCGCGGTCTTGACTGCGCTTGGAAACAGTTCCTCTAGCCATTCGACTTCAATGCGCGTCGCCAATTGTAGTTCAACATTGCCGTCCTGACCGCGCTGAATCTCATCAATTGCGGCGGCTACGAAGAGCGGATCATCCACGATACTTTCCGACGATAGCTGGCCGGTGCGGCCATGAACCACGACGCAATTGCGCGTGCTCTGGTCACGTCGTTGTGCGACTTGATCGGCGAAGCCGGCCAATACACATTTGCAGAGTAGTTCATCGTCCCCGGCGCGCTCGTTGATGGTTAGGCCCTGTTGTTTGGCCATGCGCAGGAAGGATTCGTATACGCGATGTACTTGGCGGGCGGACTGGGCATGCACACCCATGTTTTGGCAGCGTCGCAAGTCGAACTGATTTCGAAACGCGTAATGCCAAGCCCTCATCAGTCGGAAGAAATCGGATGGGGCCT
>SLCI01000163.1 GCA_007125875.1 Kiritimatiellia bacterium | reverse complement strand
TCCCCCGAGAACAACGCGTGTTGCTCAGGAAAGTAGAAACCCACGTGTCCCGGTGAATGACCGGGCAATTCCAGCACTTGATAGGTATAGCCAATATCCGTCCACGTTTGTCCCTCGCTCAACTCTCGCTCGATCTTCTCGGGGGCCTCGGGCACGTCATAATAAGGTGGCATCTGATTAGATTCGCTGAAGGCCCACGCCACATCAACCGGATGCATGGCAATCGGAACCGGAAACGCCCGACTCACCTCCGCGAGACCAGACACATGATCAATATGCCCATGCGTAATCAGAATGGCTGCGACCGATAACTTCTCCCGGCGAATGTGCTGAATGATCACATCCGCGTCATCACCCGGATCAATAATCAAGGCTTCACGATCCGCATTGTGCGCGATGAAACAATTCGACGCGAAGGCGCCCACCATTATGGGATGTACGTTCATACTGAAAACTCTCTCAGAAGATCACCGGGATCAAGCGCTTGGTTCGGCGCATATACACTTCATAATTTTTCCCGAATTGCTTTAGTAGGGCCCGTTCTTCGTACAGCATTTTGAGCAACAACACGAAAAACAACACAAGCAGCGCCACGCCCCGCTCGTGTGTATAGCGGTTATACAACCAACTCACCCCCAGCAACAGCAGGGAGGCATACATCGGATGCCGAATGCGCCGGTAAATTCCGCGCGTCACAAGGCGGGCGCGGGGATGCGGCTCTGATACGACCCGCCAACGGGATCCGCTCATCCGCCATAACGCGGACCAAGCGATCAGAATGGCAAACAGCTGGACCAAAAACGTCGGCACATCGGATGCCAAAATCGGGCCGGTTAAAACCAAGTACGCGAGTGCAGCGAATTGCAACAACACCAAGCTATACAAATATCCTGTCCGCACCACTTTCATTTCGACTCTTCAAGTAAGCTCACAAACGCTGCCTCATCTAAGATCATTACGCCAAGCTTCTCCGCCTTGGCCAGCTTTGACCCCGCCTTTTCGCCAGCGACGACATAATCCGTCTTCTTTGAAACACTCGACGTTACCGCACCCCCCAAGGCACGGATCCGCTCGCTGGCTTCGTCGCGCGTCATTCCGCTCAACGTCCCGGTCAGCACGAAGGTCTTGCCACTGAACGGGCCATCGGCGGACGGCTGATTGCTACGATCAGCCGTGATATTTACCCCCTTCGCCTCCAGCTCGTCGAGCAAATGCCGATTCGGTTCCGACTCGAAAAAGGACTTAATACTGAACGCAACAATCGGCCCGATATCAGGCACCGCTTCGAGCGCAGCCTGATCCGCATCGCGCAAGGCGTGTAGCTGGCCGAAATGAGCTGCCAAAGCTTGCGCCGAACGAACGCCAACATGTCGAATTCCTAAGCCAGCAACAAGACGCCATAGATCGCGCTGTTTGCTTGCCTCGATTCCCGCCAATACGTTTTGCGCCGACTTTTCGCCCATCCGCTCGAGCCCGGATACCTGCTCCAACGTCAACGAATACAGATCCGCGGGCGATGATACCAGTTCGCGATCCACCAATTGATCCACCAGCACTTCACCTAAACCTTCAATATCCATAGCCCCGCGTGAGGCAAAATGGCGTAACCACTGCTTGAGCTGAGCCGGACATTGCAGGTTCTCGCAGCGCAATGCCACCTCACCTTCCCGCCGACTGACGGGACCCTTACATACCGGGCACGCGTCCGGCATTTCGAAGATTTTTTCCGTGCCGGTGCGCGCCTCCTTGTTCACCGCTACCACGGCCGGAATCACTTCGCCCGCCTTCTCAATCCAGACACGATCCCCGATGCGAATGTCTTTGCGACGGATTTCATCTTCGTTGTGCAACGTGGCGCGACTAATCGTTGAGCCAGCAACGGTCACGGGCTCCAGCTCGGCGACGGGTGTTAAGATACCAGTGCGTCCGACCTGCACCGTGATGTCGCGCAGGGTGGTCTCGGCGCGTTCCGGCTCATATTTGTAAGCTACGGCCCAGCGCGGACTCTTGGCGGTGTAGCCCAATTCCTCGTACCACGCGCGCTCATTGACTTTGACGACGCCGCCATCCATTTCAAACGGAAACTCGTGACGCAGCGATTCCAGTTCGTCCAACGCGTTGAGCAGCTCCTCGACATCGCCGACGGTCCAAACGCGCGGGTTGACCGGCAATCCGAAGGCCTCCAGTGCTTTCAACAATTCCGCATGCGTCTCGAACTGCACGCCTTCCACCTCACCGATTGCATAACAAACGGCGAAAAGGGGTCGTTCGGCTGCGATGCGGGAATCCAGTTGCTTCAGCGATCCCGCCGCTGCATTGCGCGGATTAGCAAATACGGCTAGCCCGTCCTCCTGCCGTTGTCGATTCAACTCAACAAAGCCGTCTTTCGACATGTAGACCTCGCCGCGCACCTCGAGTACACGCGGTGGCTGATCGGTTTTCAGCCGATCCGGAATATTGCCAATCGTGCGGATGTTGCGCGTGATGTCGTCGCCCGTACGTCCGTCACCGCGCGTCGCGCCCAATACCAATTGGCCGTCCTCGTACCGAAGCGTAACCGCTACACCGTCGATCTTGGGTTCCAGCACATAGGAAAATTTCGCTTCGCCCAACCATTTCCGGATGCGGCCATCAAAGGCGCGCAGCTCGTCTTTGTTATAGGTGTTCGCCAAGCTGAGCATGGGAACGGCGTGCTGTACATTCTCGAAGGCCGCCAGTGGTTTTTCACCGATCTCTCGCGTCGGCGAATCATCCGCGGCCCATTCCGGATGCGCTCGTTCGAGCTCCTGCAATTCGGCGAGCAAGGCGTCGTATTCGCGATCCGAGATTTCCGGCTGCGCCTGCTGATAGTAGAGCTCGTTGTGACGCCGAAGTTCGACCGTCAACTCGCGCATACGCTGCTGCGTGGAGGTGTCACTCATTCGGCTGCTCCACGACATAGCCGCGATAGCGCAACAGCACATCACGGATGTATGCGCGCGTACTCGGATAGGTCACATTTTCGACAAACTGCGCGGCCTCGCCAGCGTCTTCTCTGGCCCAGCGCAGGGCGTGGGTACGTCCGGCATTGTATTGTGCCAGCGCGTAAGGCAACGGGTCCTCACGATCAGACCAGTGATCGATGGCACGGGCCAAATACCACGCACCGGCCCGCAAGTTCGTGACGGGGTCCAGTAATTGCTCAGGATCGAATGATGCTTGGTTGTGTTGCGAGGCCCATTCCTGCCCTACCACAGGCGTCACCTGCATGAGGCCCAACTCACCTACTCCACCGATCACATGGGCGCGAAAGCGACTTTCTCGCCAAACTACGGCCGCAACCAAGGCCGGATCCACGCCGTATTCGTCCGCGACGGCCTCGATCAAAGTGATATAGTGCTGCTGTTGCTGCATGCGATGATAGGCAAAGATGCCAAGCAGCACGGCACTGAGGATCAGTGCACCAAACAGAATAATTCCCACCTTTGACCTA
Organism: Kiritimatiellia bacterium; assembly: GCA_007125875.1. Classification (GTDB taxonomy): domain Bacteria; phylum Verrucomicrobiota; class Kiritimatiellia; order SLAD01; family SLAD01; genus SLAD01. The sequence continues at coordinate 1,766 of SLCI01000163.1, read as the reverse complement.
TTTCGCATGACGCCGAATTGTACGCGGGGCTCAATTCCACCGTCGAGCGATTTTTCGAAACCCGACCACTGTCGCCATGTGACCCCATCGGGACCCAGGCCAAACAAAGCGACACTTCATGTTTTGCCAGGCCGATTCTGTAATAGGATGGTGTCTTGATGATTCATGCCCAAAGCCTGAACGTCGATCACCTCGAAATAGTTACTCCACTCTCTTTGAATGTAGGCATGGGAATGAAAGGCTGTTTGGTAAAAATCCGGCAATGAAATGCTTTCTCCATAATTCCAACCGAAATCACTGTAATAGAACCCCTTTTGGGTCATGATCTCGACAATTTCGGCGTCCAAGTCCTTGTAATGTTGCTCGCCATGGGTTGTGAGGATTAGGTAACCATGCGGTTTCGTAATTCTGCTCAGTTCCTTTAGCCACTGAAATTGCATGTCCTCTGGCAAGTGCGTAAAGACGCTAATGCCAAACACCAGATCAAACTGTTGAGCCTCATAGGAGGTAGGCGGAAGATGAGGGACAACAGCGAATTCCGCAAACTTCGCGTAATGACGACTTACCCACTCAATCGCTTCTCCATCGATATCGGCGCCATAAAGCTTAGACTCGGGCAGCAGTGTCGCCAGGGCCCGTGTCGCCCGACCACAGCCGCACCCGAAATCCAAAATGGAATGAAAGCTCTTGAGCTCTTTCCCCGTCGGCTGCAACACGCGATTCAATTTCGGATAGATGCTCTTAAACCCACTTTCGATAAAGTCTGGCGGGTAGCCTCCAACCACTCGTTGCTGAAGATGCTTCGGAGGTGGAGGAGGATGACCGGATTCATGACGCAGAATGGAGAGGACTTGTTGCAATGCGATTTCGGCATCGTCCTTCGGGGGGTGCGGCGGTTGCCCCTTAGCCGCGTCCAGGGCAGCACATTGCTCAGCAATATGTCTATTGAGCTCGTCTTTAATCGATTGCGGGACGATCTTTTTCAAGACTTTGATCATCCTTGAGTCACGAGCCTGAACTGAAGTGTTTTGCATTTACCATCTCTCATTCCGCCCCTGCCCTTCGGAAGCACAGGCTAGTTTGTTTTGTAAAAGGCTTCGCATGCGAACTGGCTACAAGGCATGCGGAGCGCCTCAGCCTTTGTCTGGGCTGAGCCGAGACTTCGACTTCACCGTTTGTTCGTAGGTGTGGATACAGCGCAGAAGCACGCCTTCGGGCACGTCCTTGGTCACAGTCGTGCCTGCCGCAATCATTGTGTCACGACCAATCTTCACCGGCATAATGACGCATCCCGCCCCAATCGAGACGCGATCACCGATGTGCGTCTGCTCCACTTCCGTAAACTCCACCAAGGAACCATCGTCCTGCGCGGCTTTTGGCCATCACCAAGCACTACGCCGTGATACACCTGTACGCCATTCGCAATCTTACAGCTACTGCCGATGCGCACCTTTGCATCAATATAGACACCTTTACTGATGACACAGGTTTCACCGATGCAGGCGGAGGAACGAATATGCGCGTGATGCCACACCGTCGTGCCTTGTCCTATCCGGGCACCTTCATCCACAATCGCGGTACGGTGCACGCGTACGCCCCGCGCCAACCAGTCCGTTTTCCATTGGTCCGATGTGGATGATTCCCAGCACGCTTCCTGTTCTGTCATTTCTTGAGACATCGTCGCAGCCTAAACTATCGATTGCCCCATTGCCAATAATGGTTCTGGTAAGGACGCTCGCGGGATAACTCGCGTTGGCCTGGGTGCG
>SLCI01000061.1 GCA_007125875.1 Kiritimatiellia bacterium | reverse complement strand
CCAATCGGCAACACAACGCTACGGACATCCAGCACCTGCCCCATGCGGACCGTCCAGCTTTCACTCAATAGCTCCGTGCTTCCGAATGGGTTCAGTGCATCAAATACAACCTCACCCACAGCGAAACCGAGCACGCCCGGTAGACCAGGTGTGGGCACGAGCGTCTCGTTGCCATTGGCATCAATCACGCGCGTATTGGGGCGATCCTGCGCGTACTCGCCGCCACTGAATGTCAGCGTCTCGCCAGCTTTCAAAACGGGCGCGACCGCGGGCCAATCACTCTTGTAGAGGATCTTGTTGGGCTCCGCCGCGGTTTCAACCGCCGACGTTACTACGTCACCTGCGTCCAGTTCTCGAATCAAACCGATGTTCTGTGGCATGAACGCGACACTGTCGCCGACGTTCGGAAGCGCGGCCCGCCGCGTCTGAGTGGCCTGATCAAAACGGAACCGGCCCGGCTCATCCGGTGGCCACCAGAAACTCGGCGACATCGGATAATAGATCGAGAAGGTGAACCAAGCGTTTTCACCGCCAGAGACCGCCCAGCTCGTACCCTTGTGATCTTCCCAATAAGTGGATTGATCCTTGATGTTGATACCGAAGGTCTCTGGTGCCGGTGAAGCACCAATCACGACACCCAATGGGTAGAATGGGATCACAGGTTCACCCGCTTCCATACGGATATGCGGCTCTTGCACCAACAGCTGCGGCGATGCCTGCACTTCGCGTTCGTTGTCGGCGATGGAGACGAGTGATTGATTTGCAAACGAATAATTCGGGAAATTACTGTCTTCTTTCACGATTTCGTACACACGCATGCGAAAATCATTGACCGCCGTATCAAAGAATTCCACCAACACGAAAGGATGCGAGGTGTAATCACTCGGCTGATTGCCTTCCGCCAAGGAGTCCTGATTGTAAAAGTTCAAATCGTTATCGCGCAACGCATAAGCAGCTACCGGACGTGGCGCAACCTGTGCAAAACGACGCGAGGGAGCCATCAAGGCGTGCTCTTCATTCGGATTATAACCCGGCAAGGTGGGGTTATTCTGAACATAGATAGCTGGCTGTTGAATTCGCGACGGATCATACGTTGTGATGGCGGGAAAAATATTCGTAATCACGCCGCCCATACCGTCAGGTGACCGATTGGTTACCGCCGGCGCAACGAGCTGATCTTGACCAGAGGCACTTACGCTCTCGCTACCGAACTGACTGGCGATCACAATGCGCCCCAGCCCTTCGTCTTCATTCGTAGGCCAACGCGGCAAATAGGTGCGAGCACGATGCGGCCACATAATTTCGTCCGTCAGCGTGGGGTCATAATACCAAACAATGACAATACGGTCCTGAGCTCCGGCGCCCGGATGAAGGTTTACAGGAATGATCGGACCAGGCAATGCAGCACGAGACACAATCACTTTGTCTCCCGAGGTTGATCGCAGCAGCGGCAAATCATAAAGATCGCGTGCCACCAATCCGTCCAGGATGTCCCGATTATAAATACGCGGATTATAGCGCGCCGACTCGAACATCAAATATCCCGTGCCCAACTGAGCTAAATCCAAGTCTTCGTCGGCAATGGCTTGGCCAATAATACGTGTACCGGATTCAGGGGGATCGTCATCCCACTGCCTCGTGCGCACCATCCGAACGCGCAAATATTCGCGCGGCTCGCCCCGTCCAATCCCCGTGATCTCCGAGAATAATAAGACGGTGTCACCGGAGGATTCAGCCGTAAACAAACTCCCTTCACTAATTGCGGCACTGTTTTCGGAATACGCGATATCCTTGAAGAAAAACGTCCCATTCGGGTCGGGCGTCAACTGTATGGGGGGCGTATTGGCAATGTGCGGATAATGAGGCTGCGCGGGCTTTTCGGTCGTAACGATCACTTGAACAGAGGTCCCATCGTCCTGCTCCCAAATCGCACGAAACCGTCCTGGCACCACCGGATAGAGCCGCCTAGCCACCGGGTCCCAAACAGCCATTTCCGATTCAGCGACCTCTGTTACCGCACCCGTGACTTCGATTAACTCAATCCGATCCGGCTGATTCAATACGATGGCCTGTAGTGTCGGATTCTGCTCGAGCAACGATTCCTGTTGCTGGAACATATGTTCGCCGATACGGACCGTGTCCCGATACACTTGATTACCGTAGGTCCACATGACCTTAGCGGGTCGGCGCAAAGCCGGGATCGCCAAACCGCGGTAGGGCCGCCCATTGACATCAATAAAGCTCTCTTCCCAAAGGGCGACAGGCCCGCTTCCAATCACTTCTGGACCGCCATCAAGCAATTCTCCGGTCTGGCTATCTATGGAGCCACTGGTGCTGAAGTAATATCCGTCGCCGGAAATCCAGCCAGACAAAGCCAAGGAGGTCGGCCCACTAACATTAGCCGCCGAGGCCACTTTCACTTCGTCGCCAGGATTGAACCAGAATGTTCCCTCTAAGCTACCAATCTCAACCTCTTCACCATCCACAGGGTTCACTCGGAATACACGCGGCAAGGCGGAACGAGCAGGATCATCGACATTGACTCGCACACCAAACTGAATTTGCCAGATGTATTCAATGGTTCCCCACTCATCCATCACGAACGAATTGACTTGCTGTCGCTGCGGCGGATTTTGGCCGACCGTGAAAAGGTTGGTATAAACCGCATTCTCCCGGAACACGCCACGGGCACTGCCTTGCGACACATAGCCAATCGGCACATAACGAATCGCGAGGTCACCTCGACTGAAATCGAGTACTTGGCCATCAATCTGCGCGATAACTTCATCGCCTTTCGGTACCCAGTGGATTTTCGTGCTATCCGGCGAGGGATTGCCCGCCGCATCCGAGCTAAGGGGGCCAGCCCATGGGTTTCCAAGCGGATCCTGTTCCGGACTGGCTGTGGCAGAAAAATCATGCCGCACGGTCAAACCGAATTCGTGCGTCCAGCGCAACTTCACTTCGGTGTCCTGCTGGATCGTAAACGCATACTCGGTCGGGTCACCGGTTTGCGGCGAGTCATTAACGGTTAGACCTGTCGCGAGATAACGGGAGCGAGGCGGGTTGGCGCCATCCACCTGCGACGGGATGGAGCCGCTGTCATACAGAAACTGGCCATCACCATCTAAGTAGACCGCATCGATCGCCTGAATTGAAACCTGCATACCGTCCGATAAGTGAGGAATACTCACGGTGCCAGCAGGATGGATTTCCTCGGCAATCGACTCACCATCTTTGCCTAAAACCCGAACCACAAAATTAGAAACGAAAGATCCGTTGCCTGCGACCTGAGAGTACACGGTAAGGGTACGCGGCCGATTATCAGTCTCGAAGGTGTACTCGCGGCCGCTGTCATTGTAATCCGTATCGGTCAATATGAGTTCACCGCGTCCCCCATTGGCGCCAAAGACGGTGATTTTGGCATTCCGACGAGCACTGCCGTTATTCCACAACGTGCTGGCCGCGTTCGCGATATCGGTAAAGGCGGCCTGCAATGAGATTGAATTTCCGCGCTCCAGATCGCCAATTTCAACCAGACGCATGATGTCTGTTTCCCCACCATCGCTGGAAGGATCTGCAAACACGAGCGCTTCGCCATCCGAATTGGTGATTCGGAAGTTCGTTGAGGGCATGGGACGCTGAGTAACAAAAGAACCAGTCGCTGTCGGGCGCCGCCAACCGACCGAAACATGATCTCCGCCGCCCGCCTCCTTGTGCAGGACGCGAACATAGTAGCGTTGTCCTGCATTCAACGTGACCAGGCCGGATTGTTGCGATGGATACTTGTCCCATTGATTCCGCTGGGTCCAGCCGGGCACAAAAGCGATCAGCGTCAACGGGCCGTTGGGGTTTTCGGAATCGCCCGACAAGTTAATATGCAGCTGACTGTTATCGTCACTCGCAATCCAAAACCTATAATTGCCTGAAACAGGCGGGACGAGATACCCATGAATACGCGTACCATAATTGTCCGCAATATTTTGGGGCGCAGCGAAAGAGCCGGTTATAATATTACGTGTATCGGGAGAGTCGGGAAAACGTGCACTATCTGTGAGCTGAGCGACCGCGGTCCCGCCGATCCCCCGCCATACCTCACGGACTACACCCTGCGTGCCGGGAAGAAAGTCTGGCTCGAGTACGCGCGCAGAACGTGTCAATGAGTTAGGATAGATGAACGAAAATCGCGTATCCGTATCATCCATCTCCATCGTGAAGCCGGTAATCGCTTCGAGCGAATCATTCTGAAGCGAAAAATCAAAGGATGCTTCGCCCCAAGGCCGAATTTTCACCGTAAACGCCATATCATTGGCCGCCGCATGGGCTGATGAGACGAGTGTCGCATCGGGGACGATTAACCACGCCATGGCCAGCATAACCAGGGCAGTTCGGAAACTATGCTTCTTGTGATTCATAAACGTGCGCCTCAACGAGTGTTCAGGGTGTCGATAAAACTAATTCGGTTCAGCTCAAACCGGCCTTCTGTCCTCAGCCCGATCGGATTTGACTCCGGCTCAGGACCCAAGGGTTTGTGGAGGCCAAAAATCTCCTCGCGATAGGTGCCCGTGATCTTGTCCACGCCATACCCAGCGGATTCCAAGGGATCCCCCAAAACACCGTCAAAATCGAATCGCACATGCCGTTCCACATTGAAGCCACGGCGATGATCGGGATGACGCCGATGCCGGAAAGGATTGGTGGGATGATTGGCGGGCAGGTAGATGCGCCCCTCAAGCCCAGCTGCATCCAAGTCTGTCGGCTGCGTTAGTTCTGCCGAGCGACGCGCATCGCCGGCACCGGGCGCAAATGTACCGCTGAGCGGCAACTCGGTGCGCATGACGCGCGCAGCGGTACCATAGGCACTATCCAACGCATCGGCTGCCGCAATCCGAGCGGCCACGTAAATCGACCACTCGGTGTATAGAGGATTCGTGGCCCGCTCATCAATCGCTGCGCGGGCAGCCGCCTCCGCCGCTATGTCGGGTACTCCCGTAAACGTCGCAGACTCAACAAACTGGTTGTAATCGAGTGTGGGAGCCGTCACAGGCACCGGATATCGGGCCACCCAATCGGCCAAGACCGCACGTCCCGCCTGTTCTGCCAACGCCTGAATTTCACCATCGGACAACGCCGAATTCACAAACGCGGCCGAAGCCATCGCCGCCAAGACCGCATCTACTGCAGACTCACCGCGCGTGTCATTATACGCCTGGACTTTGATCTGGATGGCACGTACTTGGGCATCCACTG
>SLCI01000125.1 GCA_007125875.1 Kiritimatiellia bacterium | reverse complement strand
CGATATCATTTGAAAACATGCCTAGAAGCCGGCCAAACATAGAAAATCCTTCGCAACGAGGGTCTTAGTAAATCCGGCACATGGTGGTCAAATGCGGTGATCTGGTCAAGCGCGAAATGGCTTTAATGCGCGGGAGGACCGCGTCGGCATTTTGCCGACACGGCCTAAAGCTCGAATGACGAAATACCCAAGTCCGAAAGAAGCACGAAGCCGGAAGCCCGAAATTCATGCGGGTTACCCCCGATAAATCTTTGCAAAGATCAAATGTAGTTCTTTCGCCTCTTGCCAAAGGGGCCGCGCTTCATCCTGAAATTCCGGCACAGCCCGGGCCAGCATCCTTAGAAAGAATTTGGCCTCACGCGCTTCGCGCTTGCAAATGGAAATTTTGTGCCGAAAGTCCTTTTTGGACACGGCATCATCCGCCTCCCCGTAATTGGCCCCGATGCTGGTACCTGCCCCTACCAACTGATCAATCAGACGACGCGTCACTGGGGTAACGGGCATCTTCTTCGCAAAGTCTATGACCGCCTCCCCGAACAATGCGGACCGTTCTTCCAAATCGTAGGCCCGCGTGGGCGCATCATCACGGCCTTCGATCATTCGGACCTCGAGCTTCTTTCGGACTTGGGTATTTCGTCATTCGTCATTGATCAAATCGAAGCCCGGGCCTGAATTAGGCAAGAGAATGGCATCAGGTTACTTCATCGCCACGCGCCATGATCACTTTGCCCGTACGCACGAGTTCGATGACCCGGAAACGGCCAAGCATTTTGATTAAGGCATCCAATTTTCCTGAATCGCCGGTCACCATCAAAATGAGCGAGGACTCCGTGAAGTCGACGACTTTACAGCCAAAATGTTCGACGAGCTGCAGCACTTCGGGACGACCTTCAGAGTCCACACCAATCTTGATCAGCGCCATTTCTTTGGAGACCACACTCTCTTGCGAGTGATCGATACAATGCAACACATCGATCAGCTTGCTTGCTTGCTTAATGATCTGATCCAATCCCTCGGGATTGCCCTTCGCTGAAATCGTCATGCGCGAATAATTGCCATCTATCGCGGATGAAACGACGAGCGAATCGATGTTGAATCCGCGACGCGCAAAGACCTGCGCGATGCGGGCCAACACGCCCGGTTTATTAGAGACATAAAGACTAATGGTATGTAGATCGTTCGAGTTCATGAAACTTCCTTTTAAAACAGGTCCGTGTGGCGGCAACGATCACGTCGAGCCAGTGGGCTTCTCCAGCTTGTACTTCGGCGCGTCCACCAGCATATCCTCCAAGGCTTTGCCTGCAGGAATCATCGGATACACATTATCTTCTTTCACGCACTCGGCATTCACCACGCAAGGCCCATCGTTATATTCCATCGCCTTCTTCAACACTTTGCGCACATCTGCGGGCCGCTTGATGTTGAAGCCCTTGGCACCTGGGAACGTATCCGCGAGCTTGGCAAAGTCTGGATTACCTTCCAGATCCACACCACTCTGACGGTCATCAAAGAAGAGCTCCTGCCACTGGCGCACCATACCAAGATAATGATTGTTCAAGACGAGAATCTTGACCGGCAATTTGTGCACACACGCCGTGGCTAGTTCACACATCGTCATTTGGAAGCCGCCATCGCCCACAATCGCCCAAACCGCCGCATCCGGACGTCCGAATTGCGCCCCCATCGCGGCAGGGAAACCATATCCCATTGTGCCCGCGCCACCTGAACTCAGCCAGGTATGCGGATCTACGGACAAGCAGAACTGGGCTGCCCACATCTGATGTTGCCCCACGTCAGTGGAAATAATGGCGCGATGATTGGTCAAATCATCCAGCTCATCCAAGACATGCTGCATCTTTAGGCCGCCCTGCTTTTTGTACTTGAGCGGGAAACGTTTCTTGTAGCCGTCTAAGTGCTTTTGCCAATCCGCTGTATCCAAGCGACTGACATGTTTATTCAGCTCGGCCAAAATGGCACGCGCGTCACCAACTGCATGATGATGCACACTAATCATTTTGTGGATCTCGGCCACATCAATATCGATGTGAATACGGGTGGCGTTCTGGCAGAACCGCTGAGGCTGCCCCACGATTCGATCATCGTAACGCGAGCCAATCGACATCACCAAATCACACTCAACCATGGCTTTATTCGCGTACGCCGTGCCGTGCATGCCCAACATCCCCAAACTCAAAGGATGCGTTTCAGGAAAAGCGCCTTTGCCCAACAATGTAGTGGTCACCGGCGCATTCAGAGTTTCAGCTAGTTTAAGGAGCTCCTGTTGCGCATTCGCAATCAACGCCCCATGCCCCGCCAACAACACAGGCTTGCGCGAGCGGCTGAGTGCCTCTGCAATATCCATCACTGAAGAGAGGTCCGTTTTGATCTCGGGATTATAGCCTGGCAAATCCATTGGCGGATCGAGTTCGGCAGTACAAATACCGGAACTCATGTCCTTCGGGATATCAATCAGCACGGGTCCCGGACGACCTGTACGCGCGATGTGAAAGGCCTCTTTGACCACGCGCGGAATGTCATTCGAGTTCTTAATCATGTAACTGTGCTTGACCACCGGCATCGTCAACCCAAACACGTCTGCCTCTTGAAAAGCGTCTTTGCCCAACATGGAAGAGATCGTCTGTCCAGTAATGACCACCATCGGCACAGAGTCCATATGTGCAGTCATGATACCTGTGATGGTGTTGGTTGCTCCTGGGCCACTCGTCACTAACACCACACCCGGTTTGCCGGTCACACGTGCATAGCCATCGGCCATGTGCGTGGCGCCCTGCTCATGACGCACCAACACCAGCTTTATTTTGGTATTTGTGGTCACCAACGCGTCAAAGATTGGAATGGCAGCGCCACCAGACAAGCCCCAGATGTACTCCACACCTTCCATCTCGAGACGACGCACCAATGCCTGGGCACCTTCCATCGCCTCTGGGCTAACATTGGGCTTCACCGAAAAATTAGGGGTCGGCTTTGTGATGGTTTCTGGCTCTAATATCGCTGTGTCACTTGCACTCATAACAATCTCCCGTAAGAATTCTCAGCAAATGTACACGCTCAAAGGAAAGTGGCAACAAAAAAGTCAAAATAAATCGACAAATATAATAAGTTTACGAATTAAACTCAAAATAACGCGATCGAAAACCAGCAACAAACCGCATTTTATTATTTTTATTGACAAATATTAAAAGAATTCATGGCTTTGGTCTAAATGTCGGCATGATTTTAGGGTCACATTCCAGGCATGGTCCTTCGATCAGGTCAATACAATACGGTATGGCGGGAAAGACGGCATCCAGGCATTCGCGGATCGATTTAGGCTTACCTGGCAAGTTAACAATCAAGCTATGTCCCCGAATCCCTGCCGTTTGGCGAGAAAGAATAGCTGTAGGGACATAGCGCAAGGATACGCTCCGCATGAGTTCACCGAACCCAGGTAACTCTTTTTCACAAACGGCCCGTGTTGCTTCGGGCGTGATATCGCGTACAGCCGGTCCTGTGCCGCCGGTTGTGACGATCAGGCAACACCCCTCTTTATCGGCCAACTCGACCAACGCGCGCTCAATCTCGTCTTGCTCGTCCGGAACCAAACGCTCTACGACCGACCACTCTGACGTCAAATAGGCATTGAGAGCCTCTTTGACAGCGGGCCCGGATAGATCCTCATAGACGCCCTGACTGGCTCGATCTGATATGGTTATAATTCCAATCTTCGCTGACGATTCTTTCATCACATGACTCCGCTGCTATAGAATTGGGTGAAATTGACAGCCTGAATCTGCACAGGCTGCTGCTCAAAGCACGCTGATTCTACTGAGCGGCGAGCACCTTTTGCATACCGCGCCAGCTCAAGGTCGCGCATTTGACGCGTAAGGGAAATTTGCGCACACCACTCAGTGATAACCACTCCTCGTTTTCACTTTGCGTGACAGACTTTTCTCCACGCATCATTGCCACGAATTCTTCGATCAAGGCGCTCGCCTCGGCGATGGTTTTCCCCTGTAATTGTTCGGTCATGATGGAAGCTGATGCCTGACTAATTGCACACCCCTTGCCATCAAATCGAATTCGCCGGATGACATCACCCTCGACATCGACCGCAAGCATGATGCGATCCCCGCACATAGGATTCTCTTCATCCGCCTGCATGTCCTGTTTGGGGATTTCGGACTTGTTGCGCGGATGCTTGTAGTGATCCAGGATGATTTCCTGGTAGAGCTGCTCCATATCATCCATGGTCGAAGAATTGCTGTGCCTTGATGATCGCCTCCTTAAGACGATCGATTTCCTCGGTGGTGTTGTAGAAATAGACACTGGCACGGCTGACCGCAGGCACGCCTAGTCGCCGCATCAGCGGCTGCGCACACAGGTGACCGGCCCGAATCGCGATGCCCTGTTGATCCACGTATTGAGAGAGATCATGCGGATGCACATCTTCCAAGGCAAACGAGACAGCCCCTCCCCGCTCTTTCGCAGATCCGAAAATTTGCAAATGAGGGATGGAGCGCAGTTCCTGAATCAGATAATCGGTCAATTGCTTCTCGTAGGCCTGAATGTTCTCCATACCCACTTCGGTCAGATAATCCAACGCCACGCCCAGCCCGATTACATCGGCGATGTTGGGGGTCCCTGCCTCAAATTTATACGGTACCTCAGCCCAAGTTGACTCAAGGTCCCCCACCCGACTAATCATCTCGCCACCGCCCATGAATGGCGGCATATCCTCAAAGCGATCCGGCTTCACGGCGAGAATACCTACGCCTGTCGGACCGCAGCACTTGTGACCAGAAAAGACCAGAAAGTCGGCCCCCAATTCCTGCATGTTGACCGGCATATGAGGCACACTCTGCGCGGCATCGATCAGTACCGCAGCTCCCGCGTCGTGTGCAAGACGAGCAATTTCCCGCACATCATTTACGGTACCCAGCACATTCGACATGTGCGTGACGGCAACCAAGCGAGTCCGCTCGCTCAGCATCCCGCGCAGCGCAAAGAGATCAAGTGTGCCATCGGCAAAAACCGACAGTAACTTGAGCTTGGCACCCGTCCGCTCCGCACAAAGCTGCCATGGCACCAGATTACTGTGATGTTCCATACCGGTGACAATAATTTCATCACCAGCCTGGACATGTTCTTTCGCCCAGGTGTACGCAACAAGATTAATGCTCTCTGTAGTACCGCGCGTGAACAGAATTGATTCCGATGAATGGGCACCAATAAACGTCGCCACCTTTT
>SLCI01000016.1 GCA_007125875.1 Kiritimatiellia bacterium | reverse complement strand
TGTTCGCAGGGAATGCACCCTTTGTGGAGGAGCAGTACGAACGCTATTTAGGAAGCCGCTCCAGCGTTGCGCCCGAATGGCAAGCCTTCTTCGACGAGTTGCAGGCCACTGGGGACGGTCGTAATGAGGTGAGTCATTCCCGCATTCAGAACGACATGCGCGAACTGGCGCGCTCGACCTCCACGCCAGCCCGATCGGCTACGGGTGCACCAGCAGGAACATCACACGAGAATTGGGCTGCCAAGCAAGCGGCTGTTTTGCGTCTTATCCGGGCCTATCGCCTGTTTGGACATTTGCGCGCCGATTTGGACCCGATCAAGCTGCGTCCCTATCCGCCGGTGCCGGATCTGGATCCCTACTTTCAAGGACTAGGCGACGAGGATCGCAACACCGTATTTAATACCGGCACCTTCATTGCGCCGCCGAACCTTACGCTGACCGAGATTGAGCAGCGACTTAAGCAAATCTATACCGGTCGGATCGGGCTGGAATACATCCATATATCCGACGTCGGTCAGCGCCGCTGGTTACAGGATCGTTTCGAGCGCTCACTGGGACGTCCGTCCTATGACGAGGATTTCAAACGTCGTTTGCTGAGTCGCTTGACCGCGGCGGAAGGGTTGGAGCAGTACCTGCACGTTAAGTATGTTGGGCAGAAACGATTCTCGCTTGAGGGCGGCGAATCCTTGATCCCGATGATGGACGTGCTTGTGCAGCACGGTGCCGCGCAAGGCATCAGTGAGTTTGTGATCGGGATGGCGCATCGCGGACGCCTCAATATGCTCATCAATATCATGGGTAAAATGCCGAACGCGCTCTTCTCGATCTTTGAGGGCAAGCTCGACCATGACGTTACGGACTCGATGAGTGGTGACGTGAAGTATCATGAAGGATTTTCCGCCGACTATGAATTAAGTCGCGGTTCGGTTCACCTCGCCTTGGCGTTCAACCCCTCCCATTTGGAGATCATCAATCCGGTGGTTGCCGGTGCTGTGCGGGCCCGGATCGATCGTCGATCCGGTCGAAGCGACGAAGTGCTTGGCGTTCAGATCCACGGTGATGCTGCTTTCTGGGGGCAAGGCGTGGTGTACGAGACGTTCAACATGACGCAAACGCGGGCTTATTCGCCCGGTGGTATGGTCCATATCGTGGTCAACAATCGTATTGGTTTCACGCTCAGCAATCCGTTGGATTATCGCTCCACGCTGTACTGCACCGACATCGGCAAGGTGGTCCAAGCGCCGATCTTCCATGTGAACGGCGATGACCCCGAAGCATGCGCCTATGTCATGCAGCTGGCATTGGATTTCCGTGCCCAGTTTAATAAGGACGTCATCATCGACCTCATCTGTACACGGCGTCATGGCCATAACGAAGCCGACGAACCGTCTGCTACTCAGCCTATGATGTACGAAAAGATTCGTAACCATCCCACCACGCGCACAATTTATGCGCAGGAGCTCGCCGAAGAGGGGGTGGTCGATGAAGAGGAAAGCCAACGAATAGCGGATGAGTATCGCGATGCACTCGAAAATAATCGCTCCGTGGCCCCATTTCCTCCGGCCAAAAACTCGTATCCGTTTATGTCGGATTGGGCGAAATATTTGAGCGCCAAGTGGACGGACGCGGCGGAGACCGCGGTGCCGGTGGATCGCCTCAAGCAGTTGGGCCATCGCATAACGACGATGCCCGACGGCTTCTCGCTGCATCCGCGGGTGCAAAAAATTATCGATGATCGCCGCAAAATGTCGTCCGGTGCGTTACCGATCGACTGGGGTTGCGCGGAGACCTTGGCCTACGCCAGCCTGCTGGAGCAGGACTATGCGATTCGCTTGGCTGGCCAGGATAGCGGGCGCGGCACGTTCTTCCATCGGCACGCAGTGTTGCATAATCAGTTGGACGGTGCGTCATATGTTCCGTTACGCCACATCAAGGAGAATCAGCCGCTCTTTACGATCGTCGACACCATCCTTTCTGAAGAGGCCGTGCTCGCCTTTGAGTACGGTTACGCAATGACCATGCCGGAAACGTTGGTTATATGGGAAGCGCAGTTCGGCGATTTTACCAACGGCGCCCAAGTGGTGATTGATCAATTCTTAAGCTCGTCGGAACAAAAGTGGCGCAAGCTGTGTGGCTTGGTGCTGATGTTGCCGCACGGTTGGGAAGGGCAGGGGCCTGAACACTCCTCCGCTCGGCTCGAACGCTTCTTGCAACTCTGTGCGCAAGAAAATATGCAGGTGTGTACGCCGACCACGCCCGCGCAGATGTTCCACATGCTGCGTCGCGAAATCATCCGCTCATTCCGTAAACCGCTCATCATTATGAGCCCGAAGAGCATGTTGCGTCGTAAGCTGTCATTCAGCGCACTCAAAGATCTTTCTCAAGGAACCTTTCAGTTGGTGATTGATGAGGTCGACTCGATCGAGCCCGAACAGGTTAAACGAGTGGTGTTGTGTGGCGGCAAAGTCTATTACGACATCCTGGAGCAGCGCCGTAAACAGGAGATTGATAATATTGCGCTGGTACGAATTGAGCAGCTTTATCCGTTCCCCAAAGACGTCTTGAAAGAGGTCATGGCCAAATATCCAAATGCCGATGAAGTCGTGTGGGCGCAGGAAGAGCCGATGAATCAGGGCGCTTGGTATGCGGTACAGCACGACATTCGTGACTGCATGCTGCCACATCAGTCGCTCAGTTACGCCGGTCGTCTGCGCAGCGCCGCCCCCTCCGGCGGCCATCATCAGCGCCACATTGAGCGGCAGCGCCGGCTGGTATCCGCTGCATTGAATTTAGAATGGACAGCACATTGTCCCATTATGGTTTTCCATCCGATGGAACCGAAATTAGAACTGACGAGGAGATAAACACTCATGTCCGCAGAAATCAAAGTTCCCACCTTTCCTGAATCGGTTGAAGAAGGCACGCTGACCACGTGGTACAAAAAGGAAGGCGATGCGGTCGACCGCGACGAAAAGGTGGCCGACATCGAGACCGACAAGATTGTGTTGGAAGTCTCCGCCCCCTCCGCTGGTGTTTTAAGCGATGTGCAGGTCAATGAAGGTGACGCAGTTAAGCCGCAGCAAGTATTGGCATCGGTAGCCGAGGGCAAAGGCGCGTCAAAAGGGGCCAAAAAGTCCGCGGCCAAAGCAGACGAATCGGAACCGCAGAAGTCGGCGAAAAAAGAAGCCGATCAGGCGGCTGACAAGAAGACTGAGCCCAAGGCACAGGCGGCTGAAAATGGAGCGAAGCCGGGCCGTGCAGAGATCAAGGTCAGTCCTGCTGTGCGACGTATGTTGCGCGAGCATGAGTTGGATCCGGCCGACATCGAAGGCACCGGGCGCGGCGGTATGATTACCAAGGCCGACGTCCTGAGCTATCTCGAAGCGCCCAAAGAATCGAAATCTGCGGAGGCGACTCCGCAAGCGTCCGCGCCTGAGCCCGTGTCGAGTGCGACGGAAGCAGCTACCGCTCAAACGGCGGGCGGCGAACGGCCGGAGAAGCGTGTGCCGATGACGCGCATTCGCGCGCGTATCGCCGAGCGCCTGGTTGAGGCGCAGCAATCCGCTGCGATCCTCTCAACATTTAATGAAGTCAACATGCAGCCGATCATGGACCTGCGCGCCTTGACGAAGAAAGACTTCGAACAAAAGCACGGCGCCAAATTGGGCTTCATGTCATTCTTCGTGAAGGCGGCCGTGGCCGCATTGAAGAAGTTCCCGGTTGTGAACGCTACGCTGGATGGTAGCGATATCATTTATCACGGCTATTACGATGTTGGCGTGGCCGTGAGCACCGATCGCGGTTTGGTTGTGCCGATCCTGCGCGATGCCGACAGCATGAGTTATGCTGGTATCGAAAAACAGATTGTTGATTTCGCCGGCCGTGCCCGTGAAGGGAAATTGACGATGGAAGACCTCACCGGTGGCACATTTAGTATCACCAACGGTGGTATCTTCGGTTCATTGCTCTCCACGCCGATTTTGAATCCACCTCAAAGCGCGATTCTGGGCATGCACAAAATTCAGGAACGACCGGTTGCCGAAAATGGCCAGGTCGTCATTCGCCCGGTCATGTATTTGGCCTTGTCCTATGATCACCGTTTAATTGACGGGCGGGACGCGGTGCAATTCCTGGTCGAGATCAAGCAAGAGCTTGAGCATCCGGGCCGCGCATTATTAGACCTCTAAGTAAAGGAATGACCCCCATGAAAGAATTTGATGTTGTTGTGATAGGCGGTGGTCCCGCTGGATATGTCGCTGCCATTCGCTCGGCGCAGTTGGGGTTGGCGACCGCGATCATTGACGGATACGTTGGCAAAAGTGGCAAGCCCGCCCTTGGTGGTACGTGTCTGAATGCCGGTTGTATCCCATCGAAGGCTTTGTTGGACTCGTCGGAACACTATCATCGCATTCGGCATAAATATGCCGGGCACGGAATCAAGACCGCCAAAGTGACCTTGGATATTCCGGCGATGATTCAGCGAAAAGACGAGATCGTCACCTCCCTTACAAAAGGCGTCGCCGGCTTGATGAAAAAGAATAAGGTCACGTGGCTGCAGGGCCATGGCCGGCTTGAGCCCGGCATGGTTGTATGTGTGACCCCGCATAAGGGCAAAGAAGAGCGGGTTAAGGCGAAGAACATCATTTTGGCGACGGGCTCTGTGCCGCGCACACTGCCGAACATCGAGATCGACCAAGAGCGCATTGTGGACTCCACCGGAGCACTGGACTTTCAAGAGGTCCCCAAAAAGCTGGGGGTGATCGGTGCCGGTGTGATTGGGCTTGAGCTGGGTTCCGTATGGAATCGGCTGGGTGCCGAGGTGGTCGTGTTGGAGGCGATGGACGATTTTCTCGCCATGACAGACGCTCAACTAGCTAAAGAGGCCCTGAAAGAATTCCGGAAACAAGGCTTGGATATTCATCTCGGCACGCGCGTCAACAGTGCCAAAGCGGACAAAAAGGGCGTGGTCTTACAGTATGAGAACGGTCAGGGTAAAACCGAGCAGCGCGTCGACAAGCTGATCATCTCCGTCGGCAGAAAGCCCCACACCGAAGGGCTCAACGCCACCGAGGTGGATCTATACATCGATGAAAGTGGCTACATCCACGTCGATGAATTCTGCGCCACCAACATCCCGAATATCTATGCGATCGGTGATGTCGTGCGTGGACCGATGTTGGCGCATAAAGGCTCGGAAGAAGGCGTGATGGTGGCCGAGCGCATCGCTGGACAGCAGTCCCAAGTCAATCACGACACCAT
>SLCI01000084.1 GCA_007125875.1 Kiritimatiellia bacterium | reverse complement strand
GTTTAATGTGACCGGCCTCTCTGCTTCCACGCGCTATTACTATCGCGTCCGCGCCCGCAACGCCAGTGGCACCAGTGGCAACTCCAGTACGCGTCAGCTCACCACCACCGCCAGCCTATCTACGCCGACCGTCATTCCTCTCGCGGCCACCAACATCACGACGACGAGTGCCCGCATGCGAGCCCGCATCACGCAGAACGGCGGGGCGGCGATCACCGAGCGCCGCTTCGAGTGGGGCACCGCCGGAAATTGGACGGATTTCACTGCCGCTGTCGTGGTGACCGATGACACCCATTTCCATCTGGATCTCACCGGGCTGGAGCCCGGTGTGACGTACAATTTCCGTGCTTGGGCGCGGAACAACGTGGGGTGGTCCATGAGCGCGACGGAATTCTTCACCACAACTGCCCCGGTCTCTGCGCCGACCGCTCCGGGAGTGCTTTCGGCAATCAATGTTGACCAGAACAGCTTTACCGCCCGCTGGAACCCCTCCGCTGGCGCTACCCAGTACTATATCGATGTCGGCACGGGCACAGGCTATGTGCCGGGCACCGTCCTGGCATCCGATGATTTTGAGGGGACGTTCCCCGCAGCCGGCTGGCTCGGCGAAGGCGGCGTCGCGAAGTCGGATTTGTTCGCCCGTTCCGGATCATACAGCGCGGCCTTCACGGCTAACGCACATGCACTGATCTCGCCGGTGGTGGCGGATCCGACTGGTTTGGCCTTTTGGACGCGTTGGACGAGTCCCGGTCGCACCACCGTTGTCGAGTGGGTGCAGGGCAATACGACCAGTGTGGTGGCGGAAGTGGTTAGCACTATGGCCGATGAGTTCGAAGCAGTTGGCCTCACCTTTACGGATCTTGGCGAGGGCCGATTTCGGTTCCGCCGTGGCAATGTCGCCCACCTGTACATCGATGATCTGGAGATTCTGCAGGGCGGGACCGCGGTGCCCGGCTATCGGAATCGCTCTGTTGGCAATGTGACTTCGTTCCACATCAGTGGCTTGCAGCCCGGCACCGTTTACTATTATCGCGTCCGAGCGGCGGGTGAGGGCGGGACCAGCCCGAACTCCGCCAACCAATCCGTCACGACGCTGCTGCCGCCTCTCCCGGTTGCGCCCGAGATCGCGGCGGCAACAGACATCACCAACACCTCGTTCCGGGCCAATTGGAGTAGCTCCGCCAATGCCGCGGAATATCTGCTGGATGTCAGCCTCACTGAAACCTTTAGCGATTTCGTTGGCGGATATAATGGGCTGAGCGTAGGCAACGTGACGTCATTTGCTGTAACGGACCTGACTCCCGGAACGCGTTATTATTATCGTGTCCGGGCCCGCAACCTCGCTGGTACGAGCGCCAACTCCGCCACCCACGAAGTGAACACGCCGGCCATGCTCTCGCTGCCCAGCGTCATCACGCTGGATGCCTCCCAAATCACGCCGACCAGTGCCCGGCTGCGCGGACGTATCACTGCGGACGGCGGAGCCACCATTACCGAGCGCCGTTTTGATTGGGGTACCGGCGGGCAGTGGGACGACTGGACCGCAGGTGTCACGGTGGACGGGGATGATTTCTACTATGATCTGACGGGGCTGGAACCTGGTGTTACCTATACCTTCCGGGCTTGGGCTCAGAACAGCGAGGGCTGGACGTTCAGTGATCCGGCTTCTTTCAGCACCCCTCTCCCGTCCGCTCCCCCCGCACCTTCGGTGCTGCCGGCAACGGGTATTGGCGAGACCGGATTCACCGCCCAATGGACGGCGGCGGATGGGGCCTCCAACTACTATATCGATATTGGCACCGGCACGGATTACACGCTCGGCAGTGTTCTCGTCGCAGAATATTTCGCAGGCGCCTTTCCGGCGACCGGCTGGCTTGGCGAAGGTGGCATAGCGAAGTCGGATTCGTTCTCCCACTCCGGAACGTACAGCGCGGCCTTCACCCTGAACGCGCACGCGCTGGAGTCGCCGCTGGTGACGGATCCGGCCGGATTAACTTTTTGGACCCGTTGGGCAGCAACCAATCGCACCACCATTATCGAGTGGGTGCAGGGCAATACAACCAGTGTGGTTGCCGAGGTAGTCAGCACGGTGGCCAATGCGTTTGAAGAAGTCGCACTGCCTTTTTCGGGATTGGGTGAGGGGCGGTTCCGGTTTCGCCGGGGCAGCGCCGCGCACCTCTATATTGATGATATCAGCATTCTTGAAGCTGGGTCAGCGATTGTCGGCTATCAGAATCGTTCCGTAGGCAACGTTACATCTCTGCCTGTTGCTGGTCTGCAGCCTGATACCCTCTACTATTATCGCGTCCGGGCAGCGGGCGAGGGCGGGACCAGTCCGAACTCCGCCAATCAATCGGTCACCACTCTGCCGCCGCACGCCCCGCCCGCGCCGCCCGTTATTTCCGTTGCCGGAAATGTCACGGCGGATGCCTTTGACTTTTCGTGGGAGCCGGTAGCGGGAGCCACCCATTATGTCCTCGACGTCGCCACCAGCGCGGATTTCTCGCCCGGGGTGCTGGCCTTCGATGAAAGCTTTGAGGGCGCGTTCCCGCCGCCCGGCTGGGATCATGTGTCCTGCACCCAAAGCTCCGCGCAACAACGGACGGGCGATTACAGTGTGCTGATCAACACCAACGCGGATCGATTGATTACGCCTGAAATCTCCAATCCTTCCAGCCTCACCTTCTGGACCCGCTGGACGGCGGTCGGTCGTACTACGGCGATCGAGTGGGTGCAGGGCGATCTCACCAGCCGTGTTGCCGAGGTCACGAGTACGATCGGCAACGCCTTTGAGAAAAACGTCCTGCACTTTCGCAATTTGGGTACCGGCCGATTTCAATTCTTGCGCAGCGGTACGACGGCCAACGTGTACATCGATGATGTGTCCGCACGGGTTGGCGGTTCCCTGCATGCGGGCTACGCCGGTCGCGAAATCACGGGGGGTAGCTCCGTGACCGTCACCAACTTGGCTGGCAGCACGACCTACTATTACCGGTTGCGGGCTGGCAATGACATTGGGCTCAGCGATTATTCCATTGTGCGCGAAGTCCAGACGCCGACCTCGCCAAGCAGCGTTGTCACTTTGGCTCCTGTACCGGTACCCCGCACGTGGCTCGAAGAGCACTTCGGGGCGGGACATTATGAAGACAGCGTGGTGCTGAATCGCGGACCTAACCAGATGTTGGTTTGGCAATCGTTCGTTGCCGGGCTGGATCCGAATGATCCCACTGCGGTTCTTGCTGGTGAGGGCCACATTCCGGCGCAAGGTCCGCGCCGACCGGTGATTCAGTGGCAGGGTACCGACCAGTCAGGCAGAACCTACAGCATTTATGGCAGCACGAATCTAGCGAGTCCCTTTATCCCCATTGCTACCGATCTGCCCAATCAATATCCGGCGATGAACGTTTATACGGACCAAGTCTTTCAGGTCGAATCCGGCCCTGTTTACTACCGCATCCGCGTTCACCTGGACCCCTGACAGCACACCACTCGGTGATATAATGGCCTTGAGTGATCTTCGAAAACGCGACGAATGAACATAAAGGTTCTGCCTTCGGTCATTAAAGTTATTGTCGTGTCGCGGAGTCATGGCATGGGGTCACTGCAAACAGGCAAGATGGCCCTGTTTGCCCGCATCATCTATCGACCTTTTGGCAGTGTACGCACGTTTGATGTACATTCATTCCATGCGGTATGAGTGGGATCCAGACAAAAACGACCGACTGAAACGTGAGCGAAACATCTCCTTTGAACAGGTTGTTTTTCACCTACTGGAAGGAGATTACTGGAAGGTTGCCGACTATCCGAATCAGGCGAAATACCCGGGACAACGCATTTATTTCGTCAACATCGATGGGTATATCTATCTGGTTCCTCATATACTACGTAAAGACGGTGTCTTTCTGAAGACCATTATATCGAGCAGAAAGGCAACAAAAGATTTTTTGGAGGGCGGTGAATAAAATGAAACTCGACAAAGAAGAACAAGATATTCTCGAATCCTATGAACGCGGGAAGATGAAGCTACTGACCCCGACCAGACAGGAGATTCAACGGGTCAAAGCGATGGCACGAAAGACATTCCGTAAAGATCGGCGTGTAACTATTCGCCTATATGACCACGACCTTAAAGGCATTCAAAAGAAGGCCATGGAACGAGGCATTCCTTATAAAACATTGATCTCCTCAATGATACACCAGTATGTAGAGGGCGATCTGGTGGAACAGAGGAATGGCTAACAAAACAAGGATTCTTCGCGCTGGGGGACCACCGGTTTTTCTAGATCAGCAAGGACCTGCGAGAGCGAAAAGGGGCCGTCCTGGCAGGTTCCTGGGCGCGGTGCGTAATGTGCTGTCGGCTGCTGGTTGGGACGGAGATGTCTCGACTTCGTCCCGATACTCGCCTGGCGGCGTGACCGGGACTTCGCTCGACATGACCGGTGGTGCTTTTGCGGGTTGGGTGGCGCCACCGGTTGGTCGATAAGTGAGCGGATCTTGCGAAGAGTTTGTCATTGAAAGCGATGCCTGCCCTCAACGAAGCCGATTGGCTCAGGCTCAGGCCGGGGCCGGACCACAGTTTTCCAAAACTTTTCGGTCTATTCTTGGCGGACGAGACGGAGCTCGTCCCTCCGGAATGCCCCTGCAGGACGTGCCTTTTCTTGATGCGCACTGGAGGGGCAACCTTCCGCCTCCGCCAAGGCTACGGCGGACAGGCCGTGTTGCCCAGAGAATGTTCCGAAAAGAAGTAGCAGGTTATAGTCGCTTTGTTTAGGGCGTCGACTCCGGCGTAATGAAAAGGGTGCAAGGGGCTGCTGTTAGATGCCCCGCCACTCTCGACCGCTTCTTCGCAGGTACTCCATGATGTATTCTTCCCAGCCGGCTGTGTCGGGTCCACGCTTGTCCAGCGCAACGCCCTGCTCGAATCCTTCAGCTTTCGTGGACTGATCCGTCCAAACGACTTGGCCGTGCACCTCGAAGCGTTGGTCGTATCCCAGTCGCTTCAGGTTCACGGAAACATGCACCGGTGTGCCTGTGGGAATAGCCGCCGAGGTGAGCAGACGTAACCCTCTCATGGAAGGTTTGAGCATCAAGCCACTCGCAGGCTTAGATTTCCTTTTGATCAAACCTAGCTTCGAGGAGACTGTGCGATAACTCACCGGGCACTCCAGTTCGAGCCGAAAGGAATCCCGTTTTTCAGTCCATGTGTTTTTGCGCAGTTGCAGTTTCATCTGATATGCTCGTCACTATTACAGCTTTTCTGGCC
>SLCI01000067.1 GCA_007125875.1 Kiritimatiellia bacterium | reverse complement strand
TTCCCAGATAGCCTTGCGCTCGTCAAATCCGGGTGATCGGCCCGTGCGACCAGTTCACGCCCGACAATGGCTGCGGCTCACCCGGAGGGTTCGCCCTACCGATCCCATCACGCGATGGTGGGGCGAACCGTCCCGGTGAGCCGAATGTTGCCCGCCACGCCACACCGCCCGCCACCTTGCGAATTCCGCAGGGCACCTTATAGTGAGCCCATGAAAAGCTATTCTTCAAAAGGACCGTCACCCCGCGAGGCCGAAGCGGCACTGATTCTGATTCACGGACGCGGCGCGTCGGCAGCCGACATTCTGGGCGTTTACGATGCCTTGGATCGTCCCGCGCTGGCGGCGCTGGCACCGGAGGCGCCGGGCGGAACGTGGTACCCGTATTCGTTTCTCGCGCCCATCGAGCAGAACCAACCGCATTTGGATAATGCCCTGCAACAAATTGACACGCTCGTGCAACACGTACTGGACGAGGGTGTCCCCGCGGAGCGCCTCGGGCTGTTGGGTTTTTCGCAAGGCGCCTGTCTTTCGCTTGAATATGCCATTCGCAATCCGCGCCGGTACGGCGCGGTGATGGCGCTCACCGGCGGCTACATCGGGCCGGAAGGGATGACGCGCGCCGATGCCGGCTCATTCGATCACACACCCATTTTCATTGGCGCCAACGATCCAGACCCGCATGTCCCGTTCGCGCGCGTGGAGGAATCGGCAGCGTTGCTGAAGCAACTGCTGGCGGACGTCGAAGTGCGGCGTTATCCCGGTTTGCCTCATGCGGTGAATGACGACGAAATCGAAGTCTGTCGCAAGTTGATCGATGTATACACTACGGCCGATTGAGGGGAATGTTTCATGAAAGTAACTCGCGTATATGCCGACTCAGAGGGCGAAACGCATTTTGAAGATGTGACCGTTGATTTGGCCGATGCCGGACAAATCGGTCACCTTTCGGAGCGCGTGCCCGTCAAGTCGTTAATCTTTCGTAAGAACGAGCCGCATTACGATTACGACTGGCACAACGCCCCCGCCCGCCAATATATCGTGTTGCTTGATGGCGAAATCGAGCTGGAGGTGTCGGACGGGGAGTCACGTAGGTTTGTGGGCGGAGAAATTCTGCTCATGGAAGACGTGACTGGAAAGGGACACCGCACAAAACACGTGCATCCGGCCGCTCGACGGTCACTGTTTATCGAGTTGGATTGAAAGGAGTTCGCATGACAGCCACGTTACCGGGAATACATCACGTCACCGCAATCACGGCGGATGGCAGGCGCAATGTCGCGTTTTACACGCAGACGCTCGGCATGCGCATGGTCAAAGTGACCGTCAACTTTGATGATCCCAGCGCGTATCACCTTTATTACGGTGACTTTCTCGGCCGCCCCGGATCAGCGATGACCTTCTTCGTGTGGGAAGGCGCACGGCTGGGCCGCGTTGGCGCGCCGCAAGTGGTGGTGACGCAGTTTGCGATTCCCGTCGGCGCCCTCGCGTACTGGCAGGAGCGATTGGCGGAAGCGAAGATCACAGCCACCGCTTCGCAGGATCGATTTGGTCAATCCGTGTTGGCGTTCGAGGATCCCGATGGCCTGGCGCTCGAGTTGGTCGAGGCTCCACTGGATAGTCTTAGCACGTTCGAGGTCGGGGCGGACAGCGTGGTTCCGGTTGAGTTTGCCATCCGCGGTTTTTACGGTGTGACCCTCGCCAGCTATAAGCCGGACAGTACGCGGGCGCTGCTCACCGAGGTGATGGGCTTTCCGGCCACCGACGAAACCGCGCCGGATCGCACCCGACACAAGAGTACGGCCGAGTATGCTTCGGTGGTGGATGTGTTGAACCAATCGGAGCTGCGACACGGCCAGGGCAGCGCCGGAACGGTGCATCACGTTGCCTTTCGCGTGCCGGACGCCGAGCAGCAGAAGGCGTGGCAGGCGATCTTGCAGGAGCGCGGGCTGGGGGTATCGCCCGTGATGGAGCGTTGCTACTTCCAGTCGATCTACTATCGCGAGCCCGGCGGGATCCTGTTCGAAATCGCGACCGACGAGCCCGGCTTCACGATTGATGAGCCTGCCGAGAGCTTGGGTGAGCGCGTATGCCTGCCACCGTGGATGGAAGAAAATCGCGCCCAGATCGAAGCCGCCCTGCCACCGCTATAAGTTGCCCCATTCAGTAATAGCTTATAAGCTATTATTTTGGTGGGCGCGGCAGATTATCTTGGCTGTTAATAGCTTATAAGCTATTACCGGTGCAGCCATGCGCTTCTCGGTTATGTCGTCTACTTATCCCAGTTGCTATATCTTTTCGGTACATTCTCAGGGCAACACGGCTTGTCCTCCGAAGCCTTGGCAAAGGAGGAAGGTTGCCCCTCCGGTACACGCTAAGCAGAACCAGTTACTGCAGAAGCATTACGGAGGGACGTGCTCCGTCACGTCCTCGGAGAATAGACCGAAAAGTATTGGAAACTGGTATTAGAGATCCTCTAGCCTTCCAGCGCTACGGGCCATGGCGAGTTTCTCGCGATGTTCGTGCCGGGCGATATTGTCAAACAGGTCGCGCACTTCTTCCGTTGGGGCGTTTTCCTGCATGACTTTATAGAGATCGATTACTAGGTCATCGAACCGAATCGCCATAGCCAGTACGTCGGCGACCTCGACAGCTTTCAGTTCGCGACGTAGCGCGGTCAGATCTTCGGGTAGATCCACATCGGGGTCATACCAAAGATTTAACACCGAGTGTTCCTGATCTTCCTCGTAATGCTGGATCGCCTCGCTAAGGGTGCGTTCGTGAGCTGAAAGATAAGCGAGCAGCATCCCGACGCGTTCGTTTTCGTGCCCTTTACCAAGCTCGTCATAGCTCTCCGCGAGTGCCTCGTGGAAAGCGCGAGTCCAATCCAAAACGTCTTTGATTTTCCGGAAGCGCATGTCGTCCTCTCTTTCCCGGCTTGATCCAGCCGCTTGCTTTGTTCTGTCATCGACAAGCATCCGGAAAGTTGGACGCGCATCCGCTCAGTTCAACGAACCGGATGCCGAATCTATGTATAACATACCCCAATGAGCCTGAATCGTTTACGCCTCAACGTGGCTAGCTGCGACTTAGGTCTTTCTTTTGCTGATTCGCCATGACGCAAGGATGCCTAGCACAAAGCCAATCACCAGCGTCACAAAAAGCAACGCGGCGCGGGGCATGACCACGGAGATAAACAGAATTCGAGTCTCCACGGATTGCGTGTTTTGTAAAATAATGACGAGGGCCAATAACGCTAATATGGCGCCACCAATCAGTTTAACGCGTTGGATGTTATCTTTCATGGCTGATCCTCCCTGTGTGTACTTGCTGCAATATCGATGGGTGAACCGAGAAACTTCGGTTGGCGATTCAGTAACGTAACATCCAGCACGGTTTTCACGCGAGCCAGATGCTCTCTGAGATTGGTCTTTAGTCCGGTTGTGCGGGGCACATCCTGAGCCGCAAATCCGACTACATTGGCGTCATGAAAACGCGCGATGAAAATTGCCCGTTTGACGTGAAATGCTTGCGACACCACCACAAAATCATACTGCTGAAAAACACGTCGAGCGCGCACTACGGAATCGAGCGTTCGGAAGCCGGCATAGTCGAGTGTGATGCGTTCTGTTGGGACGCCTTTTTCTATCAAGGCGTCGCGCATGGCGCTCGGCTCATCATAGTCTAGTCGTGAGTTATCGCCACTGACGAGTAGGTGCGTGACGCGACCCGCGTGGAAAAGTTCTGCGGCGGCTTGGATCCGGTAGGTGAAAAATAGATTTTCTCTACCGTCGGGCAGGGTGGGGGCGCAACCGAGCACAACGCCGATCTGATGTGTCGGCACCAGTTCTGCGGCGGAGTAAACGCGGCCTTGAGCCGTACGCTCGATCCAAATGCCGGAACCTATGATGGCGCTGCCAGCCAATATCACACCGAGTGCAAACCATATCATCCCCGACTTTCTCATGGCGAAATACTAAATCTAAACGCGTGTCAGGTCGAGTCGTTGCACTGATTTCGAAAGTATTTGGCATCGTCAGCGGCTGGGTACTGCGGTATCCTATTCGACATGAAAGCGAGGCGCGCAGTATGAGTGTGTTTGATCAGATCCGGCGTAGAGGACCTTGGTCTTCGAGCCGCATAGAGACGTTTGTGACGGAGACGGTTATCCCAATGCGATTATCGTGCGTGGCGTCTACGGGCTATCCTTTGGTTACCTCGCTCTGGTTTTTGTGGCAGGACGATTGTTTTTGGTGCGCGGTGCAAGCGCATTCCAGGGTAGCTGCGCATTGTCGACGTAATAACCGCTGTGGCTTTGAGATCGCGGGCGATCAGCCGCCCTACCGCGGTGTGCGTGGCTTAGCCGATGTGACGATTGTGCCCGAAGCCGGCGAGCGCATGTTGCGCGGGTGCATTGCGCGTTACCTGGGTGATGAACAGTCTGATTTGGCTCAGTGGTTGTTGGGCCGCGTCTCAACCGAAGTCGCGTTGCGGATTGAGCCGCGAAGCATCTTCAGTTGGGACTACTCAGGCCGAATGAAGTCGGCGCCAACAGCATAGATCCACTGCCTGTTACTTTGGCCTTTTCGGCTCATTCTCCGGGCATCACGCGATCGGTTGTTGGTAGGGAATGAGATCCCTCGACAAGCTCGGGATGACCAGATTCCTATGCGTGATCGGAAATGTGAGCCGTATCCCTAAATATCGCGTCGCGTCCTCCAGCGAGGCAGGCTCGCTGGGGCACTAGCGGCTCATCACGCTTGCTGCCGGACAACCTTAAGCGGCGGCGTGTCGGGCACGACGGCGCCCCGAAGATTGACCGGATCGACGCTGGTTTCCGCCCGCGCGACGAGGCCCACGTGAGGCGGATGGTCGGCGCATCGGTTGGTTGCCGCGTGGCAAAGGCCGCGCTTCTGCGCCGGTGGCCTTTTCCGCTGAATCGGAGTGGAACGTGTGCTCGAGATTGACCGGTACGTCCTGGCGCAGCATTTTGGCGATGGCGCGCAATTGGTCCCGCTCCCGCGCGCTGCAAAACGATACGGCATCGCCGATACTACCCGCACGCGCGGTGCGGCCAATCCGGTGGATATAGGTTTCCGCGTCTTCGGGCAGGTCATAATTGATGACGTGCGTGATTCCGTCGACATCCAGTCCACGCGATGCGAGGTCAGTGGCGATCAGTGCGCGTACTCGGCCACGACGAAAATCGTACAATGCGGACGTGCGAGCGGCTTGCGATTTGTTTCCATGAATTGCGGCGGCGGCAATGCCCGAAGAGCTCAGCTTGCGCACGACCCGATCGGCACCGTGCTTGGTGCGCGTGAAGATCAGCACCTTGTCCATTGCCTCGGCCGAGATCAGTTGTAACAAGAGCGCGTCTTTGTCTTCGCGATCGACGAACATGCACGACTGCGCAATACGATCGACCGTCGGTTGCTCGGGATCAATTGAAATGCGAGCCGGTTTGTAGAGCAGCTCTTTGGTCAGTGCCTCAATCGGTGGCGGCATTGTGGCGGAGAAAAACAGCGACTGCCGTTCTTTTGGTAGCTGGGCGACAATACGGCGGATATCCGGCATGAAGCCCATATCCAGCATGCGATCGGCTTCGTCCAGCACGAAGAATTCCAGTCTATCAAGCCGCACAAAGCCTTGCTGAATCAAGTCCATCAGGCGGCCCGGCGTGGCGACGACAATGTCGACGCCGCGCTGCATTGCTTTCACCTGCGGATTTTGGCTGACTCCGCCATAAATTGTGATGTGGCGCAGCGCCAAGTGCTTGCCGTAGGTGTCAAGTTGCTCGCCAATCTGGGCTACCAGCTCGCGTGTCGGCGCCAGAATCAGCGTGCGCGGCTGCCGCTTGCGGGTTGGCGCAGGACGCTCGGTCATACGCTGAAGCAGGGGCAGTGTGAAGGCGGCGGTTTTGCCGGTGCCGGTTTGTGCGCAGCCCAATAAATCCTTGCCCTTCAATACGGGCGGAATCGCCTCCGCCTGGATGGGGGTCGGTTGTTGGTAGCCTGCGTCGGCTACGGCACGGCGCAAGGGTTCGATAAGTGTGTTAAACACAGTATTCTCTGACATGTCTCTTTTCTTTTCCGCCCGATAATAAACAGTACTCACTCTCTGCCTGTCGGACGTGAAGGAAAAGAAAGGGTGGCGGTGAACGCCAATGTGCATGCGCAAACGTCGCGCATTGGGTGGGGTTTATGAGGGATGACAGTTCTTGAGTCAATTGAATTCTACCCAACGTCGAGTTTTGCTAAGGCGGGTGCGGGGTGCTGTCTTCGGCGGTGGGCGAAGCGGTCGCGCGATGATCCGTGCCAGCTACGACCTATCGCGTTGTTCCGTGGGACGGCGCGGACAAGAGTCCAGCACCGCCCCACGCGCCTAGCGCTAGGCCGCATCTGACCCGTTCCCCGCGCTCAAATTCGTGGCCGAATTTGCCCTCTTCGCCCACCGCATAGCACCCTGCGGGGCTCCGGTTGTTGGGCTGGCGAGAGGTTTACGAGTAGGTTTCCGCTTTTGTTTACGTGTCCCGTTGCGGGCTTCTGTGTAGGCCGACCCTCTGTGGTCGGCGCTTTGGATCGAGTTCGGGCTGCCGCAAGCGGCGATCCTGCAGACCCCCGAATCACGCGACGCTCATCCGCGCTATCCGCGTCATCCGTAGTTCTCCCTTTTCGCCGTCTTTGGCGGTGGCCGAAGGGGTTGCGCGGGTCAGCGTGGACGTAGTGTAGTAGGTCTTGCTTGTAGGGCCGCCGTGAGGCGGTTCTTTTGCTGACGCTATAGCGGATTGCTTTTTGCTGTGTTGGATTGGCGGTGGCCGAAGCGGTCGCGCGAGGTCCGTGCCAGCTACGACCTATCGCGTTGTTGCGCGGGACGGCGCGGACAAGAGTCCAGCACCGCCCCACGCGCCTAGCGCTAGGCCGCATCTGACCCGTCCCCGCGCTCAAATTCGTGGCCGAATTTGCCCCCTTCGCCCATCGCATAGCACACCTTCGGTTGGCGTGCGTCTGACCGCAGATCAGGCGGCACGGCTAAGTAGTTGGAATCCCACGACGCTCATTCGCGGCAATGTAGGGTGCCCGCTTGCGGGTCGCCGCATGGGATGTGAGAGCGTGGTTGGATTGGAGAACGGCTGGTCGTAAGCGACTGCCCTACCGATCACCGGACAACCACGGGTAGATAGAATTTCCCAACGAACAACGAAGTATCCCCTCGTTTGGTCGTTTTTGTTACCGTTGAAAAACTCAATTCCCGTGACAGGGTGAGGGTTTAGGATTAGATTGTTCGTATGAAAGCGTTGTTCATATTGCTTCTGATTGGGCTAGCCGCGCCAGCTCTTGCCTCAACACCGGGGTTCGAGCGGTACGAGGTTATTTTGGATAGAATGCCTTTCGGTGTCCCGCCGCCGGAGCCCGTTGCCCCACGCCCGGCTGTGGTGACCTCGCCTCAGCAATCGTTTGCTCGCACAATTCGCCTGTCCGCCATTTACGAGATCGCTGATGGCGATATTCGAGTCGGTTTGATCGATTCTTCCAACCAGAATGAGAGTTTTTTCCTCAGTGTCGGCGAATCACACCGTGATATTGAATTGATCTCGGCAAGTTTTGAAGAAGAAGAGGCTGTGTTGCGCCGCGGTGGTGAGATGGCCATCATCAAATTGGCTGACGGCCAGATTGAGGCGATTACACAGCAACAGCATCAAGAGCGCGTGGCGGCTCGGCAATCGTCCTATGAGGAGCGTCGCCGTGCGCGTCGCGAAGAAATGGAGCGGCGCCGAGCGGAGCCGCCGCCGGAGCCTCGCTTAACGGGAGAGGAGCTGGAAGAACATTTGCGCGAGTATCAGATGGACGTGATTCGTCAAGGCTTACCGCCGTTACCGATCCCGCTGACTCCTGAAATGGATGCGCAACTTGTTGAGGAAGGCATCCTCGAACCCTGACCCGCGTTTCCCGTCTACCAATAATTGAGCGGGCGATTCGACGCTGACCAATAGGCGGCTTCTCTTGCGCGGTACTGTCTCATGCGGGCCGTGATGTCGTAATACAATTGCTGTTGCCCCTCGCGTTCCGCTCGTTCTGCGGCTTCTGTCGCGAATACGATCGCCTCTTCGAAGCGCTGATTGGCGGCCAGCGCGGCTGCATAGGTATCTAGTAATGTCGCTGATGGGTTGCCGGTTCGCTCAAGTAGGTCAGACATCAGCTTTTCAGCGCGTTCAGGTTGGCGCAGTTGCGGATTGCTGTGGGCGGCATAAATCCAGGCAAGGCTGTTGACGAGCCAGTGATCATCAAAGGCCAGCGCGGTTGCCGTATCAAAAAGATCCTGCGCACCTTCGATATTGCGGGAACGCGCTTGCCACAGCCCGGCATGATAATGGGCGCGCGCGAAGCGCATCATGCGCAAACCATGACTCGCTGTTTGGAACCCACGCGCTGGTTCGCCCAGTTGCCGATCAACCACGCCCAGCAGATAGACTGCGTCACCGGAGCGTGGATGCCGGTCGAGTATTCCCTCGAGCTCGCGACCCGCATCGGCCCAGCGACCCGATGCGACAAGGTGTCGGGCTGTTTGCAGTCCGTCGCGGAGGCTGCGTGCTTGCGTGATCTCTTGATCAATGATCCAGCTAAAATCAGCGGGGCGAATAACTTCGCGCAGCGCCTCCAATCCGGCGACGGCTTCCTCATGATAGCCGCTGCCAACCAGTGAGCGGGCGAGAAAGCGGGCGCCCATTACAGTAAAGTATCCTTGGCGTCCGCGATCACCCAAAAGCATTTCGGCAGACTCGGCCGATTCGCCGCGATGGGCGAGCATGAGGGCAAGATGGGAACGGGGACCACGCCGATGTGGATGACGCTCATGAATGGCGAGCGCGACCGGCCATGCCTCGGAGAAACGGCTCATCGAGATTAAATAGTTGGACCAATGTAAGGGAAAATAGAGATCGGTCGGAAACTGTTCTACGCGAGCACGGAACGTTGACGGCAATGTGTGCGGTTCGTGAGCACGCAAATTCTCGTTGATCACCGCAGCGCGCGCGGCGAGGGCTTGGATGCGCGTTTCAATATCTATCTGTCTGTCGAATGGAGCTCGCTGAAAGCGACTGCGCATTTCATTGATTACACTCAGTTCGGCAACCTCCGTGAACATCAGCGTATCGCGCAAGTCAGATTCGGTTGGCCACGCATGTTCGGTGCCGTGCTGGATGGGCAACGCGTCGGCCCACAAACGCGCCAGCAGTGCAGTACCGCGGAAAGAGAAGTGTACGTGATCGATGAATAGCTGATCGTCCGGCCAGTCGGCGTGATGACGGAACGCCTCATCGGCATCCACCAGGATGATGTTCGACGATCTGGCGGCCAAATCACGCAGAATCTTGTTTACGGCGCTATCCGCTCGGTAACGAAAGGCATCAAGGTCGAGCGCTTGATGAAAGAATCTATCAGCCGTTTCGGTTTGGTCTAGCGCTTGGGCCGTTAACCCGAGCCAATAATTCAGCTCTGCATATTCTTCATCGATGGTGAGTGCATCCGAGAACGCCTCGTAAGCGGCTGCCCAGTCACCAGCGCGTACAGCGGTTGTCCCTGAATCAAACGAGGCTTGCCATTGTACTTGTTCGAAGTGACTCAAGTCCTCACGTTGCGTGGAGATGCTGGGCGGGCAGGCGCTGCGATTGACCGCCACCGTGCTGAGGACGACCTTTGCACCGGCCTGCTCGGCCTGATCAATGATGGTCTCCATGTTGTGTTGATACCGTCGACGAACCGAGGCCAGTCGCGGATCGGTATGCGGTACGGGATGATCCATAAATAACGTGATGCCCGTGAAGAGTGCGCCGTCACGTTCATCCGATTGCAGAAAGCCGAGCCAGCGAATCCATTGCGCAACGCGCCAGCGCGCCACATATTGACTGAGGCGTATCAGCGCATCGGTGCGTGCAAAGCGGGTGAATATGGTCCCCGGCCCGAACGGTCCGATCACTTCATTGTTTCCGATGTAAAGAATCACGTAGTCGGGCTGCAGCTTATGCAGCTCACGTGCCATGCGTTGGATCAGATGCGAGTTGATCGCCGTGATGGCTGCATTGAAGACCTCGAACTCCTGGTCGGGATATCGATGGCGAAGTGTGTATTCCAATACGCGGGGCGGACCAAAATCCGGTAGTGGATCGCCTTGTGCGGCAGATTCGCCCAGCACCACGATGCGGATGCGATCGGCCGGTTTCGTTTGCGTTGCGATGATGGGCCCCGGTACTCGGGCCATAGGTGGAGAAAAGATCTGATACGTAAAAAAAGAGTTCTCCAGCCAAACCGGTTCACCATGTAATTCATCGGCGAGCAAGTAGTCCGTGGGATAACCATACCCAATCAGGCGCAGCATACCTTCAGCAAATCCCAACAAGAGGAGCGGCATCAAGAGCGCTAACGCCAGTCGACCCAGCCAAAGGCGGGTACGCGAGGATCTGTCTGTTTTAGAATCGTTCATCGAGCCAGCCAGTGTTCGATTTGATGGCGCCCGGGAAAACGTGGCCATTCGTCCAGCGTTTGTGCGGCGATCATGCGGGCCGTGTCCCGTTCTCCCATATTTTCCAAAACGCCGATCACCGCTATGACCGCGTCCATTAAATAGTATCCGAAGGGTGGTCCCATACGGGTAAGGAGCTCCACCGAGCGCTCCGGTTGACCGCTCATGGCATACACCAGTATGCCCAAATCGTATCGGCTCGAAAAACCTTCCAGCGTATGGAGTAGGTATCGGTCAAAATAGTCAGCCGCAATATCCCACTGTCCCGTCACCATCAAGGTTTGGATCCACTGCATCGCATAGTCGTTATCATGCGGATACGCTTCCATCTGCTCGGTTCGTTGCGTGATCCACGCTGTTGTGCCGACCTGCTGGGTTTGGGCGACGGCTTCATCCCGCATGAACTGCAGATCACGTATGTGCTCATCATTCAACCATTGACCCGCTAGCGGTGGTCGTTGGCGACGTTGCAACATGGCAGAGGCCTGACGTCGCGCACTCCATGGTGTGTAGAAGAGGCGATCTAAAATGACATCCTGCTCGGCCAAAGCGTGTGCCCGCGGGTACCATGCGGAAAGCATGTCCGCGATTGCATGGGCGGCTTCATGCGTGCCCGTAATCGTGAAGTGCACATGATCGAGAAACCGCTCGCTATGCGATGCGTCGTGCCATTGATCGGCTAGATCCAATACGCGCACATGGGCGCCTGACGCTGCGCCGACCTCGCGAATGATTTGATTGATGCGCGAATCGGTGCGCACGCGTTGGGTGTCCAAGTCGCGTGCCCGGCGATAGGCGGCTGCAGCTTCTTCATGAGATGCGAGTGCGGTTAACGTGCGGGCATAGCGGTAGACCAATTCCGCATGTCCGCTGTCGATGGCGAGTGCGCGTTCGAAGGCGGTGCGGGCGTCGACATAGTCATTGCGCTGGCTGGCTTCGACGCCGGTTTCATACGCTGCACGCCACGCGTTACGTTCCTGGCTCGAAAGGGTTGAGGCGAGCTGCGAGCCCAGCGGTGCAAAGTCATTCAGGTTCACCGCCACTGTTGACAGCACAACCTTGATGCCCCGCCGCTCGGCGATGCGCAAAATGGCTTCAAGATTGCGTTGGTAATCGCGATACACCCGCTCGAGTTGTGGGTCATCAGACGCCAGATGGCGTGTGGAAAAGACTTCCATTCCCTGCCACTGTTGTCCTTCTTGGGCACGGGCTTGCCAAGCGCGCAGCAGGCCGGCCAGTCGCAGCCGCGTGACCCGCACGCGCCAGGAGGCAGGGATGCGGCGCCAAAGCGGCCCGTCAAATACAGTGTCCGGTCCAAAAGGTCCGATCACTTCGTTGTTCCCCATATAGATGACGAACACATCGACATCGTGACGGGCGAGGTCGGCCGCAATCTCGACGATGACGGGGGAAGATATCGCTGTCATGCCCGCATTTAGGCATTCGAACCGGCGCGATGCACCTGGCTCATTCAGGAGTTTGTCCAGTGCCCGCGCTAGATTGTACTCAATAATCGGATCGCCCATTGCGGCGGACTCGCCCAGCACCGCCAGACGTATCATCTCTTCATCTTTTTCGTCAGCGATGATTAGAGGGGCCGGATTGCGCGCAACCAACGGGGCAAAAAAACGATAGCCAAAAAATGGATTGGTGGCCCACGCATCCATCGGCTGATGTCGAGCCGGAACGAGGAAGGTGGTTGGATAGCCGATCCCAGTTACCCGCAACGCACCCTCCATCAGGATCAGAAGCATCAAAGGTACAAACAAGGCAAGCGCGAGTCGCCCAAGCCAGAGTCGGATGAGCGAAGAATGCGTGCGAGTCGATGATTGATGCGTTGTCACAGGTACGAGCGCATAGGCTAGCCATCGGCGCGACGAAGGGCAATAGCCAATCGCGGGGTGAGGGGGGCTGACTTGACCTTTGCGGGCGCAACTCATACCCTTTTCACTGTTATCGAATCCTGACGGTTTCGGAGCCAAGGTGTCTCCGTGCCGTGGTCGGATTAGGGCAACGTGCCCGTGTTAGGAGCCATATGAAATTTATCTCTCATGTTTTGCGCGCAGTGTTTTTTGGGGTCATCAGTGCCGGCGGTGTCTACGCCGCCGAATCGGAATCCGGAGCTGCTGCGATTTCCACGAGCATGACCATCAGCGAAATTATTCAGACCGGCGGCTGGATCATGTACGTGCTGGGTTTGATGTCGATCGCCGGACTGGCCTTGATTATCTATGCCTTTATCGTGTTGCGACCCGACAAGATCATTCCGCTGGAGTTCACTGATTCGCTGCGAAAATTCTTGCAACGCGATCAACTGGAAGAAGCGCGTACGTATTGTCGTAATCAACCATCGCCCGCTTCTGCGGTGGCCTTGGCCGCGCTGGATTATACGGAGCGCGTGAAAGAGCCAGACCCCGCTATGATCAAAGAGATCATCGAAGGCGAAGGGAGCCGCCAAGCATCGGCTATTCAGCAACAGACGTCGTATCTGCTCGATATCGGTGTGATTGCGCCAATGGTCGGGCTGCTCGGCACCGTGCTCGGCATGTTGACGGCGTTTAATGCGGTGGCCTTGGATATCGCCCGCGCTAAACCCATCTACTTGGCGGCTGGCGTCTCGCAGGCGCTCGTAACAACCGCGGCCGGTTTGTTGGTCGGTATTCCGGCCATGATCTTTTATGCCTACTTCCGCGGCCGCTCCGGGAAGCTGATCGGCCAATTGGAAATGGTTTCGGCCGACATTCTGACCGAGCTTATCAAGGGTAAAGACGCGTGAATTTTCGTAAGCAGCTCAAGACAGAAAACGTCGGATTCCAGCTCGCGCCGATGATTGATGTCGTCTTTCTGTTGCTCTGTTTCTTCATCACCAGCCAAATCTTTGCGCAGTGGGAAACAGAAATTGATATCACCTTGCCGACCGCTGAAACAGGGCAGGTGCCGGAGCGGCTGCCGGGCGAAATCATCATCAATATTCGCGGCGACGGCGAAACCATCATCAACGCCCAATCTGTGCCCGCGGAGCAACTGGCGGATATGCTGACCCGCGTTGCAGAAATGTTTCCGGGACAGCCGGTCTTGATTCGAGCTGACCGGTTAACGCCGTATGAAGAAATCATTCGGGTGCTGGATCTATGTCGACAAGCCGATATCTGGAATATCTCTTTCGCGACCGGCGTACCGGAATGACATCCGTTTTCAACACGTTTCGGTTCATTCGCGGTGGACGCGACGGAGCGCGTCCCACCAGTTGGCCCCGTGAAGCATCGGTAGGGCGAGGCTGCCTGCCCGTCCTCCGGCGGGTCTCGCCGAGCCGCTGGAGTCAGCGCAGGATCTTGATCCGAGCAGGTGAGGAACGGAGTCCCGGCTCATCCAGAGGATTCGCCCTACCCAATGGGGTCCCGACTAAACACTGTGATGCAGTAAGTGATATCTTGCTGCAACGATTGGCGATTTTGAGACAGCCTCTTCCTCCTGCGCCAAGGCTACGGCGGACAGGCTGTGTTGCCCGGAGAATGAGGCATGCCGTCATCCAGTTGACCTTGCTTGTGGGCCTGCTTTCGGGTGGCGCTCCTGCGCACGCCTTTGATCCCGGTAATCAGATGCAGTTCGCCGATGCGTTGTATGCGCGCGGCCTCTACGATTTGGCGTTGGACGAATATCTGCTGATCTCGCGCGAAGCCAGCGACTTTCCTGAAATGGACGTAGTGCTATATCGCATTGGCGAGAGTCATCGTCGCTTGCGGAATCCTCAAGCCGCCGCGCGTTTTTATCTGCGCGTGCAGCGCGAGCATCCGACCAGTGCATATGCTGAGCGAGCGGCTTTCCGGCGCGCTGAAGTCCTGCTGACATTGGGGCGTCCTGGCGATGCCTTGCCACTATTTGAGGCGCTGCTGGAAGATGAGGCATTGGCGCCTGCCTTGGTTGCCCCGAGCCTTTATTACTATGGCGACGCTGCGCGCCAAATCGGGCGCACCGACACCGCGAGCGATGCCTTTGCTTCAGTCATCGAGCAGCACGCCGATTCACCATTCGCCGCCTATGCCGCACTCGATCTGGCGCAGCTACTGGAAGCGGATCCCGCCCGTCATGATGAAGTGTTGCCGCTGTTACAGACAGTGAATGCCGCGCCACCTACGGAGGCCGTCGCGATTGAGGGTTTGTTTCGTGAGGCCGATTGGCATTTTCGTCAGGGAGATTTTGAGTCGGCGGCTACGCTGTACGATCAGCTCTTGCGTGATCATCCCGATAGTCGCCGCGCCCGCGAAGCCCGATTGCAGGCCGCTTGGTCGCGCCACAACATCGGCGCCTTCGCGGAAAGTGCCGCGCTCGCCTCGGCCGTGTTGGAGGATGAGCCGGAGATCGAGCAGGCGGCCGAATGGTGGTACGTCTTGGCGAATGCACAACGTCAGTTGTTACGAGCCGACGATGCGCGCGCCAGTTATCAGCGTGTGAAGGAGCTTGCGCCGGACAGCGATTGGGCACGCCTCGCCGCCTATGAAATGGCTGTGGTGGCCTTTCGTCAGGATGATTTCGATCAGGCGATCGAGGCCGCGCGCCAGATCGAGCCCGATCCCGCCCTGCGTCAGGATCTCTACTGGTTGTTGGCTGAATCGTATGCCTCGGTTGGGCGCCATGATGAGGCGGTGCAGTATTATCGTCGACTCGTTGACGCCGCGCCGGACGGTGAATACGCGCCGCGTGCGATGTTCCGTTTAGGGCGCGTACTGCAACAGCGCCAAGATAACGCGCAGGCTGCGCGCACCTTTCGGTCTTTGGCCGAGAAGTTTCCGGACCATGATCTCGCGCCGCAGGCGCTGATGTCGGCGGCATTAAGTATGGCGTTGCAGGACCAGCTGGCCGAGGCGGTGAAGGATTGGCAGGGCCTATTAGCAGATTACCCGGATGCCGAAATGGCCGGGGAGGCGCGCTATCAAATCGCCTTAACGAAATTACAGCTGGGACAATCGGATGCGGCGCGTGAGGCCTTTGCGGAATACGTCGATCAGCATCCTGCCGGGCCGTGGGTCGCCGATTCATTTTATCGACTTGGCATACTCTGGCAGGAGGCTGCCGATGCGACACAGGCGGAGCAGGCCTTTCGCGCCGCGCTCGACGCGGAGCCGGAAAGTCAATTGGCCGAGCGTATTCAATATCGATTGGCCGTCACGCTGCACGAACAAGAAAAAGACGACGAGGCGGCGGCGCTTTTGCAAGAGTTGTTGGATTCCGCTGCTCGTGATACGTTGCCCCTGCCGCTGGTCGAGTGGTTGGCCCGCTATCGATTGGCGGCGTCGGCGTATGCGGAGGCGGAAGCGGCGGCCGATTTTTTGGTGTCACGCGCAGACTCCGCAACGTGGCGGCAAATCGCCTATGCTCTGCTGGGTAAGGCGCAGCAGGGACAAGATAATCTTGCGGCTGCGATCCTGGCGTTCGAGGCCAGCAAGAATGAAGACGCCCGCACGAGTGAAGGCGTCGAGGCGCGCTGGTTGTTGGGCGAAATCCAATTGCAGCAGGGTGACCTGGAACAGGCGACAGCAAACTTGGAAGAAGCTGCACGACTTGCCACATCCGATGACTTATTGGACGTGCGAGCGCGCAGCTATTTCGCGCTCGGGCGCGTAGCGGAAAAGCAGGAAGACGCGCGCCAGGCGGCACGATATTTCTTGGCGCTGGCTTTACTGTTCGATGATCCGGACTTTGTGCCGGAAGCGATGCATCGAGCCGCGCAAGCGCTGGAGGTGCAGGGCCGCGTTGAGGAGCAGCAACGCACACTCGACGAATTAGCAGAGCGCTATCCGGACTGGACCGCGCCCTGAGGCGGCGCTGATCGAGGTCTGTTTCTTGCTCCAACGGCTCACCCCACCTGGCCTAATACCAGTTTCCAATACATTTCGGTCTATTCTCCGAGGACGTGACGGAGCACGTCCCTCCGGAATGCTTCTGCAGTCACTGGTTCTGCTTAGCGTATACCGGAGGGGCAACCTTCCTCCTCCGCCAAGGCTACGGCGGACAGGCTGTGTTGCCCTGAGAATGTACCGAAAAATTATAGTAAGTGGTATAACACGCGAGGGTAGAGCGAATCCTCTGGATGAGCCGCTTGCATGAAAAGAACGTGAACGGAGCGAGTGCGACGTTTTCGCTGTTCGACATGACAACGCTCCTTTAGTGGTTGTTGTGTTTGTCCTCGCTCATCCAGCCCTCTTGTCATTTCGAGCGAAGTCGAGAAATCTCAGATCTACCAGCAGGCGATAGACCTTGAGGGCGAAACCGTGGCACGGGATGCCAGAAGAGCCGTTTCGGCGGACGGCTGTCCTGGTACATGAGATCCCTCGACTTCGCTCGGGATGACAACGGGGACAGGGCGAGCGGGGAGCTTTCGCCGTTCTCCCCGCAGGCTTACGTGCTCACCAAGTACCGCTCCAACAGTGCACGCAGCGCGGGGAAATGCACTAGGGCGGCATGCAGTCGCTGCTCGGCGATGGGCACGTACTGAGCCATGTGCGTGCAACCGGGCAGTTGACTTAAACGTCCGTACGCGCCCAGGGCTTGGCACAACCGCTGCACGCAGGCGGCTCGATAGCTCTCCATGCTAAAGGTAGGCGCAGCGGCGGATTGCTCATAGCGCTGTACGCACCGATCAACCACCTGCTGCGGGATTTCGACATACGGATCGCACAGCAGCGACGCGAGATCGTACGCGGCGGGGCCCCGGCGCAGTCCTTGGAAGTCGATGAATACGGGGCGGTCCTTTACCCAGTGAATGTTGCTGGACTGAAGGTCGCGGTGAAGCCAGACCGGCTTCACGGCCTTTAACTCATCGGTAACACCCTGCAACTGCGCACGGATCTTTCGTAGCGCTGCGGTGGGAGCCTGGTGTCGTGCTTGCACGTAATGCTGCAAGAATAGGTCATGCTCGTATTCATACACCGCCGGGCCGAAGGCGGGCATGCTGGGAATGCGCATGCGGCTGAGCTTTCGTGTCACGGGGCCGTGTA
>SLCI01000158.1 GCA_007125875.1 Kiritimatiellia bacterium | reverse complement strand
GACAGTACTGGCGGGCAACAGCAACGCGAGAGTGGCCGTTTCCAGAAGAAAAACCGATCTGGCAAAGCGATGATTGGGACACCCAAATTCGCAGTGCCAGTCATTTTACGGAAAAGTGGCACTATATCCGTGATAACCCAGTCAGAAAAGGGCTGGTGACGGAAGCCGACAAATGGCCGTATTGGGGAGAAATTCATCCATTTGTCTGGCTTGAGAGATAATTGGCATACTCCGGTCTCGCGGAGCTCGCCCCTCCACACGGGAGCCAAAGCGTGATGGTCATTTTGGAGGGCGGAGCTCTGCGACGCCACGATCTTGCATGGGCATATACGAACTCTTGTGCGGCCTCCGGTCTCGCGGAGCTCGACCCTCCAACTTGTTGGGATCTGTGTGCAAGTGGTTCTCCGCACGCGAGTCCGCGCAGAGAACTTATTAACCCTGGGACTATGCGGGCGCGTCGGGCGTTGGTTGTGGACGCCACTCAGCCGCCTTGGCTTTAAGCTGTCCGAACTTCCGCGATACGCCATCTAGTTTGCCTTCCCACTCCGGATTGGCGGTCTGGCCTTCGGTAACCTTAAAGAAGACCTGCATCAGCGCCGTCATGCCAATCGGCTCAATGACCGCCTGCTTAATCCCCCAAGCGAGCACGAGCGCGATGATCAGGGTTAATGGACCCGCGGTTCCTGGGAACAGTCCGACCAACAAGGCCGCCGGGCCGAGCACGAGTAGGAACACAAGGAACGTCATCACCCAGATGAAGGCCGCCAACCAAACCGCGTTTTTGAGAAAGGACATGTAGTTTTGCGCATACAGAACCAGCGCCGTTCGACTGCTCTCCCACGGATTTTCTGCTCTCGTGCGCATCAAGTAGGCGAGGATTACCTCGTCCAAATAGGTCAGCGAAAGATTCACAATCGTGTTCAGGAACTTGATTAGGTTGCGTGCGCCAGGGATGGGGATCAGGCTGCCGACGGTCAAAAACGTACGGTTAAACGCTCGCAGGATGCCTTTGATTAATTGGTCCAACCCGAACAGCAGTGATGACACCGCGAAGCGATCTTTTACCTTATCCTTCGCATACTCGATTTGTCCCTTGCCGCCGGGGATCGGACGTCCATCCATCAGTTCGACCAGCACGGCAATATGTCCGGCCTTGACGACGTACAGCAGATACTCACGAATGAAGTACATGATCGAGCTGGCTATACCAAAACCAATCATCCCGCCCCACATACCACCAGCGCCTTCGCTGCCGCCGATCCGGCCAATACCATAGCCGATCCCAGCTCCGGTCCCTGTGATCAAGATAAACCCCAGCGTGATGCCAAAATAAATGAGGAAGCGAAACACAAGGAAAGGAGCCGTTCTCGACATCAACCCCAGTACCTCACCAAACTTAAAATCTTTACTAATCATAGTCTTATTCCCTGCGACCTAAGTCTTCTTATAATTCTATCGTCGTACTTCAGCTTCCAGACGTCGTATCTGCCGTTCTAACTCATCGATTGATCGTTCCAAGTCCCGTAAGCGGCGCTCCAACAAACCGTCATCGCGACGATTCTGAGGATCGACGATATTGAAAAGCCGTTCGAGCGAATACTCAATGTCCTCCAGGCGTTCCTCGACCGAAATGGGTTCTTGTTCCTCAACTTCGGCAATCTCCTCCACCACGGGTGTGGAGTCGCTCGCTTCTTCCTGCGGACGAATGGTTGGGGTGCGGTCCGTAAAACGTGCCGCGGCAAACGGAACACTTAGTACGCCGATCAACAACACACATAACACCATTGACCATTTGATTGTCTTCATTGGATTTCCTCCCGAATCAGTTCACTGATTTATCATTACGCCATTGTAATCTCTTTGCGCACACTCGCAAGACCGCAGATAAGGGATACCCAGCGGACGGACATCGGGACGATTGGTCGATGAAGTCCTGAACATCTAGGGGCTAGCAATAATCGTGAGTGCTTGCCCAAAAGGACCGACGCCTTGCCAGTCGGGTCGCAGGGTATAGGTACCTGGATCAAGGGGTTGCCATTCCATGCGAAACCGTCCGCCCGGTGCCACATTCTCGATTTGTAAACGTTGAGCAGTCCGGCCGGGACGGTCAATTTCCAACCAAACGGTTCCTCTCACGCCAATTTCCCCGGCGGCCCAACGTGCAATACCCGTGTTCAGAAACTCTAACTGGACCGTCTGTCGTACCTTAACTTCCAATGTCTTGCCCGGCACCCAATGCACAGGCTCCCGATCAACTCGAATCGTGCCCCACTGATGGTTCATATTCCTATAAGGACCATCAGAGAGCGCGCTCAGCCGCTCTCTGGTTACCTCGGTGGACCAAACGCCGTATCCAAGCGGCCGGATTTCTTCTACTCGGCCACCATCGAATTCCCGCGCATAAATATCGCTCCAGTTCGAGGCGGTTGCGCGCCAGCCGTAGCGACCTTCCGGTAAACTAAATTCGCGTCCGGTCCATTCAAGCGGGTTGAGGCGATACGCGCGGGCAAGATTGGCTACGCTGCGCATCGTTTGCCATGCCGGACGACGAGCGCCACTCGCCGAAATTAATCCTTGATCAACATCTAATGCACGATCTGCTGTGGCGCGATACGCACCCAAATGGCCACCCGCGCTACGGGTTTCAAACACGAGATTGTGATAGGCCTGCAAGGCCTCCGACTGCCAGGCCTCATCCATTGGCGTCGGGTCTGCACCGAGCGGGAAGGCTGCGCCGGCCCAAATGATCGGCCGGCTTGCCGTCACACCGCGGGCATACAGCCCCCGAAATATGGCATCTCCCATCGTTTGTGGATCGCCAAAAACGCGTGGCGGGACGACGCTGAGATAGTCGACAAAAGGTGCCAAGAACTTGGCATCGAAAGGCAGCGACCTGCCCATCGTAGCGTCGAAATCACTATGATCGGCATCCCATCGGGTGGTAACCAACTGACGATAGCCTGCTCGGCGAATCGTGTGCAGCGTGTCAGACCAGATGGCACTCCACATGTCATGAGCAAAACGTCGGAAGACATTCCAAATCGGGTGTTCCGGTGGCCATGTATCCCATTCAGGCGGCGTCGGAAAGTAGGACGCCGAGACCTGCCATTCATCAAGCAGCGTGTGAGGATCTGAAAAGTGGTTGTTCAGCCACCGGTGCCAG
The DNA here is from genome assembly GCA_007125875.1 of Kiritimatiellia bacterium. Classification (GTDB taxonomy): domain Bacteria; phylum Verrucomicrobiota; class Kiritimatiellia; order SLAD01; family SLAD01; genus SLAD01. The sequence continues at coordinate 2,152 of SLCI01000158.1, read as the reverse complement.
CGATCGTTCAGCCAATTGGCGTCAATTCTTTGGGGCGGCTTAAGGTCCAACGCAACCAGTGGATGATCCGGGTGAAGATTCAGCGCGTCTAATAACGTTGGTATTGGGGTGAAGGTGGATGCGCCCAAAACACCGAAGGGCATGCGCAGCTTAATCCATAGTCCGCGCTCAGCGGCTGCTTCAATTACGTAGCGTACTTGCGGCGCTACAGCAGGATCATCGTAGCTCACGATCACGGTATTGAATCCGGCCGCGGCGATACCGTTCATGTCGTGCAATACTTGATCAGCAGGAAACACAGATGCATTTAGCCAACGTGTATCCGGCTGAATCGATGAGCCAGGGTGATAATCAACACCCAGAAAATGAATCGGAATGCGACCGGTTGTGATCCGACCGCCCGATATACCGAAACGTTCGTGCAAGCGTTCAGGCTCATGTGTTTCACTTTTGACTTTAACCGGCAAGGTCACGCGATCGAACAGTCTGGCCTGACCACCGACCTCTTCCAAGTTGAGTTGAACACGATAGTGGCGAATGCCTTCTTCTACCCGTGGGGCCACACCGAGATTCAACGGATGCACAAGCTCATAGGCATCCGCACCCAACTCAAAGGGAGCGGACACAACGCGTCGCACCACCCGATCTTCTTCGTCCACCAACTCGCCGGATAATCGGACCGATATCGGGACGTCGGAAAAGGAGAACGCGCGCGCTTGCAAGCGGATCAACTCGGCGGAACGGAAGAATCGCTGTTCTATTTGCACATCGGTAAGAAAGCGGCCGCGCTGCAGAAAAAAGACGGCTTCATTGAGTATTCCGTTAAGGGCTGCTCGCGTCGACCGTGTCCGATCCAAACCGATCCAGCCCCACGTTTGGGATGGCGCATTATCGGGGTGCTGAACGAATAGACCCGCAAGGGCACCTTGCGATTCTTCACCGCGCTGCTCGCCCGTCGCAAGATTAACCCAACGTGCGGGTATCGCATCACTCCACAACAACGGCTCGCCCCGAATATAGTCAGCGCTACTGGCGCGGGTGTAATACACGGCACGGGAGCGGCGACTTCGGACAGTCCGCGTTTTCTCATGAAACCGACTAGGCGACTGGGCGATAAAGGGCAGGGTCGCGATCGTTTCGTGATCTGGCATTGACGCCATGGGAACCAAACGAATATCGGACACGCCATAGCGGTGCTCTCCAGCGGCCTGGGGGGCAAGTTCCTGATCCAAACCAACGTGCATTGCACTCAACTGCTCAAGACGCAATTGATCGTCGGGACCACCGCGGTCTACTCCGCCATGCAGGTAAGACCAATCAGAGAGGTCTAGCCAAACAGGGCGCCACGCGGTGGTTAGCCGCACATCGCGCACCCATACGGCCCCATCGCTCTCCTCGGCCTGCAACACCAAGCGGGTCGTTTGGCGATCACCTCGCACATAGGCCACCATCCCGCCATATTCGTCTGCCTCGAATAAAGGTGCAGGGTCCGGCCACCGCATGCGATCCCATTGATGCAAGTCAACAACCTCTACGTCCACGGCCGGCCAGGGCAAACCGCGACCGGATCCCACTCGCACGGCGCTACGTGGTGCGCCGTCAGTTTGTTGATGCTGCCAAACCTGAATAGACGAAAATCCGGACACATCCTCCGCCTGCGCAAACATCGTTTCGCGCCAGGTCTCGTACGGCTGCCAAACCTGGTCATGCTGCACAGCGGGCTTAGCAAATGCGTCGGCACCGACAAATAAAACGCGGCCACCCGCTTCGATATGATGGGCAATAACCGCCTGGTAGCTATGCGGAATAGCGCGTGCTTCCGGGAGGACTGCAATACCGCGCTGAGCGCGAATATGCTCGAGATTCGAAGCCCATGCATCTGCGGGAACCAAACGCGCTTCCGGCCACTTCTCCGTCAACAGATCAAGCCACTGCTCAGTTGTCGCATCCTGAGAAACTGGTCGCAGGATGTAGATCTGCGATTCGTCTACCGGTCGTGGCGTTACCCGTACGTCACGGGCACATGCGGAGACGAACAGGACAGCTAGCAATGCGATGAGCGCGCGAAACGGAGTCATCGCTGCACTCGTTCCAACATTTCGCGCGCGTGCGTCAGGGTTGAACTCGTCATGCTTCGACCACCTAACATCCG
>SLCI01000100.1 GCA_007125875.1 Kiritimatiellia bacterium | reverse complement strand
GGACTCGGCAAGTAGGTGGTGTTGACGTCGAAATACGGCGCATTGTCTGAGGACAAAGCGGCATCGGCGTAATCACGATAGTGGTACCCCGCCCGTGCGTTACCTTGCAGATTCGGAGAAAAGATGTGTTCGACACCCATACCAATTTGAACGAGATCGGAATCACGCTTGAATTCAGAATCGTACTCAATCGTTTCCCAGCGAATATCACCACTGACCGAGGTTTCCGGCACTAAGCTGTGACGATAGGTCAACCCCAGAATATAGATGTCGTAATCTTCACGACTCGCCACATCGGAATCCTCGTAGCGTAACAGATTGTAACGGGCGCCACCTTCCAGCTGACTGACAGGCGTCAGGACATAAGCCACGTTCGCCACAATCGCATTGTAGAGATAATCACTCCTTTGACGCACGATCGCGCCATCATCGATCGCTTCGGGCAACTGCGCGTAACGGAGGTTGTTACGAAGGTCAAGACTCACTCGGGGGGTGAATTCATGCGCCAATACGGCATCCAGGAAGTGATGAATATCAAAGTCATCCTCATCACGATCATCCCACCACGTAAACTGCGGCTTGTAACGAATGCTGCCGTGCGTGTTTTCAAGATTCAACGCGACCAGGAATTCGATCTCATTGATAATTTTGAGACTGTCATCCGTGCCACGCGCTGTCTCACGAACATTATCATCGTATTCGACACTTAGACGGTTATGAATTTGGAAGTTGCGCGGCCCCTCCGACGAAAACACCTCTGCAGGCATCATTAGAGCGAACAGGCAAACGGATAAGATAAGATAAATGGGCTTCATAATGTGGTCCTTAGTGGTAACGAACATATCGAATTCTCGCTCAGTATCAATCGGGAGTAGGCCGTGGTGGGCGAGGCGGAACTCCGGGCAATTCTTCAACGATCTCGACAATTTCGGGCAACGTGATGGGGCGCTGTGACCGCAAGATCATCGTGACCGACTCAATCATCGGCGGCTCGCGTAGCGGATCACCGTAAGCGATCGGCTCCAGCAACTCGCCTCCCTGTACATCGATATTATCAAGCGCCGCGCCGATATTTTCAAAGGAGACACCTAAACTTTCAAGCAATGCGACATAGGACTCAGGATTATTCGGACTCTCAACCTGATCCTGCAATCCCAAGGCCTGAACAAGAACAACAGCCAAATCGGCCAATACCACCAATTCGCCGGGTTGCCAGCCATCTAATGGTGCGATCGAATTCGCACCGAGCAGCGCAATGTGGTCCAAGGGAGTTGGGGCGGCAGGCATGCTGCCACTCCAGCCCAGCAGATTCACCACCATGATTGCAAGTTCACCTTGCGTGATACCATTGTCAGGTGCTTGTTGTGCTTGCGTCTCAGCCAGCGGAAAAGCGGCCATGGCCAGCATTAAAAGTCCGACTCCAATTTTTGTTCTCATGTACTCCTCCGTTCGGCTTATCCCAATTTGCCGCGGACTGTTCAAAAAATAGCGCACAACAGCGGCAGAAATGATTTCTCCAGTTGATTAATTTGTACCTGTGCGGGGTGTTTTAGTCAATTGCTATTTTTTGATACGCTGTCACCTGACCGCCCCATTTGGGAGCGACTTCGGGACAGATATTGTGTTCCCACGCTACTCCGTGCTAACTTCCGCCGCAATGCAGAAAAACTCTTACACCTTCAAGCTCGATGGCGATCAGCAGAAAACGCTGGTTGGCCTGCTGAAACAAGGAAACTATCTGCCTGACGAGATTCCTTACACGCAGATCGCCGTGAGAGGCGAAAATCTGCGCATCGCCCTCTACACAAGCGGCAAATGTGTGGTGCAAGGCAAGGCCGCTCATGATTGGGTGCTCTATAATATGGAGCCGTTAGTCCTCCAAGATGCTCGCCTCGGCTACGATGAAGTGCATGATCCCGCCGCGCTGGAGCCGCATATGGGCATCGATGAAAGCGGCAAGGGCGACTTTTTCGGCCCTTTGGTGATTGCCGCCGCTTTCGTCAATAAACCGCTCGCTAAAGCGTTTGAAGAAAAAGGCGTGCGCGACAGCAAAACGGTCACCAGCGACAAAAAGGCGGAAGACATGGCCCGCGATATCCGGAAAATGCTCGGCGAACGCTATGCCATCATTACAATTGGACCGCGCGCCTATAATCGCCTGTATCAGTCCATGCGCAATGTGAATAGCATTTTGGCCTGGGGCCATGCTCGTGCGATTGAGAACCTGCTCGAAAAGGTGCCGGACTGCCCCCGCGCCATTTCCGATCAGTTCGGCCCTAAACGGCAAATCGAACAGGCGCTGATGAAGAAAGGGCGCAGTATCGAGCTCGTCCAACGCCCCAAAGCTGAATCCGACCCCGCCGTCGCGGCCGCTTCAATTCTCGCTCGAGCAGCGTTTATCGCCGCGTTGCGTAAAATGGGCGAGGCACATGGTGTCACCATCCCCAAAGGTGCCTCTGACCGCGTCCGCGAAGTGGCGGCGAAACTGATCGCGGCCAAAGGACCGGATATACTATTGGACACGGTGAAATGCCACTTCCGTACCACCGATGCGGTGCTCGAGACGACCGGGCACGCGCGAACGGATCTGGGCCCTGAAGGACAGGCGGTATCCAAACCGTTCGGCCGCAAGTCGAGCAAGTGATTCGATCTTTCCTTCTCGTGAGTGATCAGTCACGCTAACGCGATGGACGAGAAGCCCCCCAGCGCGAATCCCAAATGGATGTCCAGCGGCATCCCGCAACTGGACGATATCCTGCATGGTCTGCGCCTAGGCGATAATGTGGTTTGGCAAATCGACTCGCTCGATCACTATCGCGACTTCGCCTGCGCATTCCAGCGGCAAGCTGCGCGGGATCAGCGTCCCTTTATTTACATTCGCTTCGGACCGCACGACCCCATTCTCAAAAGTGTGCCCGGTATGGTGATCGAATCCTTCGATCCACGCGACGGATTTGATGTGTTCAGCGCTCAAGTGAATCGGATCATCACGAACTGGGGCGAGCGCGCCTGCTATGTCTTCGACAACCTCTCCTGCCTCGTCGACTGGTGGGCAACGGATGAGTTGCTGGCCAACTTCTTTCAAGCCACCTGTCCGTACCTGTTCGAATTAGATACCGTGGCCTATTTCGCGCTGGACCGCGACAAACATACCGACGACGCGGTAGCCCGCATTCGCGATACGACGCAGGTGCTGCTAGACGCATTCATGATCGACCAAACCGTTCATGTCCGCCCGCTGAAAGTGTGGCAACGCCATTCGCCCCATATGTTTCTGCCCTATCGCCTGGAGGGCGAAGCGTGGATCCCGATTCCCGAGTCTTCAGTACCCAGCTCGAGTTTGGTCCACGCCACCACGGCCCCTTGGGATACCGTATATGCCGCGCTACGCGATGCGGTCGAAGCCGGCGGTGACGGCCCGGACGTCAAACAGCGACGCGCCTGGCAAAAGCGGCTCGCCGATATGCTGCTCGGCCAGGATCCGAAGATCGAGCGCCTAACCGAGCGTTACCTCTCTTTGGAGGCGCTCTTGCATATCCGACAGCGCGTGATCGGTTCTGGCCGTATTGGCGGCAAAGCGGCGGGTATGATTCTAGCCCGCGCTATTGTCCGTCATCAATGCCGCACCATCGCCTCCGCATTTCCACTGCTTGACGAGGATTCCTTTTATATCGGATCCGACGTCTTCTACACGTTCCTCGTCCACAACCACCACTTCCGAGCCCGCCTCTCCGCCACCCGCACCGGTCACGTCACCCATGAGCAATTTGAGCAACTGGAGGAACGCTTTCTGGCAGGCGAATTCGATCCCGCCCGCATCGCAGAATTTCAAACCCTTTTGGACGAACTGGGTGATGCTCCCTATATTGTACGCTCCAGCAGCTTGCTGGAGGACGGCTTCGGCAACGCCTTTGCCGGAAAGTACCGTAGCGACTTCTGCGTGAACCGCGGCTCTCCGGAAGAGCGCTTGGCAGAATTTATGCAGGCCGTCAAAAGCGTCTATGCCAGCACGCTGAATCCCGACGCACTCAGCTATCGTCGCAATCGCGGCATGCTGGAAAGCGACGAACAAATGGCCGTGCTGGTACAACGCGTGGCCGGCGAACAACACGGTCGCTACTTCTTCCCCGCGCTCGCCGGTGTGGCTTTTTCACGCAATCTCTATGCGTGGACAGACCGCATCGATCCGGAGGCGGGCATCATACGGTTGGTCTTCGGCCTCGGCACCAGGGCGGTCAATCGCGTCAGCCGTGACTACCCCCGCATGATTGCCGTCTCGCACCCCGAGCTGCGGCCCGAGATCGGCCGCGAGGTCACCACCTATTCACAACGTCACGTCGACGTGCTGGATTTGGACTCGGGCACATTCGCCACCGTGCGCATGAAAAAGATCTTAGAGGAAGGCCCCTATCGCGGCCTGCATCGACTGGTCTCCATTGTTACAGATGGAGACCTGAGTGAACCCATCGGTTCTCGTGTACCGCCCGGAGCCGACGTAGTCCTAACCTTCAACCGACTAATCCGCGATACCGATTTTGTCGCCGTTCTTGGCCGCATGCTGCGCGCGCTGGAGGATGTCTACGAGCATCCGGTCGACACAGAATTCACCGCCGCCGTCTCGCCGGATGGACGGGTTGAGATTAATGTATTGCAATGTCGCCCGCTCTGGTTGCCCGGGGCCAAGGAGCGCGTGGAGTGGCCGGAAGATCTGGCACCCGAGTCGGTGTGCTTCCGTTCAGATCGGTTTATTAATGGTGGGGTCTCGCAACCGATCCGTTACGTGATCTATGTCGACCCACGCGCCTACGGACAGATGGCCGATAACCAAACACGCAAAATGTTGCCGCGCGTGATTGGACAGATCAATCACGCTATGCGTGAGCGAAACGAGCGCCTGATGATGATGGGACCAGGCCGCTGGGGCAGCAGTAATCCAGACCTCGGCATCGGTGTCGGGTACGCTGACATTGATCAAGTCGCGGTCCTCATTGAGATCGCCCACGAGGAGGACGGGCACGTCCCTGAAGTCTCTTACGGCACACATTTCTTTCAAGACCTCGTCGAAGCTGAAATCATCTACATGCCGGTGTACCCATCCCATCCTGACGCCGATTTCAACGAAACCTTCTTCCGAGAGTCCGCCAATCAACTAGGCGAGTACTGCCCGTCACTGAGCGCTTACGCCTCGATCGTCAAACTTATCGATGTGGCCAGCGATCATGACGACCGTCGCATACAATTGGTTGCAGACCCCGAATCGCGTCGCGCTGTTTGCTATATCGGATGATTCACGACGGGCACCTTCCCAGCGGAATAGCCTCGAAACGGCAGTACGGCGAGTTCAGAAGGAAGATGAAGGCAATAGATTAAGGCGAACGATAAAG
>SLCI01000123.1 GCA_007125875.1 Kiritimatiellia bacterium | reverse complement strand
ACTAACTGTTCACGGATTTCAGCGCCTGAGCGCCCGACACGCTCGCGCACGCGCCCCATGACCGCACCGCTATTGATCAGACGGATTTGGGTCTGCATGAAATCAGCCCCACTTAGGTAACCCACTTCGCGCTCTTGCACCGGAAGGCGAATTCCCGTCGTTAAAAGTAGATCAGCAGAGGCCCGATAGACGGGAACTTCTCGCACCAACATGACAACCATCACGCCCAATGCGATCACGAAACATAGCGCGACCAGCCATATCCGCTTCACCACAATATGAAAGTATTGCTTTAGATCAACGATATTGAATTTCTTCGGCGCTCCCAGCCCGCCGGGTGCGGGAGGCGAAATAGAGCCGCCCGGCTGGGGTGTAGCTGAGTGCGAAGATGGTGGTGTTATCATGTCTTTCATAATGATTCGTTAGAAGGTAATCAGGCGTTCTGGAACGATGACCACATCGCCGTCAAGCAGTGGCACATCATCTTCGAATGCACCGGTTCGCAGAATTCGGCCCACATCCACTTCCATTTGCTGTTTAGCCCCATCAGGCCCTTCGCGCATAATGCGAACTCGGCGATCATTGGCAAACCGCCCCAAGCCACCTGCACTGAGCAGTGTCCGTGCGAGTGTCGCTTCCTGGCCCATAGGCAACAGTATCGCCCCTGGGCTAGAGACCTCACCGAGCAAATAAACCGTACCGCGACTCGCCTGTTGAGACGAAGGAACGAAAATAATGTCACCCGGCAAGATCGGAATATTCATGCTCATATCTGCCGCGCCAAAGAGCGTAGACATATCAACAGGAATCGCTGAATATTGCCCGGTATCTTGATCGGCCCTCAGCACTCGTGCGGCAGAGAGAATACCTTCACGATTAATACCGCCCGCACGGGTCACCGCGCGGATCATGTTCAAGTTTGCGGACCATGGGTGGAAGCCTGCGTTGCCAAACTCGCCAATGGCCAAGTATTCATTTGCCTGCACCTCACCGTCACCGAGGCGCGGCACGATGATCACATCTCGCGGCCGCAAGTACTCATCCCGACTGAAGTCCAAACTCTCCAACATGCTTTGAACATCGACCGTAATGACCTCTCGCTCCATGCTGCCACCGGGACGCCAACGCACGATTTTCACTTCCGTCCCCGCCGCTTCACGACGCAATCCGCCACTCGACAAAATAGCCTCACTGAGCGTCATGATTTGATCACCAGAGAAACTGATCGTTCCCGGACTGCCGACCGCCCCAGTGATCATAATATTCCCTTCCACGAATTCCGCCACATCGACGGTTACCGTGGCATTACGGAAAAAGCCCTTCTCAAGCTCGGCTTCAATATAATCGGCCGCTTCGGCAGCGGACATTTCAGCAATCCGCATACGCCCAAGCAATCCTATATCGACGGTTCCGTCGCCAGCCACAGCGTAGATACGATTCAAATCCGGTTGCTCTTCTACAGTGATACGCAGCCGATCACCGGGCATAATCGTGCGAACAAATTCAGGCGCAGGGGTGGAAGCAAGAGACGAAGCACATAATCCAATCACTAAGAAAGTCAACGCTAGGCACTGGGGAAATAACTTCATATCAGATTATACTGCATGTTGTTAGAATGAAAAGCTGAGCCCGACTGTGACGCGATGTTCTTCAATCGGCTCGTCTTCCAAATTGCTGGTCTCATAGCTGTATAGGTAACCGAACGACCGGGTCAAGCGCCGAGACATGGCTCGGCTATGATTGAGCCCTGTCGCATAGCGGGTAATTCGCTCTGTCGGTCCAGCCTCCGGGCCCTGCGGCCGATTGATCTCATGGGACCAGTTAAAGAACCAGGACAGATTAGCAAAGAACAGGCCGGTTTTGGTAATGTTGTAGGTATACGTGGTCGAGTCAGTATCCGTAGTTGAACCAAACGTATCACGGGGTTCGCGCGACATACGAAAATTATGACGCAGCGTATCGTCGATCTCATGGCTAAGGCCGACATTATAGACGAACGATATGTCGTCATCCCTAGGCTGCTCATCTCGTGTGTAACTCGCACTGGCATCGAGAATCACGGTGGGAGACAGCTCCCACTGATCCGAAATCGCTACGTTATGGGTTACACGCCAATCGTCGTCATCGTCTTTCACGTAAGCAAGGGTGTAGGTCAGATTTGGACGGGTCAGTATCTGTAGCGTCAATCCAATCGACTGCTGCTCTTGCCATTCGCCGGAACCCGCTCCCTCGGGACGGTTAACCAGCTCGGTTTTTTCTCGACTGTAGGCATAGCTGGCTGTCACTCGCCGTTCGCCGCCGATTTGAAATACGTCCCATGCGCCCCCAAAACCCATCGTGGTACTGTTCTCATCACCGATTTGAAATTCTTCATCTGGATAGCGCGTCTCGACATAACTGTATTGAGCGTTCAGTCGAATGGGATCGAATGTATAAAGGACCCCTTGGTTAAAGGATCGTGTGTCTTGAACTACACGCTGGCGTCGCTGTCCTGGGATGAAGACCCGCGTCGTGGCATCCTGTTCCTGCGTATTTTCACGCCGAAAACTGATGGCCGTCGGGAAATCAAATCGTCCCAGCTCCATGTCATGCGTTAATGTGGCATCGCCAAATGGGTCGCTGACCGTATCAAGGTCGTCGCGCACGAAGTGCTTCTCAATCGACAAAGCGGTGCTGAAATTCAACTCTGAGGTCGGCGTTGTCGGCCCCGCGAGCTGCGACCCAACCGACCAAACAATGTAGTAATCTTCGCGCTCAAGTTCTGATTCAGACTTCCGTGCCCCATCTACATTCGTAGTATAAATACCTTGCAACGAGGTATTGAGATCAAGGTCAAAGGGACCTAAGCGCATGAATTGCGCTGACGCCGAAAGGGTCAAGGCACCATAAAGAATAGCTACCGACAGTCGTAAAGACTGTCGGTAGCCCATGTTGATCATTAATGGTCGAAGCAAAACCAAAAGCTACTACTCCGCGTATGCATTCAACGCATGCAGATTTTTACTGCCTACCGCCATGAATACATACCAAGGCGATTATCGAGTTCGTCGGTCAGGGCGAAATTCTTGCACTCTCGCTTCATCGGCGTCCATAGTCCCCGCTCCTGACATATCACCGGGTTCGCCCCACTGCACTAATCGGCCATCGTCAAAATGCATCCAAAATGTCTTGTCGTAGCGGTCTGCAAACAAGGCTACCGAGAAAATCGAGGGGATGTATTCCCATACTTCCTGAAAAGTCCCGTCAGCAAATAGTTTTGCCGATCGAACCGCATAGGGCCGGCCCATTTCTTCATACACTTCGTCCGGCGTCATACCCAAACGCAGATTGGAAACACGCTGCGCGGGCGTGCTACATCCAACCAACATCACAACAGAAATGGCGCCAAGCGCCAAGAAAAGGACTTTTTTCATGGTTTTTGCTCCTAATGATGACCGTATGGCCTTTTTTGACCTCGGGTACAACTCGCACAGAATGTCTTGCACAGCAAGGAAAATATAGCGTCAGAAATATCCAAAACCCTTGACACAAGCCCGCTATGACAGCACGCTGAGGAAAATAGAAATAGGCTCTACAGGAATCCTTCGTGAAGTTACAAAGAAGACATCTAAAACGCGCTGGTATCACTCTCCTGTTACTTGCGGTATTTGCGGGTGGCATGTTGGGTGTGCGTGGATATCGATTAGCAACGTTTGCCTATGATCTAGAATCCCAACTGCGCTACTTAATCGATGATGGCGGGACCATTGGCACAAGCCCAGCCGCAGAGACATTCTCGGATCTTTATTTACAGGTCATCTTCGGCGATAATCCTCAACTACTCGAGCAGGTGCGGACCAATATTCGAGAAGGCGTGGAACGGGATCCCGACCTGATGTTGGGCGAAGTAGCGGCCATGCTGGTCACACACCGCGAGGATGATAACGGCAGCGTTTTAGATGTAGCCGTTCATGTCATCGGTGGATTCCCACTGGGTCGCATGGCCCCTCAATTCCATCGCGACGGTTTTTTCCGGCAACATGTTGATGAGAATTTATGGAGTGTCGCGAATACTGCCCTTCGCTTCGCTGGGCGCGAAATGGTACTGTTGGCCGATGAGGAAGTCGCTGATAGGCAATCGGCCGTGCTGGATGGGATTTTCGATGGGCGTGTGGGTCCCCTGCTCGTTCAAATGGAGGAACCAATTTTCTATACCATGGTGTTGCCGAATCCTCGTCGCGTCATGCCTCCACAGCTTCGGCACCACATCTCTGCCGTGATATATCAAGGTGCGATTTCACATCATGCTGGCCGCAATGAACTTGTACTGCTGACAAATTCACGTCGTTCTGCAAATTATACCATGAGCGTGATTAGCGATCTGAAGCGAGTGGCAGAGATGGCACTAAAAACTCGTTTCGATGGTGTCGAGTATGAAGCGGAATGGGGCACGACTACCGGCCCATGGTGGTCCTATGAGATGGCCCAAACGTCCGAGCAGACGACCATTGAACGGGAGGACAATCTTGTTCGCCTAACATCTGACTTCGAGCGTGTGATGGTCAATGCGATCGTGAAAAGTATTGAGCGTTTCGGACGCGACTGGCGCCGCAAACGCCTAGTGATGGAGGAAGGTCTTGATCCGCGGGAAGCCGATCGGCGTATGGCCTCGCGAAGCCCGCTGCATTACTGGAGCGACGAACATCGCTGGGGACCTGACTGGCCTGTCGCCCCATCCGACGAGGAGCGGCGCCTACTCGACAGTCAGGTTGAATTGCGCAATGCCGAGCGGACACGTGAACGAGCTGAAGCGCAACTACGACGACATGAGGAGGCCGCACAGCAGGCCAACGAGCGTCGCGAGGAGTTAGAGGCTGCGGCAGCCCGCGAGGCCGAAACCGAGGAAGGAGTTTCCGCCCGAACAGCAAGTAGGTTGCAGGCAGCCCGTGAGCGGGCGAACGAAGCTGAGACCCAACTAGCCAGCACCCGAGAGGACGTTGACTCGGCACGACAAGCCCAGCAGAACGCGGAAGCTGAGGTTGAGCGAGCCGAACGTGCCTTTGCCGATGCTCAAGAGCGCAGACTCCAGCGTGTCAGTCGGTGATATCAGAATTTTCAGCGTAAAGTAACGCGCCATCATCATGAACAAGCATCATAATGCGACATACAAAAGAATAGCCATGGTGGCAGTGGCGCTGTGTGCGGGTGCTTTCGCGCAAGCGGACTTTTCTATTCAACAAATTGCTGATCCCGATTTTTTAAATCGGGATCCCGTGATTTCGGAAACAGGTGTTGTAGCCTGGCACGGCATGCGCCTGCAGGGGACGGGTCAGAGATCGCACGTCTTTGCGCACCAAAATGCTGAGAAGAAAATCCTCACACAACACATCCCGACTTGGGGCAACAGTAGTCTCCATATTAATGGT
>SLCI01000026.1 GCA_007125875.1 Kiritimatiellia bacterium | reverse complement strand
ATCTACGAGCCCTGAGGCCCGTTTCGCGACGTTGGTGCTCGCCTGTAGGGCGTCCGCTTGCGGATCGCCGTTCGGGGGGGCTATTATAGTTCGCGTTCTCTCTGCGGTCGGTGTATTTGTGGCCATGCGGATCGTCTTGCGTGGATTGGCGGTGGCCGAAGGGGTCGCGCGATGGTCCGTGCCAGCTACGCCCTATCGCGTTGTTGCGCGGTGCGGCGCGGACAAGAGTCCAGCACCGCCCCACGCGCCTAGCGCTAGTCCGCATCTGACCCGTTCCCCGCGCTCAAATTCGTGACCGAATTTGCCCCTTCGCCCTCCGCGTAGCACCCCTGCGGGGCTCCGGTTTATGGCTGATCACAAGGTTAACGAGCAGGGCTTCTGTTTTTCGGTGCTGCGTCCCGTTGCTGGTTTTTTGTAGGGCGCACGCTTGCGGGTCGCCGTAGGCTTTGTGAAGGCGAATCTTGCTCTACGCCCCCAGCGAACTTGTCTCGCTGGAGCGGAAGTTTTGGATTTCGTCACGATGCGAATTACGTGTCGTATGAATTGAGCGAGTGCAGAGCAAGCGCCGGACTCGCTCCGACCGAATTCCTGGCCTCAAGCCCGCCCTACACTCGGGCCACAAATGCAGATCCGAAAATAATCATCCGCGCTATCCGCGCCATCCGTAATTCCTCAACGACTTACGAAAAATGGCGAACAAGCACCAGCTCGGCGCTCGGGTTGCCCTATATCCGGTCCGGCGTTTCGATTCCGAGCAATTCGAGTCCGGTTCGCAGGGTACGTGCTGTCAGGCCGCACAGCCGGATACGGCTCTCCCGCACGCCTTCCTCCGCTTTCAGGAAAGGCAGGTTCTGATAGAACGAGCTATAGGTTTGCGCGAGGTCATACAAATAATCCGCCAGAATGCTGGGACGATAGAGTTGGGTTGCGCGCAGCACGACGCTGGGGAAGCGCAGCAAACGTTTCGCTAGGCGTAACTCGGCCTCTTCCTTCAAGCTCAACGGGAACTGGCGGGGATCTTGTCCCGGAAAACGTTCGCCGTATTTATCGCGCACCGACGCAATCCGGGCGTAGGCATATTGCAGGTAGGGTGCCGAATTGCCGTCCATGGCCATGGCCTTGTCCCACGTAAAGGTGACGAGGCTCTGCGGGTTTTGGCTGAGGTCGGCATACTTGATCGCACCGATGCCAACGGCACGGGCGACCACGAGCTGCTGTGCTTCCGGCATGTCCGGGCTCGACTGCTTGACGATCTCTAGCGCGCGCGATTCCGCTTCGTCCAGTAAGCGCTCCAGGCGAATCACGTTGCCTTGGCGGGTCGAAAACGTCGCTTCGGGTAGACGCATCAAGCCGAACCAGACGTGAACCAATTCAGTTTGCCAGCCGAGTTTGTCGGCGATGGTAAAAAACTGTTTAAAGTGAAGCTGCTGTCGTTCGTCGGTCACATAGATGATCGTATCCGGCTGAAATTCTTCGATGCGTTGCTGCACGGTGGCTAAGTCGCTGGTGGCGTAGTTGTAGCCGCCGTCTCGTTTCTGCACGATGCAGACGTCGAGGCCGTCGTCCTCGAGTCGGACAATTTGTGCGCCCTCGCTTTCTTCTGCTAAGCCGACTTTTTGCAGGGTGGCGATGATGTCGGCAAAGCGATCGCGATAAAAACTTTCGCCGCGTACCAAATCAAAGCGAACGCCGAGACGGGTATAGATTTTATCGAACTCTTGCAGACTTAATTCCACGAATTGCTGCCATAACTCCTGATGGGCCGGATCGCCTTGCTGTAATTTCACCAGTTCGCGGCGGGCCTGATCCAGCCACTCCGCATCGCTTTGCGAGCGCTCATAACTCTTCACATAGATCCGTTCCAGCTCTTCCACCGGATGCTGGGCCAATGCGTCTTGATCGACGAAGTGGTGGTAGCCCAAAATCAGTAAGCCGAACTGTGTGCCCCAGTCACCCAAGTGATTGTCCGCCAGTACACGATAGCCTAGAAACCGATGCAAGCGATCGAGAGCGTTACCGATCACCGTGGAGCGGATGTGGCCAATATGCATTGGCTTGGCCACATTCGGGCTGGAATAATCGATCACCACGGTGCGGTCTTGGCCGAAGGCCGGTACGCCGAGCTGGGCATGATCTTCAATCCCCATCAGGTGATCGGCGAGACGCTCGGGGTTCAATGTGATGTTGATGAAGCCGGCACCCGCGATCTCGGTCGACTGAACCCAGTCCTGTTCGGGTAGCGCCGCTACCGCTTGCTCAGCGATCGCGCGCGGCGCCATGCGCAGAGCTCGAGCGAGTCCCATCGCGGCATTGCACTGATAGTCGCCGAAACGCTCATCCGTGGCAGCGCTGACGTCGATGGCTTGCAGGGTTTCTGTGTCCAAATCAGGAAAGGCTTTTGTGAAGCCCGTTTGAACCCAATTTGAAAGTATTGTTTCGATAATATTATTTTCCATTTTCGGCCTTTTTTCGATTGCATTTGCAATCCGGCTAGGTAAAGTCCGCGCGAAATTCGGGACGCGATTCGGCAGCAAACATATTTAAGGAGAAGTATCATGGCGACTAAAAAGACGACTGCAAAGAAAACGACTGCGGCACCCAAGGTGCCGACCAAGAGCGCGGCGACGAAGCCGGCCGTAAAGAAGGCGGCGAAAGCCACTGCGAAAAAGCCCGCGGCCAAGAAGGCCACAGCACCGAAAAAGGCTGCCGCGCCCAAGAAGCCAGCGGCCCCCAAGGTGCCTGCCGCAGCTAAAGCGGCGGCCCCGAGCATCTCTCCGGAGGAGCGCTACCGCATGATCGAGCAGGCGGCCTACTTCCTGGCGGAAAAGCATGGCTTCCAGGCGGATCCACAGTGGGTCTGGGGCGAGGCTGAAAAGGAAATCGAAGCGCAGTTGAGCGCTCGATAATACGAGCCCTGTAATGATGATTGAGGGGCGGGATGTCTTGTGCATCCCGCCCCTTCGTCATTTTGCGTGCGCCGGTGCGGTGTCGCAGACCTGTCTATGGAGTTGATTCCGTCTGCTCTATCCTTTAATCTCTCCATTGGTTTAACGTATAGACGAGTCATGTCATGTGGCGCTGTGATGAAGCACGGGGCCAATGATTATGGGTGTATGTGTTGTCAAAAGGAGTATGAGGATGAGCAAGCGAATTGGTGTTGGGTTAATGGCGGCGATCATCGCGAGTTGCGCAACGTGGGCTTCGGCGCAATCCGAAGGGAACCTGCGGCATTCGATTAGTGTCGATAAGTTTGAAAATCGTTCCGGTTGGCGAGGGCAATGGGATTTGGGCGATGCGTGGGGCACCATCATGACGGATATCCTGCAGTCCTCTGGCCGATTCATTGTTTTAGGCGAATCTGATATGCGCGGCGCGGCCATGCGCGAACAGGACTTGGCCACATCCGGGCGCACCGCCGGCGGACGGATGGCACCTGAGACCGGGCAAATGACGCCAGCGCAACTGCTGGTAAAGGGCGCCATCACGCACGTCGAGCGTAGTGCTGGCGGCGAGGGCGGTGGCGTCAACTTCCGCGGTATTCGTGTGGGTGGCAGTCGGGAACGGACCGAGATCAATGCCACGATTTACTTGGTGGACACCCGCACAGGACAGGTCAAGGCCTCTACCTCAGTGACGGGCGAGGCCGGTCAGCGCCGCGGTCGCTTTGGCTACTCAGGGGCCGCACTGGGTGGATTGCGCGGCGATATGGATGCCTTCCGCCGCGATAACGTCGGGCAAGCCGTGGAAGATGCGGTTAGTCAAGCGGTCGATTTCTTGATTGATCAATTGGCGGGTGTGCCGTGGCAGGGTTCGGTGGTGCAAGTCGCCGGTGATCGCATTTTTATCAATCGTGGCACGCGCGAGGGAGTTGCCGAAGGTCAGGAGTTCAATGTGGGGTCTTCCACCGACATAGTGGACCCGGACACGGGCGAAATCCTCGATACCTTTGTCGAGACCGTGGGCGTAATCAAGGCCGTTCAGGTGCGTGAGCGTTTGACGATCTGTGAAGCGCCGGAAGGTGTGACGATCGAGGCTGGCATGACGGTCCAGCCTCGCTGACCGGAATGCATTTGATGGGGGAGAGGTCCCAGTAGTCCATGATTCGGCGATAATTATGGAATCAGTCTGCTGTTGCCCTTTGCTGCGCGAGGAGTAAATTACTCACATGAAAATGCTCTGTGCGCTGATCCCCCTTTTTTTCGCAGCACAATCATACGGCTCAGCGCAGTCTGAGGCACGTAGCCCGCAGCCTTGGTCGCGTATTCCGGATCAGTATAGCGAGATGGCAACCGCCTCCGCTGCACGTGAGGCGCGCTTCGCGATCAATCAGGATGTCTTTTCTGCCGAAATGCTTGGGGCGGCAGAGCCACTTTTCGATACCCTTTCCGTGCCCTTACTCGATGGTGCCGTAGTCGAAGCGAATATCGCAGCGCACCATTACCGTGGATCGGGTCACTACACTGTTCGCGCGCAATGGGATGCCGACACATCGGGCTATATCATTTTGACGTATGAGAACGGTGTGATTGTCGGCGTGGCACATGATTACGCCCGATCCCCCATTCATATCGAATCGGATACGTCTGGATATATCACGCTGACAGAAATTGATTCGATGCAGTTGCGACCCTGCGGGGGTGGGCTGACGCGCACCGCGCCAGCGCGCGATGAAGTCAGGCAAGTAGCCGCCAGTATGGAGCCACTCAGCGGGCCAGTAGTCATCGATGTCGCAATCGCCTACACACCCGAGGCGCGGGCGGCGGCTGGCAGCCATGCCGCGATCATAGGTGCAATTGAAACCGCTGTGGATCAAGCAAACCTGTCCATGGACAACAGCACTATCGATGTCGAGTATCGACTCGTGTATCGGGGTGAAATTGATTACGTCGAAATGGCCGATATGCTGCTGGACCTGAACCTGATTTCCGAATTCATCGACGAAATTCAATGCATTCGTGATCACTATGGTGCGGACTTGGTTACGCTGGTAACCGAGGATGGCCAATTCGGCGGATTGGCTTGGATTCTTTGTGGTCCCAACCCGGTAAACAATGCTTGGGACGGAATCGGCTTCAGTGTCGTCGACCGCTTGGGTCTGCCGGTCTATACCCTTGTACACGAGTGGGGTCACAACCTCGGGTGCGATCATGATGACAATAATCTGAGCGGCTGCCGTGCTTATGACTATTCGCGTGGCTACCGTTTTTTTCAGAATGCCCAACAGCGGCGCACGATCATGGCCTACTGGCCGGGTAATCAGGTCCCCCATTTTTCCAATCCAGGTGTCGACTTTTGGGGGGTTGCCACCGGTGTAACGAACCAGTTTGATAACGCCCGCACGATTCGAAATACGGCTTCGGCGATTGCCGCGTATCGGCCCACGCAATATCCCGTGGGGCCGCCGGTGCCCAGTGGTGTAGCGGTCATCCCTGTTCAGAGCAATGTGGT
>SLCI01000015.1 GCA_007125875.1 Kiritimatiellia bacterium | reverse complement strand
GCGCGAAGTCACAGAGGGTGAAGGCTACCAATTGGCTGAGCGCTTGACGTTATATCCACGCTTTATTGAGGACGCTGATCGCTTTGTCGCACCGGAAATCCAGCCTGTCATCGAGCAGTTACTGGACTTTGTGTGAAGGGCATTTCTTTTTACATCCTGCATCGCTGATCATGTATGTTGCGATGGAGTACATGCCCGCACTGATCGTAGCGACAGTGTTCGGGTATTCGGCTCGTGCGCTCGTCTGTGAGACGTGATTCGTCAAAGCAGTTAGTCAATTTGCACTACGTGATCATCCTGTAACCATACGAGGCCCCATTGATAGTACCAAGCCACGCGATCACCCGAATTCATCGTGCCCGAGGGTCTGCCCAGGAGACGCAATACTTCTCTGCTTGAAGCTCCGATAGGGGGGAGTTCGTCAGGACGTCCCGCTGGCGATGGTTGATGGATTACCGTCCGCGGTTGCGCTTGCGTCGGTTGCAATTCTTCTGCCTCGAGATGCTCTTCCTCTGCCTTTCCTGATGGCTCCCATGAGGCATCTCGTATTTCAAGCCTATTGCCGACTAATTCCGCATAAAAACGCTCATCCGACCGCTGCCATCGGTTGGGGCGTCTAGATCTGTCCTGTTCTTCACCATCTGCCAGGAGCAATTCCCATGCGCGACCGTCAGCGTTTGCCGCCAGAAACTGATTTACCAAACTAAAGCTCTGATCTCCCATCTCGATGAGTAGTCGGCGAGAGGTGCCATTCTCGTAATAGTTGCGAATCGAAAAATTAGCCTGTTCCGGTTTGAACGTTAGTATGCCTTGTCCACTTTCATCTAACTGGCCTGACACCGGAGCACCCCACATTCTTGTCGCCGCGGTCATCCCACGACCAATTTGAGCAGAGGTCGGGAAGGCTGCAGAGAGGACGACCGCGCACGCCGCTAGTCCGATAGCCCATTTTGTTGCCATTACGAGGGGAAATTCATGGTTGTATGTTGAACAGCAATTAGGCGCATCTCACCGCAACCAAGACATCAGTCGAACTTCGCCGGCTCCTGATTGGCCGCCACCGCCCGCGGAATCATTGCCACCGCTGCCGCCTCCTCCGGGAGAAGTAAAACCACCTTGCCCCGTGATGCTGCCCAAGGTAAATCCAGCAGATATGTTTAGGTTATGTGCCGCAATGATACCGGTGAGACCGCTTGCTCCACCACCGACGGAGACATTGCCATTCATAGCATAGACCCATCCGTCAATGGTCGGCCCCGTCGCGCCACCACCCATAACGATATTGCCTTGCGTTGAAATCAGGGCGGGGAATTCTGTTGGGTTGCTGAGCGATGATCCGCCTCCAAGCGTGATGTCTCCAGTTGCGACGATCACGCCATCCACATGAATATCCTGGGAAACGGTCACATTCCCATTAACAAACAAGATTCCGCCCGCAGGTTGAACAAGGACTTCGTTGTTATTCACGTTCACGCCTGTCCGCGCTAGCGTGTCAGCTGTAATCCAGCTACGTGTAAGATTTTGGTCGCCGTCATAGAAATAGGTGTTGGCGGTGGCATAATCCAGGTAGGCTTGAATGTCGAGCTCTGGAAGCGGCATGGGAGCTACCTGATCCACATCGTTTTGCACGGAAGGGGGAAGGGGACTAAACCATGCTGGATAGGTGACACTTGGCGCCGTATGAAGTGCCGGCGTATTGACCCCCCAGTTACCCGTGATGCTGGTTGAGGAGGTAATTTCTGCTGCCTGAATATTTCCCATCAAGGTGACAGAGCCATCTGCATGCATTCGTCCGTTCCCACTATCAAGATGAATCTGCGGATTCCCAGACATGACCACATTCCCGTGAGTCGATAAGTTTGCGCCATGAAATCCTGCGCCACCGGTCAAGTTGAGTGACCCATTTGCGTGGGCGCTGAGATCCGCGATGTTCACCTGAATACCACCACTCATCGTCAAGTTGCCGCCAGCAAAGAGTCCAAGCGGCCCAAAGGGGCCTGGGAGTGGAGCCGATGTCGATTCCTCTTCTTCTGATTCATCCGGTGCCACCACGACGGAGACTGTGGCCCGCACCGTAGACTCGCGTTCTCTAAATTGTCCTACTGATGTCAGCAGATAGACGTCATCTGCGTGCGATACGCTAGTGACCACAAAGCTGCCATCCGCGAAGCTGTTATCTTGTGCAATAGCAGAAGAACCTGATGCAAGCGATGGATCACTTGCGAGGTTGCCGAATGCTTGGTTGAGTCCGGCTTCGGCGATAGTGAGGGCTCTCATCTGATCGCGTTCAAGTCGCAGTGAATGCACATTTTGAAGGGCCAAAGCAGACATGGTTCCCAAGACAAGCGTCATGATGCCTGCAAGGAGAACAACCGTCACCAATGCGCCGCCATCCTGGTCGTAGGTGATCTCAGCAGCCTGCACCTTCGAGGACTTGTCAGATGGTCTTGGCGTCATGAGCTTTGATTTCGACCGTATGCTTCTCATCTTTGTCCTCCCTCGGCTCGCTTCATTAGTTTCGCGGTGTCGTTTCAATTCCGAAAACCCAAGATTCTTCTGCACTGGTGTCTTTGCCACGCAGAACCAGACCCAGCTCTGCCCGGAAAGAGGATGCCGGCGGTTCGTCATTAACGAGCACTTCCACGTAGCCTCCATCCGGCGAACGATGAAACGCGCCACCAAAACCAACATTCGTCTCTTCGCCTAACCAGCGAAGTGTGAAGTGGCTAAGTTCGGGCGACGCGTCATGGATGACATCGCGCAGTAATCTGGCTTGAACCTGCACATAGCGTCCGGCTCCCGGCGAAATATTTCCCTGCGAGGTGATGCTCGTGACATCAGACCACTCTGTAGCATCACTCAAATCTGCTTCGGCGCCCGTGCGAACACGAAATGCTACGCTGCTGTCGTGGGGGAAATTCCCGCCCCAGGTCAGCGTTTGATAATCGGGACTGGATAAGCCGGTATCGATGATGCGTGAGGTGTAAACGCCTTCGTCCACAAAGGTCGTGCGAATTTCTTGAACCCCAACAACAGCCGCAATTTCTTGTAGGTCCGGTCTGTTACTCCACCCCCCTGTTCGAGCGATACCTTCACCTATGCCTGGAAAAGGAGGAAGCATGTAGGTGTCGGCTCGGCCCACTTCATTTAGGGGCCAGACCCATGGACTACCGAGTGTCGCGCCAGAGGACTCGGCCACCAGAAAACTAATGGCGTAGCTTTTTTCTCGATCAATTGGAAAGTCGATTGGGATAGAGCGAACACTTTGTCCCGCTTCGATCAGTACACTGTCTTGCGGACTCGACGGCGATCCAAATCTGATTCTGGTGACGGTGTTCTGGTCAATGTCCGGACCAGGATTATCATGGTCAGACACCTCAGAGATAAAGGCATGTAGAATGTTGAAATTCGCGTCTGCAGCACTTGACGCCCTGAAAGTGACCGTGCACCCATCGCCATCGATTAAAATATGTGGCCCATGCTCCGCAAATCCTCCCCGAACGATTACTCTTACGGCTGCGCCTTGATAGCTGTCGAGAGGATCGCTGGCTCCGCCTGTCCCTGTCTGAAACATAGCCGACCAAGCTAGCTCTCGACCCTCAGCTCGTAATCTCGTCCCAACCGCGCCCGGTACTTGGTTGATGAAAGCGATCAAATTGTCGAATTCGGTGCCTGCCCCCGTAAATCGAGTTTCATGCCACGTGTCGTTGAAAAACGACAAATCAAGGACGGCTCCCGGTGCAGCGGCGGGAAAGGAAAGTGCGCGACGATCGCTCCAATTTCCCAGGGGCCGCTCCTCAATCACGGCTGTCGCTCCGGACTGTTGAGTCGCGGGTAAAAGCGCCTCGGCTTCGATCGGCAGTCCTGCCGGAGATATCCGGAGTTGATCGATGGTAAAACTATGACCTGAACTAGCCGATGCCTTGCCGACAACTGAAAAACGGATGGGGTTAGGGCCGGGCACGAGCCGAACACCCCCCATATTGGCAGACCGATCCAGCATCTCACTTGATGCATAAAAGTCGTAGGTTCGTCCGTCAGTGCGCAGAGTAAATTCCGGCCGCATGCGGGCCAAGGTCATTGTTTCGCTATTTGCCCCGTTTGCCGCTTGATTTCCGTTCCCGTCAAGTGCGACACGCTCTAGTTGGTCATAACGCTGGGACAGCGAGAGGGAATTATCGCGGGGATAGAATCGCGTTAATCGTAGTTCGCTTGGGTCATTGGGCGGCCACGCATGCAATACAAGGGTTTCACCCCAAACCGCAAAGCCCTGCGCATCCAATTCATCCAAATTAGCATCTCCTGGGCGCACCGGTAGCGGATAACTGATCGCGCTATGTGGTCCTTCGGCAGGATATCGCACCATCTCACTGAGACGTGTCAAACGCATCGTTGAGCGAAGCGTGGTGGCCACGCGATGGGCCTCGACGATACGCTCTGTTTCAAGTTGTTGCCGCATATCACTGCGCATAACCGTTAAAACGCCTGTGATCACAGCGGTCATGACAATTAAAAACGCGGCCATTGCCGCTACCAGTTCAATAACGGTATAACCCGACCGGCTGCTCGATAGCATTAAGAATGAGCCGCTCCGCGTTACATGACTGATTGATGTATCTCGCATCGTTAAATCTCTTCTAGGGGTACATCAGCGATGATTGTTTCAAGAACTTCTGGCTCTCCATCGAAGTCATTTGTTCTGCGATCTAGAGGCCATACTTCCACACGAATATTCCTGAGCACCATGCCATTTGTTGTGGTGGTGATTGCCGTTTGGCGTAAAAACTCCCCTTCCGGGTCAGCCAAGCCGGACGTTGCAACCCTTGTCCCGGGAGCACCCTCAACCCATGCATCCATGTCTGAGAAGGGCGTATTCCTTATGCGTTCCAGTTGATTCCAAGCCAAGGCGCTGGCCACGCTTCGGTCACGTGCCTCGCGGGTTACTCGCGCCGACTGGATAATGACGCTGACAGCGATGGCCATGAAAAAGCCCAAGAGCGCAATAGAAACGACGATCTCAACAAGTGTAAAGCCGCGTTGAGTGGATCGGTAGGCCGCCCGACGTTTCCAGTGGAAACGCCCTGCACCACCTCCTGAGATGATATCGATTAAGGGCCGTTTCATCGACTCCTGCCTCTTTCTTGCTAAGGGGAAATCGTAATAGAACATAAGGATTTTATCGCGTTTTGTCAAGGCGAGCCAGTCAGCTGGCAGCACCCACAAATCAATCTTGCCAGTGATGGGGAACGAGCGCAATCACAGATGCAGGTGGGGTCGCCAGACAAGGGGTATCAAGTACGGCTGATAGCGCCGTCTGGTTGGGTGGGGTTGCTCGAAGGCATTGTATTTGCTACTTTCCGACGTTGTTACGAACGATTGTGGTTGAGCGTGAAAGGAGTAAGGCGTGGATATACAACGGATACAAGAGTTACTGGTGTCAGAACGGCGAGCTTGCTATACGCTACTCTCACGCTATTTGGAACACCCGACGCCCTTTCTGCTTCACACAGATCTCGCCGAGGGGTTCGACACTTTTGTGGCGACGGATCAGGGCCAGTCCATCGCCGATTCTGC
>SLCI01000206.1 GCA_007125875.1 Kiritimatiellia bacterium | reverse complement strand
TCTTCGGGTCATCCGTTGGCCCTTCAACTCCGTAGTTATAGCTATGATTGTGGTTGTCGCCGTCTCGGTTTTCTTCACCGTTTGCCTCATTATGCTTTTCGTTGTAGCTGACGAGGTCGGCCATAGGGAAGCCGTCATGTGATGTGATGAAGTTGATGGATTTCATCGGAGCTTGGCCGCTATGATCATACAAGTCGCCACTGCCAGCCAGCCGTGTAGCAAAACCGCTCAAGGCGCCTACGCCGCCGCGCCAGAAGTTGCGAACATCGTCCCGATAGCGCCCGTTCCATTCCGACCAGCGGGGGTGCGGGAAGGAGCCGACTTGATAGAGTCCGGCCGCGTCCCACGCCTCTGCGATGAGCTTTGTATGTTGCAGCACGGGATCCTCGGCAATAGCCTCAACAATGGGAGGATTGTTCAAGACGTCGCCATTCGGCGCACGCGCAAAGATTGAAGCGAGATCAAAACGAAAGCCGTCGACATGATACTCCGTAACCCAGTGGCGTAGGCTGTCGATAATAAAGTCACGTACGATCGGGTGATTGCAGTTCACCGTATTTCCGCAGCCGGTGTAGTTGCGATAATGTTTGCCGTCATCTTCAAGCATGTAGTAGATCGACGGATCGAGTCCGCGGAATGAATAAACTGGCCCGCCGTGGCCGCCCTCGGCGGTGTGGTTGTAGACGACATCCAGGATGACCTCGATGCCTGCCTTGTGCAGTTCCCTCACGAGCTCTTTGAATTCTTTTACCTGTTGACCATGCAAGCTCTCGGTAGCATAGCGCGCATTGGGGGCGAAAAAGTTGACGGTGCTGTAGCCCCAGTAGTTGCGCAAATGCTGGCGAACGTCGTTGGCGTAATAGTACTCCATTTCGTCAAACTCTTGGATGGGCATGAGTTCGACGGCGGTGATCCCGAGCGACTTGAGATAGGGGATCTTCTCCATAAAGCCCCGATAGGTTCCAGGATGCCGCACGCCTGAGCTGGACTGTGCGGTAAAGCCGCGCAGGTGCGCCTCATAAATGACTGAATCGGCCAAGGGAACGCTGGGCGGCGTATCGTCTCTCCAGTCAAAGTCGTCATCCACGATCATGCCTTTGGGGAATTTTGCGCCATTCTTGGGGAAGACGCCGGGAGGCAGATTGAAGGTATCGCCCCACTTGGGGGCTCCAACGACAGCTTGGGCATACGGGTCCAGCACCCACTGTTCTGGATCATAGCCGCGCTCGATTCCTTCGGGCGCCGTGCCATCCAGTCGATAACAGTAGTAGTGCCCCGCCTGCGCATTGGGAATATGGATGTGCCAGACATCGCCTAACCGGTTGACTTCCGGTTTCAGCTCGTATTCGGCGATTGGCGTGTCTGAATGAGGCTGGTCGAACAACATTAACCAGACGCGCTCAGCATGACGACTAAACAGGGTAAAGATGACGCCGGGATCCACTACGTGGGCTCCATAGGGCACAGGGAAGGGAAGTTGAATGCGGTCTTCTCGGCCGCGATTGACTGCTTTTCGAATTAGTTTTTTCATAAAGGATTAAATCATCTGTAGTTAATTTTGGGGGGGATAATCTAGTAGGTGCTTGCACGAATTGACAATCACTAACTGGCACCGTACCGTTTCACTATGCAATTGCTTACTTACATCTTTGTCGTGCTGGTGATTCTGGGACTTTGTTTCCTTGGAATGGCTGTCGGATTAATTTTCCGAAACAAGACCTTTCGGTCTTGTGGCGCTGCCGCGCGTGATTTTGATGGGGAGCCTATTTCTTGTGCCGCATGTGGTGGCAAAGGAGATTCCTGCGCCCGCGAAAAGGAGTAAGTTCACTCCTCTGTTACACGGCGATTTTGCTCCTCAAAAAACTTTTCGATCTCACTGATGCGGCTCAAACGTAGGGCTTGCATGGCGATTTTTCGCGCTTCTTCCACTTCGGTGCGCTGGACTAGCTGCTGCACATGCGGGATATGTCGCGCATCAACGCTGAACGTTCTTAAACCACAACCGATCAAAAATACGACCATGTGTGGATCAGTCGCGGCATCACCGCAGACCGAGACATCGTTGCCGGCGCGCACGGCGGCATCGATGGAGCGATGCAGCGCCCGCAACACGGCCGGATGATACGGCACATAGAGATCGGAAATTTGCTCGTTCGTTCGGTCGACGGCCAACAAGTACTGAATCAAGTCGTTGGTGCCGATGCTGATAAAGTCCGTTTCGCGGGTGAGTTCCTCAATCATTTCGATTGCGGATGGCAATTCAATCATGACCCCGAGTTCCGGACGACTATTGTGCGGCGTTCCTTCTTCCCGTAGTTGCTCAATACACTCGTACACCACTTCGCGCGCATGAATGAAATCATCTAGCGAGGAAATTAAGGGAAACATGATGCGGATAGGTTGCGATGCGCCGGCCCGCAGCATGGCGCGCAGCTGTTGCGCGAATACGGGCCGATTCCGAAGTGAGAATCGAATGGCGCGCAATCCCAGAAACGGATTCGCTTCGTCGTGCGCTTGGACATAAGAAAGTGATTTGTCACCTCCCACATCCAGTGTGCGCAGGGTAATCGTTCGGCCGGGCATGCGCTCGACCAACTTGCTGTAAATGCGTGTCTGCTCTTCCTCAGAAGGAAAGTTGTCGCGTACGATGAAGGGGAACTCACTGCGGTAGAGCCCAATGCCTTCGGCTTTTAGACGTGTGGCATGATTTAGATCGCTCAACAAGTTGATGTTGGCGTAGAGGCGCACCCGCACGCCGTCGCGTGACCGTGTTTCCGGGTCGACTTGGGGCTCAAGCAGTTCGATTCGCCGTTGTTCTTCGATTAATCGGGCATACGATTCGCGTACATCGTCATCCGGATCAATGAACAGTGTTCCCTGCAGCGCATCGATTAATAAACTTCGATCTTCAGCAATGCAGAGGAGTTGCCCGTCATCGACCAGCACGGTGGGTATGCGTAGCGAGCGCGCGAGAATAGATACATGAGATGTCACACTGCCACTCAACAGCACCAGGCCAGCCGCCCGCTGTGCAGCAAGTTTTAACAAAGCCGAGGGTAACAACTCCTCCGCCACAATGATACGGCCCTCGTAATCCGCTAAATCTGAGTCGTGCGACATCAAATTAAGCAACAAACGGTGTCCAAGATCCTTCAAATCCAGCACCTTTTCCTGCAAACGCGGATTCGGGTTCTTGCCGAAGAGATTAATATATTTGTGGATAATCTGAGAGACGGCCTTTTGTGGTGGGGTTCCGCTTTCAATCAAACTTTCGACCGCACCCGAAAATTGGGTATCCTTTAAAATCAGCAAGTGCGCGCTGAAGATCAGGGAGGCGACGTCAGACAGCTCTTCCTCCAGGTCGCGCTGCAAGGCTGCCAATTGATCTTCGGTCTCTTTCAGTGCGCGACGAAAATCATCCAACGTGCGTGGAGTGGGGTCTTCATCGAAGGCTCTTAATGCCTCTTCGTCAATCGTCCCAATCACGGAACCGCGTCCCATGCAAAGCCCTTCGGAAATGGTTTTGCCGCGCATAAAACGGGGCAGAATCGGGGTTTCGGGCGCCGCGCCACCCTGTTCCTGCTCTTCGTGCATGGTCATCAGCAGGTTGGCATTTTCAATCGTCGTCGCTAGCTGGCCAGCGATGGCGCGAAGTGCTTTGACATCATTTTCGTCAAAATAGTTGGGCTCGGGATCCTGCGCGACGAGCACGCCTACACGCACCAAGCCCCGTAAAATCGGCACGGCCAGAAAAGCCTCGTACTGCTCCTCATGAATATTCGGAATATACTTGAAGGAGGGATTGCGTGACCCCGTGCCTTCACAGATCGGACGCAATTCTTTCAATGCCAAACCGGTAATACCTTCGCCTAATTGCAGGCGAACATTCCCGACAGCACTAGCGTCCAGTCCTTGTGTGGCGCGTAACACCAGCTCCTGAGATGATTCATCGAACAAATAAATCGAGCAAACCGCCGCTTTCATGTGCCACGCAATGATGCTGGTGGCCGTATCCAGGAAGTCGGTGAGGCTACTGCTGCGCTCGAACAAGCCTGCCAGCTCCGCGATATCGCAAATTAGATCAACATTATCTTTGGAGCGCATGGAATTACTTCTCTCTCGAAACGGTAGTTCATTGGCGGAGTATCGTACTCTATGCTGGGGCCTTATACAAGAGAGCCCGTGGGGCGAACGAAAAGCGGGCAGACCCTTGTCCAAAGGCCTGCCCGCGAAGCGTAGAAGCCGCTAGATATGTCAGGCCGAACCAGGTCGCTCATGCGGTAGTAATTCGCCGCCGATAATGGAGGCGCCGCCGTCGACATAGATCACCTGTCCGCTAATTTGTTTGGCGTAGGGGCCCATCAAGAAGGCCGCCGCATTGGCGACTTCGATCTTGTCCCGTTCCGGATCCCAGGGTAATGGGCTGATACGACTCCACGTATTGCCAAGTTCCTCGAAACCGGGGATGGCGCCGGCCGCCTTTGTGCTCAACGGACCGGCCGAGACTGCATTCACGCGCACCAAATCGCGACCATGTCGACGCGCCAGCGCGCGAACGGTCGCCTCCAAGGCCGCCTTGTTCACGCCCATCCAGTTGTAATAGGCAAACGCCACCTGCGCGGCAAAGCTTAGCGTGACGATGCTGCCACCTTCCGCCATCTGTGGCTGCGCATAGCGAGCCACGGTAGCGAGCGAGGCTGCGCTGATGTGAAACCCGTTCTTGAGGTCCTCAATCGCGCTGGTATGGAATTCCGGTCCCAAGCACGTTTTCGGATTGGCATATGCGATCGAGTGAGTGACGCCGGCGATCGGGCCGATGTCCTCAAACACTTGACGCACCTCGTCCTCAACCGTCACATCACAGTAACGGATGTTGAGGCGATCTTTGTCTTCTTGTGCCCAGCTCTTGTTGCGGTCAAAGAAGATTTTGCGCATGCGCTCGTTTTGCACCGTGTAGATGACGTTGCCGCCCCACTGCTCGACGACCTGGCCAATGGCGTAGGCAATCGAGTCGCAGTCCAGCAGGCCCATCACCACATAGGTTTTACCTTTTTCTATCATGAATCGACTCCTTCCGTTGTCTCTCGAGTCCGCGTCCGCGTTCCTTACATGCGGCTGCCGTAGACCGCGCTACCGTAAATCGCGTTGTCGCCCAGCATCTCTTCAATGCGCAGCAATTGATTGTACTTGGCAATGCGGTCTGTGCGGCTGAGCGAGCCGGTCTTGATCTGGCCGGCGTTAGTAGCCACCGCAATATCGGCGATGGTGACGTCTTCCGTTTCGCCAGAACGATGGCTGATCACGGAGGTGTAGCCCGCGCGCTTCGCCATTTCGATCGCGTCCAAGGTCTCGGTCAACGTGCCAATCTGATTCACCTTCACGAGAATCGAGTTGCCGACGCCCATGTCGATACCCTTCTTCAGGAACTTGGTGTTCGTGACGAAAAGGTCATCGCCCACCAGTTGGCAACGATCACCGATCGCGTCGGTCAGCAGTTTCCAGCCTTTCCAGTCGCCTTCGTCCAAGCCGTCTTCAATGCTGATAATCGGATACTTTTCGATCCAATCGGCGTAGAACTCGACCATTTGCGCGGCGGAGCGCTTGGACTTGTCGCTCTTCTTGAAAACGTATTTCTTCTTGGCCTTGTCATAGAACTCGCTGGCCGCGGCGTCCAGGGCAATGAAAATGTCTTTGCCGGGTGTGTAACCGGCCTTTTCGATCGCTTCGATGATGACGTCGAGTGCCTGCTGGTTGCTAGCCACGTTGGGCGCGAATCCGCCTTCATCGCCAACCGCCGTGCTCAGACCCATCTTCTTTAACACTGCCTTCAAGGCGTGAAACACTTCCGCGCCCATTTGCAGTCCTTGCGAGAAGGACTTCGCGCCCTTGGGCATGATCATGAATTCCTGAATATCCACCGGCGCATCTGAGTGCTCACCACCATTCAGAATATTCATCATGGGAACGGGCAAGCACTTGGCGTTGGAGCCGCCAATATAACGGAACAGCGGCAATTCGAGATAAGAGGCTGCCGCATGTGCGACCGCCATGGACACACCCAGCATCGCATTGGCACCCAGCTTACTCTTGGTTTCCGTGCCGTCGAGATTCAGTAGTGTCTGGTCAACCGTCGTTTGATCGAGCGAATCGAGACCATCCAAGGCGTTGGCGATCGAGGTGTTGATGTTCTTCACCGCCTTTTTGACGCCCTTGCCGAGATAGCGCTTTTTGTCCCCATCACGCAGTTCCAGCGCTTCGTTCTCGCCGGTGGACGCACCCGAGGGCACGGCCGCGCGGCCGACTACGCCGCTCAACAGCGTTACTTCCACTTCGACGGTGGGGTTGCCGCGGGAATCAATAATCTCGCGTCCATGTACATCAATAATCTCTGACATTTCTGTGTCTCCTTAACGGGTTAGGGTTCGAAAAACTGTGGCGCGCAGATTAGCCTACCGCCGAGAGCGGTGCAAGCGCAGAAGCGGGCCCTGTCTATACGCAGGAATCATCAGCGTTCAGCGCGAGCCGAGCGTGAACATGGCGATGCCCGCAGCGACGGAGGCGTTCAGTGAATTGACGCGACCAGCCATTGAAATTCGCGCTACGATATGCGCCTCATTGAGAATGTACTGGCCGACGGAGCGATCCTCGCCGCCGATCACCAGCAGGCATTTTTCTTCCGGTTCCAGCTTGATCTCGGCCAAATCCGTTGTGCCTTTGCCGTCCAGCGCGATGACGCGATATCCTGCGTCCAAGGCGGCCTTGAAGTAGTTGTTGGCGCTCTTTTCGCGGCAAATTTGCAAATGTTCGGAGGCGCCTGCGGAAACTTTCACGACGGAGGGGTACACGTCGGGCGTGCCTTTGGTCGGCAAGCAGATGGTGTGAAATCCAAAGATTTCGGCGCTGCGAATGATGGCACCCACATTGGTGGGGTCTTCGACGTTATCCAGCAGCAACAAGCGTGGCTGGCCGAGCAGTGACTCAAAGGATACATAGGGATAGGTCGAGGTCCGCAGTACCGCGCCTTGATGCTCTTTGCTGCGCGACAACTCAAACAGGCGTTGCTTATCGACGATGGTCACGGTTATGTTGCGCTGTTCGATGACGTCCTTGAGTTTGGCCAAGCGCGGTTGTTTGATCGTGGCGCCATTCAGAAAGGCTTCGTAAATCGTGCGGCGCCCGGCCCGAATGACCTCGAAGGCGGGATTGATGCCGTAGATATATTCTCTGCTAGGTGGAGCCATGCGCGCGAACCTAGCGGAATAGGGGACACAGAGCAATATGCAAAGCGATTTGAAAGTTGGCACGATCCATGCCATACGAATAGAGGATTTCGCCTTTGGCGGAGACGGTGTAGGCCGTATCGCGGGTCGGGCGGTATTCGTGCCCTTCACGATTCCGGGCGAGGAAGTGGAAGTCGAGATCAGCGTCGTGAAAGATCGTTTTGCCCGCGGACACGTGCGTCGCGTGCTGGCAGCCAGTGCTGATCGCACTACGCCCGTATGTCCACATTTTGCCCGTTGTGCGGGCTGCCAGTATCAACATGTCACGTACGAGGCTCAGCTGCGCGCGAAGGAAGCGCAAGTGCGCGCGCTCTTGCAGCGAATTGGCGGTGTATCCGATCCGCCCGTCCACGCGATCGTCCCATCGCCGCAGCCTTGGCAGTATCGGTCGCGCATCACCTTGCACGGGCCAGGCAAACCGGCATTCGTTGGGCTCGACCACAGCGACCGGATTGAGTTAGACGCCTGTCCGATTGCGCAGGAGGAATTGAATCGCGCCCTGCAAGACTGGAATGAAGCGCATCCAGACGGATTGCCGGCCGAGCGTGATTTGTCGATTCGCATGGATGCCGATGACATGGCGTACTGCGATACCGGTGAAGAGAAGCGCTGGCTTAACCAAACGCTGCTGACGCACCGTTTCAAAGTGCCGCAGCGCTCATTCTTTCAGGTCAATCAATCGGTAGCCGATCAGTTAGCGGAATGGCTGCTCGCACGGATTCAAGCAGCCGGTTGCCACACCTTGATCGACGCCTATGCCGGGGTAGGCGTATTCGGATTGCTCGCAGCCGAGCATGTCCAGCGAGTCATCGCCATTGAGGCAGACGAGGATGCGGTGCGGGCGGGCCGAAAGAATGCTGAGAAGCTGGGGGTTAAACAGATCGACTGGCTTGCGGCACGGGTTGAACGTGGACTGCAGGACGTGCTAGCCAGTGTGGAAGGGCGTGACGCCTTGTGCCTGCTGGATCCGCCGCGGATCGGTTGTCAACCGGAGGTGCTGAAACAACTCATTGCGCATCCCGTGCATACGATCCTGTATGTCTCCTGTTCGCCGGATCGGTTGGCACGCGACATCAAACGACTGACAGCAGCGGATTACCGTTTGGTGGAGGTTCAGCCCTTCGACATGTTCCCGCAGACAGCGCACATTGAAGCGGTCGCGGTATTGCAGCATGGGGGTTGAGCCAGCCACCGAGCCGAAAGAGGATGATCAAGATTGTGATTGGCTATTGGCGGTGCGCCTCGTTGCAAGCGGGGCGAGTACGTGTCTTCACTCTTAACCGCTACCCTTAAACGGACACCCTGAACCGACTCACTTAATCGAACTGTGCCCGCGCACCTCCGTTCGCATCGCAGAATTTGTAGGGCGTCCGCTTGCGGATCGCCGGTGAGGCGGAGAGGACGTTGTTGGACTCGAATGCGGCCAGCCGCAAGCGGCGGCCTTACGAGCGCTCAGGGGAATAGGTTGCTAGTAGGGCCGCCGTAAGGCGGTTCTTCATCGGGGGCTGACAGAATGTATCGCCTGACGGCGTCCCTACGAGCAAATCCTCCGGATGAGCCGCAAGAAAGGAATGAGCACGGCATGAACGAGTTGAGGGCCGGGTCCGCTGGGGCCATTCACCCTGTATCCTGCCCGTCACGCCATCGGTGGCATCAACATGAACTGTCGATAGTAGTTGAGCTCGGCAATCGAAGCCAGCACGTCGTATAGCGCGTCGTGACGACGTCCCTCTAGCGGCACGTGTTGGAAGGGCAAGTGTTCGGCGATCAGTGTCACATTCTCTTTGTCGAACTCCGGTCGCTCTAGCCAGCCCAACCATTGTTGCTTGAGCGTGGAAACATCGAGGAGACGATAGTTGAGCTGCGCGATCAGCTTCGGATAGTGCATGGCGGCTAAGCGCCAGTCGTTATGCACGCTGTTGCCCGACAATACCGGCCGATCCTGAATGCTCTCGGCCTTGGTTCCGACCTGGCTGCTAAGGTAGTCGAGCAGCAACGCTTCGACCTGATCGGCCGGCGTCGCCTTGTCGGAGCGACACAGCGCCACCAAATCAGCCAAATTTTCCTCCACCCAGGCCGACACCGGCGCTCCTTCCGGGAGCGCGACGCTGATATTCAGGCCGGGATCGTCTGCTTTAAGCGGTTGCAGATGAACGTCGGTAAGCAAGGCGGCCACTTGCAGAATCTGCGCCTTGTCCGGATCCAAGTCCGTGAACTCGAGATCGAACCAGAGATATATCGGTTTCGCTGACATGCAAAGCAGACTACAGAAATTGCTGGAGGCGGTCGAGCCTTGAGGGACGTCGATCCGACGGCTCTTCCTGCTCGTCGGCCGGTCGAGACCGCGAATCCGGCAACAGCCGCCGCGCGCCCGCATCGAGAATGATCACCCACAGGGGACGCGCATCCGGTTCGCCGAGGTTGCCGGACAGTTCCACGGAGCGATTCAGCATTCGGTAACCGTGCTCGCCCGGTTCCGCTTGTAGCAGACGCAACGAGTCGAACAAGCGATCCAATGGAGCGCGCGTCCCGATATCCAGTTTCAACGCAAGTGGTTGCTGGTGGAAAGACCGATCTGATTCGTGCCCGATATGGCCGTTGCCCATCATCAAAAGTTCGCGATTCCGGAGCAGCAGTTGGGTGATATCCACGCTCAGGTCGGGATTACGGCGAGCATCGATGGCGATTTCATCAAACGTAATCGCGCGGAAATACTCCACAATCTCCGCCACCACGTCGGCGTCTTGTCGACCGGTTGCCAGTTCTGCAATGCGGGAGGCGGCGCTGGCGGCATCCATGGCGCGACTCGCGCCCCTTTGCCTGAACGCCCGCACGATGGCCGACTCCGCCTTAATTGAAAAATGCCCGGTGAGACGCTCGGCCAGTGTGTCCAAATCGGGCGCGCCACCTTCGAAGTGACCGGACACGCTGACGATACCTTCGAACGCGGGCGTTTGCGCCGGCTCGACCTCTAGCAGATAGGCCCCGACATCAAAACGCTGCACGGAAAGGTCGGTCCAAAGTTGGTACAGCGTGTCCGGCTGATCCGCGTGAAAGGTCAGGGAACCGGATAGCTCGACGGGGCTTTCCCCAATTCGCAGTTGAACCCGTTCGAGTGTAACTTCGTCTTCGTCGATCACGACCACTGCTTCGAGGTCATGCAGTGCTGGCTGATCTGGAATCTTCAACGTTTCGATTGCCAGGTTTGCGTTCAGCCAAACGCCTGCCCATAGCGGGGTCGGTACCACGACCGGGTCTTCCGCGGTGTCCGCGGGATCGCGCGGTGGCCGTTGATCATCGCGGGGCGCTGACGCGGTGTCGTCCGCTTCACTGGGTGGGGTGGGGGCCGGTTCATCCCGCACCACGACGGGCTGATCCGGTTCCACAAAGGCCGGGTTTTGGAAGGCTTCACTTAGATAGAGGAAGTGGTCCAGCCATACGGTGGCGCCGGTCCCTTGCACGGCGACCTTGATGCCCGCCTCGTCATCGAGCACTTCCACGTCCGTTTCGAGCGTCAGCGAAGTGGTCTGATCCTGATGGCGTATAGTGATCGGCGTATTGGCCTTGATCCGGTTCCCCTCCAGCAATAGCACGCCGGCTTTTAGCTGCAAATAGTCAAGGGGCGCTTCATCTGCGGCGCGTATGAGGTCCGCCAAGGTGATGTCGGCAGCGATGTTTAAGTCATCCGGGCTACCGTTCAGGGCCAGCTCGCCCTCGAATCGACCGCGCGATAGATTGCGGAACGGTTCCGCGGCGGGCTGCTCCAGCAGGGCGGCCAAGTCGCCCGTCCACTGCAGCTTAAGGTTCATGATCGGGGCATCCGCATCCAAGTCCCGCAGCATGCCATCGGCGGACAGGGCGAGGAGCGCATGGTCAATCTGGTGCAGCTCCAGATCGGTTACGGTGAACTGTAGCTCATCGCCCGCATAGCTGGCCCGCATCGCGAGGGTGAGGGAAAGCTGGTCAATCAGCGCTTGCCCTTCTTGTGCCAGCGACAAGTCCTTCACCCGCAGCGGATCGCTGGTCTCGATCGTCATCGTGTCCTCGGCGGCCGTCAGCAGGAGTTCGCCGGAGAGTTGCGTGAGCGAAAAATCGAAGTCCGGCACCAGGCTGTTCACCAGTTCGGTAGGGAATCCGGCCAAAGTGATCCGCGCTAGCGGCACATCCGGGTTTTCGAAGATCGGCGTTTGGTTTTCCAGATCGAAGCCGAAGGGCTGTTCTGCGTGCACGTAGATCAAGCGATCTTCTTCAGGAGCGGAAAGGTGGGCTTCCAGAGCCTTGATCAAGAGGCTCTGCAAATCGCCGCCCAAGGCAAAAGAGGCCTCGACCCGTGCGGTGGGCATCGTGGCTAATTCCTCGCGGAATTGGTCCAGGCCTGCGGCCGCTGCAGAGAGTGTCCCCTCAATGTTGGCCGCCTCGGTGAGCGTATTGAAGGAAAATTCGGCTTCGGATTGCAGGTTCATGCGTGCCCCGCTTAAGTGCGCCGCCAATAAGCTTTCGAAGGTTCCCGTATCGGCGCTGATCCGCCAGCTTCCGCTCAGGTCATGGCTGCCATAATCATATTCAGCGCCCAGCGACAGCCATTCCGCCGTTGTGCCAGCGTCATCGGAGAGGGACAAGCGCACGGTATAGCCTTCGCCGGACGCGTCAGCAAACTGGCGCAAATTGATTTCCAGGTCGGCAGCAACGCGCTGGTGCTGCTCTTCCACGATGACCGTACTCGTCACTTCGCCGTTCAGGATCATGCCGATCACTTGGGCCGACTCCGACAGCAGGATGGTGACTTCCTTGTTCAGCGCGGCTTCGGGCAACGGCGCATCTTCACTGTGGTTTTCGTAAGCCGCAGTCAGTTGAAGGGTGGGTGTGCCTGCTGCATGAATATCGCTGCCGGTTAGCGTCAGCGCCAACTTTTGGTCACCGCCCGGCAACAAAATGCGCGCATCCATTTGCAGGAGATCGATCGTTAAGGGTGGCCAGTCCAGTACTTCACGAAAGAGTCCATCGAAGATCGGTTCTATCACTTCTTCTGGTGGCACGCGCTCCGGGGCGGGACGAGGCCGCTCGGTCGGGGTGGGGCGTCGCTCAATCTCGTAATCGGGCGGCAACGGGATATCGGCTTCGGGGACCACACGTTGAGAGAGGTCGATGGCTAGGCCAGTGACTACCGCTTCGCGAATGTGCAGGTGCCGGCGGAAGATTGTTTGGAAAAGCGAGAACTGACCGCTCAGTCGCTCGAGTTCGATCAGTGTATCCTCCTGCTCGACACGCACACGGTCGACTTGCACCCCGCCCAGGCTTAAATGGACGCGTTCAAAGGAAACCCCTTCTGGTGCGAAGCGTTTGGCTAGGCTGGTTTGAAAACCGGAGCTGGTGAGTGTGAAGGTTAGCAGGCCAGCCAGCAGCACGATCACGAGTAGCACGAAAACAAACAAGTATTTGATGATCTTCATAAATCTCCTGTGAGGACAATAGACGGAAAATATCTTGGCCTTGTTCAATAATCAATCGGGAACACCAAGCACCAGCTCGGCAAGGGCGATCGCCATCGATCGCGGCCTTGTTGTTGTAGGCCGACCCTCTGCGGTCGGCACTTGGATGGTGTAGGGCGCCCGCTTGCGGGTCGCCGCTTCGGCGTCATGCGAGTCGTTTCCGTGGATTGGCGGTGGCCGACGGGGTCGCTTGTGGTCCGTGCCAGCTTCGACCTATCACGTTGTTGCGCGGGTCGGCGCGGACAAGAGTCCAGCACCGCCCCACGCGCCTAGCGCTAGGCCGCATCTGACCCGTCCCCCCGCGCTCAAATTCGCAAACGAATTTGCCCCTTCGCCCACCGCACAGCACACCTTCGGTTGACTTGCGCGTTCTCCGTAGGCGCGGTACCCATTGACAACCGAAATGGTTGTGATATGGTTTCATTATGAAGACGATCACACTGAAAAACATTCCTTCACCGCTACATTCCGCCCTCAAGCAACGGGCCCGTCAACATGGCCGGAGCCTCAACAAAGAGGCGCTTGCCTGCTTGGAAATGGCCGTAAGTCCGACGCCGGTTGATACGGATGCGATGCTCCATGACATTCGTGCGCATCGTGCTGGTATGCCAGGCCGGATGAGTGATCGGTTGATTGAGATGGCGAACGCAAATCGGCCATGATCGTCGCTGATTCCAATCTGATCGCGTATCTCCTGCTGCCCGGAGATAAAAGCGATTTGGCGGATGAAGTGTTGTTGAGGGATCCAGACTGGGCGGTGCCATTGATTTGCCGGTCTGAACTTCGCAACATCATAACCCTTTATATGCGTCACCAGGGGATGTCGCTTCAGGAGGGCCGGGTAACCATGGAAAAGGCGGAACGACTTTGGCGTGGCCGGGAATACGCCGTGCCATCCGACGAGGTGTTAGCGCTAACGTATCGCCATAACATTACTGCGTATGACGGGGAGTTTGTGGTGTTGGCGAGTCAACTTGGAGTACCCTTGGTGACTTTTGACAAAGCCGTGCTAAAGCTGTTCCCATCAATTGCCATTTCGGCGGAAGATTTCCTGAAGAAGTGAGACTGGGCGAATTCGCCTACCACCGAGAACGCCGAGCACCAGCCCTGCGTGAGAATCGCGACGCCTGCTCGTAGGGCCGCCGTGAGGCGGTTCGTTTACTGTCGATTCGTTGGTTGGCGGTGTCCGAAGGGGTTGCGCGATGGTCCGTGCCAGCTACGACCTATCGCGTTGTTGCGCGGGTCGGCGCGGACAAGAGTCCAGCACCGCCCCACGCGCCTAGCGCTGGGCCGCATCTGACCCGTTCCCCGCGCTCAAATTCGTAAACGAATTTGCCCCCTTCGCCCACCGCACAGCGCACCTTCGGTTGACTCGCGCGTTCTCTGTAGGCGCGGGCGGTGACCGCGCAATTGCCTCGCTGGAGCGTATGTTTAGGTACACGATTGTGTCGCGGCACCCCGCGAACACCAAGCACCAGCTCGGCACACAAGCGAAGCATCCGCGCTATCCGCGTCATCCGTAGTTCCCCAACGAAGAACAAAGAACGCCTTTCCCCCCTGCTTCCGGAGGCTTTTGCTTTGCTTCCGTTGCTGAGTAGGGCAAGGTACGCACCTTCAATTTAACGACGAGGAGAATGCTGTGGGATTTGAGAGTGGAACCATAAGTTGTCGCGTATTTTTCATGCCCCGCGACTTGCCGGAAGATGCGGTGGACCGGTTTGCGGCCCAGGCGGCGCCGTCCTTGGAAAGCTTGCGGGAAGAGCCGATTCAAGGCTGGGTCGGTGGCCGACACTTGCTGGATCGAGTGATTACACCCGATAACGCCTATTATGCCGGTCATCTGCGCCTTTCGCTGATGCAGGCGGTGCGTCAGATTCCGCCCGCGCTGCTGAAGGCGGAGCAAACGATGGAGGAATTGGCCCATTTGCAGGCGACCGGGATGCAATTCATTCGCCGTAAGGAGCGGTCCGAAATCAAGGCCGCGATTATCGAGCGGCTCTTGCCGCAGATGCCGCCGCAACTGAAAGGCATTCACGTGGTACAATCCGCGGCCCAACCGCTGATTTACGCGTCCTGCATTTCGGAGAAGCAATTAGACGCGTTTCAGATCGCTTTTGCGCGGGCGATGGGCTTTGCCTTGATCCCAGCCATGCCGTCCGAAACGGCGCTGCGACGCAAGCAAATCGACGCCGAGGAGCTGATGCCCTCGAGCTTTTCGCCCAATTTGGAGGACCGGCAGGTACACCATATCGTGGGCGAGGATTTTCTGACCTGGCTTTGGTACATGTCGGAAGCGGAACAAGGCGCAATTACTTTAGAAAACGAGTCCGTGGCGGTGCTGATCGAGGGGCCGCTGACTTTTCATATGGAAGGAGACGGCGCCCATTTGGCGGTATTACGAAAGGGGGCGCCCTTGCTGAGCGCTGAGGCGAAGACCGCTTTGTTGGTGGGCAAGAAACTGAAGCAAGCGCGCTTGAATCTGGTTTCGGGCGAGGACACCTGGAGCTGCACGCTGGACGCAGATCAATTCATTTTCCGTGGGTTGAAGCTGCCCGAAAGTGAAGAGAAATTGGATCCGCTCAGTCGTTTTCAGGAGCGAATTTTGAAAGTTGATCAATTTGTGGATCTCTTCTTCCGCTTGTATGATGAGTTTCTGACGCGGCGCAGCCGCGAGGAAGAGTGGAAGGACGAGGTTCAGCGCATCCGCAAGTGGGTCAGTGATCGCTGAGCAGCGAGGGATCGGCCATGTTTGATTCATTATCAGGCTCGTTACAAAAGATATTTAAGAACCTGCGCGGTTACGGCAAGTTGTCCGAGAGCAACATCAAGGACGCTATGCGCGAAGTGCGTATGGCTTTGCTGGAAGCGGACGTAAACTACGAAGTTGTACGCGACTTTATTGGACGTGTGCGCGAGCAGTGTATGGGGGAGGGGGTGCTGGAGAGCGTTACGCCCGGCCAGCAGGTGGTCAAGCGCATCCACGATGAACTGGTGCGGCTTTTGGGAGAGAATCGCAAAGACTTCGATCTCAACGCGCGTCCCGCCACGCTCTTACTCCTCGGCCTGCACGGCGCAGGTAAAACGACCACGGCGGGCAAGCTGGCGATGCGCTGGAAGAAGGAAGGGCGCAAAGTCGTCTTGGTGGCCTGCGATATCCGGCGTCCAGCCGCCGTGGAACAGCTGCAAGTACTGGGCCGCCAAGTGGGCGTCGATGTGATTGCCCCGCAGAAAGGCGAAACCGTGCCGGCGCTGGGGCGCAGGGCGCGAGCGGAAACCGAACGTGCCGGCGCCGATGTGGTGATTTATGATAGTGGCGGGCGTTTCCAGGTCGATACCGAGCTGGTGGAGGAATTGAAAGAGCTTAAAGACGCCGTTGAGCCCCGCAATGTGGCCTTGGTGGTGGATGCCGCGATCGGACAGGAATCGGTGCATGTGGCCGAGAGCTTTCACGAAGCCATTGGCTTGACGGGGCTAATCCTGACGAAACTGGACGGCGACGCGCGTGGCGGCGCGGCCTTATCGATTCAGCATGTTACCGGTTGCCCGATTCTGCTGGTCGGGGTGGGGGAACGTCCGGAAGATTTGGAGCCCTTTCACCCGGATCGCATGGCTTCACGCATTTTGGGCATGGGCGATGTCGTCAGTCTCGTCGAAAAGGCGCAGTCCGTTGTCGATCAAGACACGATGGTGCGGATGGAAGAGCGATTGCGTCGGAATGCCTTCAATTTCGAGGATTTCCTGATGCAAATCGAGCAGATGGAGAAGATGGGGCCGCTCGAAAACCTGCTCGAAATGTTGCCCGGCGGGATGGATATTCCGGAACAGGCGAAGCAGCAGTTGGGTGCTGATTCCGGCCGCGAATGGGGCCGTGCCAAAGCGATTATCCAGAGCATGACGCCGCATGAGCGTCGTAATCCGTTGATCATCAAGGGGCGACGCCGGGAACGTATCGCCCTGGGCAGTGGCACCGATGTGGCGGCGGTGAATGATTTGCTAAAGCGCTTGGAACAGATGAAGCGCATGACCAAGAAGATGAAAAAGATGGAAAAAAGGTTGCGCCGAGGTCGGAACTAAGATAGATATCCAAGGCTTTTCAGCAGGCGCGCGGAAATCCCTCGAACCAAGTTGGTTGGGAACGTGTGCCTATCGGAGGAAACTGCATGTCAGTAAAGATTAGATTACGGCGAATGGGCCGCAAAAATACCCCGTTTTATCGGGTCGTCGCCACCGATTCACGCAGTGGCACATCCGGCCGCTTTCTGGAGTCGCTCGGCTGGTACGATCCGGTCCGCTCTGGAGCCAATTTCTCGTTGAAATTGGATCGCGTGGACTATTGGAAGGGTAATGGTGCCGAGTTTTCGGATACAGTGAAGAGTTTGGTGCGTAAGGCGCGTAAAGGCGAGGGTTTAGCCCCCGCGACACCGGAACCGGTGGTGGAAGAGTCGCCTGCTCCGGCAGTGGCGGAAGCCCCGGTCGAGCCTGCTCCCGTTGAGGCCGAGGCTGCGGCATCTGAATCAGATACGGAAGCCAAGCAAGAGTCATGAAGCGATCGCTATTGAGCATGGTTCGGATGCTGGTTGAGCATCCGGACGATGTTCGTATTTCTCAATTGCAGGGTGCGACCACGTCTATTTACGAGCTGCGTTGTCACTCGAGTGACGTCGGCAAGGTGATTGGCAAGGATGGCAAGACGGTGGGTGCGATTCGGACATTGCTGAGTGCAATGGCCGCGCGCAAAGGCCGCAAAGCTGTTCTGGAAGTGGTTGAGTAGGTGGCGCCCATGGCGGCTCCGCTCAAGATGGATGTGATTACCATCTTTCCGCGTATGCTTGATGGCATCGTGGGAGAAAGCATCCTGAAACGAGCGGAAACCGGCGGTTACATTCAGGTGCGTGGAGTCGACTTGCGCGATTTCACCACCGATGTGCATCGAACCACGGATGATCGCCCCTATGGTGGCGGTCCCGGCATGGTGATGAAGCCAGAGCCCATATTTAAGGCTGTTACATCCGTGCGGCAGCCGGACTCGCGGGTGCTGTTGATGTCGCCTTCCGGGCGAACGTTTGATCAGGCGTACGCGCGCGAGTTGGCAGATGCGCCGCATTTGATTTTCATTTGTGGGCATTACGAAGGTGTGGATGAGCGGGTACGTGAAGCGCTGGTGACCGACGAGATTTCGATCGGCGACTACGTTTTAACGAATGGAGTATTGGCCGCCGGAGTCGTGATTGATGCGGTCGCCCGAATGATCCCCGGTGTGCTGGGACATGACGAATCGGCGGACGACGAGTCGTTTAGCGAAGGCTTGCTGGAGTATCCGCATTACACGCGGCCGCCGGTGTATGAGGGCATGACAGTGCCGGATGTGCTGTTATCCGGCCATCACGGTGCGGTGGCGGCATGGCGGCGCGAGCAGGCAGAACAGCGTACGCGCGAGCGGCGCCCAGATTTGTTGACGAGAGAGACCGGTTCGGGACATACTCCCGACCCCAAACAGGAATAGAGCGATC
>SLCI01000256.1 GCA_007125875.1 Kiritimatiellia bacterium | reverse complement strand
GGCAAAGCGTCGAACGTCACCACAAAAGGCGCCTGCTCGAGGAAGTCCGGTTGGGCCCAATGCACATAGGTTTCCGGCACCGACACCGCGAGCGCCAATCGCCGGGTATCCTGCAACTTCAACACAGGACGCCCGGGATTGACGTTATCAAACGTGTTCACAAACGTTTCCGATATGCGGCCGTCGAAACGCGCCTCCAATACCGTGTCAGCCAGCGCCTTTTCATGAATCGCGCGTTGGGCCTCAGCCTTCTGCACCGCCGCCGATGCGCGGGCGAATTCCTCTTGCGACACCGCATTCACGGCCAGCGCCCGCTCAATCCGGGCCAGCGAACTGCGGGCCAGCTCCAGTTCCGCCTCCACATTGCGGAGTTGATTTTCGAACGTCGTGGGATCCAATCGGCCCAGCACATCGCCCTCCTCCACCAGCATGCCGCGACGGACCGGGAACTCAATCAGGCGTCCGCCAACCTCGAAGGCCAGATCGACTTCGCGATCGGCTTCCACCGAGCCGGGGAAATAGAGGACAGGACGATCCGTGAAATCACCCACCACGACAAACTTGATCGGACGGATCAGCGTGTCTTCCACCGGCTCATCGGGCGTGACACGATAAAGAAACAGCGCCGTCACCGCCGCGATCAGCAGCATCCCGCCGACGATCTTACC
This sequence comes from Kiritimatiellia bacterium, assembly GCA_007125875.1. GTDB lineage: Bacteria > Verrucomicrobiota > Kiritimatiellia > SLAD01 > SLAD01 > SLAD01. The sequence continues at coordinate 4,938 of SLCI01000256.1, read as the reverse complement.
CAGCATATTTCGGTTTTTCCATTTCATGTCATTGCTTCCTTCGCATCCAATTCTTCACTGACAGCGACGTCCTAACCCTCCGCAGACGGGCAGGCAGGACGCGGCTACGGACTCCCTCTTCGTAGCTGCCGCCGTTAGGCGGTGGCCCTCTCTCACCATCCACCACCAAACGCTTTGTATACCGCGACCAAGCTGGCTGCGCGTCCACCCTTGGCCTCTGCCAAGGCATCCTCGTATTGGGCTAGTTGCCGTTGCGCATCCAGTACCCGTTGAAAGTCTGCCAAGCCGGTGCGATACAGTTCCGTCACCAAGTCGACTGTCCGGCTGGCCGCCGTCACCGCCGTATGCAACGCTACGACTTGTGCGCCGGACTGCGCAAAACGCGACAGCGCATCCTCGCATTCACCGAACGCGGTCAACACGGCCTGCTCATAGCGTGCCAATGCACCGCGGGCGGCCGCCTCTTCCGCCCGCACCGCGCTGCGCACCTTGCCACCTGTGAATACCGGCAGGGAAAGCACTGGTCCGACACTGAACACCTGCGCCGCGGACGAAATCAGATCGCCGGCATCGGTCGCCGCAAACGCGAAGCTGCCATCCAACGCCAGTTTTGGGAACAGTTCGCCACGTGCCACTCCGATTCGCGCAGTCTGCGCCGCCAGTTCACGCTCCGCGGAACGAATGTCCGGCCGCCGCCGGACCAGCTCGGCCGGCAGCAAATGTGGCAGCGTGTCCGCCGAAGGGACCGGCTCGGATGCGCGCAGGGCATCCAGTGCGCCCGGCCACAGCCCCGCCAATACGCACAGCGCATTCAACGTCTCATCGTGTTTAGCCTTCAGCGAAGGAACCTGCGCTTCCGTTGCCGCCAGATTCATTTTGGCCTGAAACACATCGGTTTCGCCCGTCAATCCGGCCTCGAATCGACCGCGTACGATCTCGAGGGTTTCGCGCTGTAAATCGATGTTGCGTTGTGCCGTTGCTAAACGCGTTTGCAGGGCACGCAGCTGAATATATTCCGCCGCCGCCTGCGCCTGCAGCAGGACCAGGGTATGCCGCACATCCTCCTCGGCCGCCTCCCAGCGACCGCGAGCCGCCTCGCGACTGCGGCGCACACGCCCCCACAAGTCCAGTTCCCAAGACATCGAGAAGCCTGCTTGATACAACCATGCGGGATTGTCAGGCACAGGGATACCCGGAGGACGACGTACCCGCTCGGTCTGGCGATCGTAGGCCGCCGCACCCTGCACTCCTACTTGCGGGAAAGCATCGGCACGCACCACGCCATACATCGCGGCATAGCGCTCCATGTTCGCCACCGCCATGGCCAGTTGTCGATTGTTCGCACGCACTTCGGCCAACAAGTCGTTCAGAGCCGGATCATCGAACAGCGTCCACCACGCCGCCAATGTTTCGTCGGATTCACCAGTGGCACCCTGCCAGCTATCGGGTACGTCCAAGTCCGGTGCCGCGTAGTCCGGACCGACCGTTGCGCATCCGCTCAACAAAATGGGCAATGACATCAATAGTAATAGTAGAGGCCGCTGATCCGTCATACTTCGCAATCCATCCAATCATCTAATTCCCCTGAAGGGCATACCCCAGAATGCACGCAAATAAAAGCAAGAAGCAGCTAAGCAGTCACCGCAACAGACTGATCGGTTGGTTCACTAACCACACAGCTTAAGTCAGTGAAAATTGATGTGCGGGGCAGCTGATTGGCGCCACTGATCCCAATGCTCCGAATTGCCTTGCGGCAGCAAACGGTTGAAAAGAAAACGAGGCTGCAGGCCTACCATGCGAATCGAGCCCGCCTGAATCTTAGCCCAGTGTCGCCGGACCGTCTTTCCCGGCCGTGCGGACGTATTGGCCCGGAGCGGAACGCTCATATTTAGTGAAGCCGTGGCGTTCGATGTTGTCGTTGGATAATGTTTTCTTTTCAGCGCGGTCGGAGTGCGAGCCAAGCAAATTGGGTGCAGTGATAATCCGTCGAACCGGCTCGCCGGTCTCAGGATGAACGGTCAACGGCTTATCCTTGATAGATTGTACCCACTCAAAGGTTTCCCCACTGTCCGCCCCGTCGCGGAGAATTTCATAGACGTATATAGGCATCAGTCGCCCTCCTCTCTGATCGCCTGTTCCAGCCAAGTGCATATGGTCTGCCAGCGATCGTCCCCATAAAGCTCACGGAACCGTTTAGTCTCCGCTTGCTGTGGATCGGATAAACTTTGGTGTCGCTCTTTGAAGTAGTCAAGCGAAGGAGAAATGCCCGCGCGTGCAACCAGGCAGCTTCGCCACGCCGCATAGGAGTTGGGCCATGGCACGCTCATAACTTGGTCGGGTTCGGCGCATCGCCGTACACCGCCTTGGGATCAAAGGTTTTTTCCTGCTCCACAAACCGTAGCGGCTGGCCGCCCTCCGTTCCGACCGGAATGGCGCGATAAAAACAGCTGCGATAGCCCACATGACAGCTCGCTCCGGTGCCCGCCACGGCAACCCGCATCCAGACACAATCCTGATCATCATCAATGCGGAGCTCGCGCACTTCTTGCACCAACCCGCTGGACTCGCCCTTGCGCCAAAGTTTCTTCCGACTCCGACTCCAATAATGCGCCTCGCCCGTTTCAATCGTCCGACGCAAGGCCTCCTCATTCATATAGGCATGCATCAAGACCTCATTCGACTCAACATCGGCCGTGATGCACGGGATTAACCCGTTCTCATCGAAACGAGGCGCCAATTCCGTGCCTTCTTCGACCTGCTCCACACTTTTTCGTTCGACAAACACCTTGCCCTCCTTGACTATTGATAAATTATTCTCATTAGAATATCGTTTACCGACCAGTAGTCAACGTTTCGAAAGAATATGCGCGATTTTTCCATACCTCGATTGAACATTATGCCCAGTACGCAGCCGATGCCGGGTCCAGCGCCGGTCCAGCGCAAACTTCGCGCTCGTGATGTGCCGGATCAGAAGTTAGAGATCGACCGGATCGTGAAACGGCTGAAACAGGTGATCGAGCCTTTTTACGAGATAGCTGAGCGGCTCGACACGACACTCGATGCCACAGATCTCTGCGCGGTGCTGGACGCCTTGGCGGCAGAGGCCGCACGGTCATCGCCGGAACCTCACCTCGCTGCCGACGACGCGAACAAAGCGTATCTGCGTCGCGCCCTGTTTGACGAGTGCCTGCTTGAACCGAGCTCAGTACTGTTTCACACCACGCTCGGCCCGGATCGGATTCGCTATGAAGCCATGCCAACCGATTTTTGGCTGAGTTGCATCACCGAATTTCGCAGACAGATTACGGAATGCTGAGACTGCGCCTCGCGCGCAGAGCCTGTCGGTATCGTATGCGGTCGACGCCGCTCGAATGATCATCAGATTAAATCGGACTTCCACAGGAATATTCGGAACGCGCCCCATACTTTTTTGATAAATCAAAATTAGTTGGTTGATTGACAATAATAAATACAAGATGTACTCAAAAATATTGTTGCAAATCATTTGTTTGCTATATATATCATGATTTTAGATTATCAATTGTCCAGACTAATGATTGGACTAACCGCATGGAAACGAAAAGAAAGGATACGTGAATGAGAGCGATTCGGAGACTACTGTACGTGGCCTGTGGCACAGCGGCGATGTTGTATGCCCCACCGGTGATTCAGGCCGGAGGCATGGGATTGGCCGGTACACCAATGAATATCGGTGCAGGTGTCGACATTGTCCTGGAGGCGCCCTTGCGCGACTCTAATGAGACGGAATTTGAGATGCGGGCGTTTGAACTGAATATCGGCGCACCGGTCGATCCTTATTTTGACATGCTTGCGACACTGGCCTTTGAGGATGGCGAGTTCGATCTCGAGGAGGCGTGGGTTTCGACCATTTTGCCGGGCAACTTCAAACTCCAGTTTGGCCGGGAAATGATCCCGTTCGGCTATCTGAACCGGGTGCATGAACATGACTTCCCGCAAGTGGATCAGCCCTATGTGATCGAAGGATTGACAACCGATCACGGGTTCATTGGCGACGGCGGGCACATCGAGTTTGTTGCGCCCTTTTTCAATCCCACCTTGACGCTCATTGCAGGTGCCTATAACCAGATTGAGCACAGTGTGGGGCGCCGCATTGATGGATATCCCCTGCTGGGCCGTATCCAGACCTTTTATCAAACTCCGAATGGACAACACTCCATATTGGCCGGCGCTTCGTATCTAACGTCTTCCGGCAGCAGGGATCCGCTGGAGGACAGGCTGGACGACGATGGCTTAACCAGTGACCGACGGGCGCGAGGGAAGATGGACTATACGTTTGGCCTAGACGTCAAATACAAGTTCCTGACCGGCACCGAGACCTATCGCGGTCTAACGGTGGGCGCGGAATTTCTGAAGGCTTCCTACAGCGCCTACGAGAACCATGTCGATTATGTGCCCGGACTTGACGCTGGCAGCGATGAAGGCTTCTACATCTATGCCGATTGGGACTTCAACCGGTTTCATGGCATTGGCTATCGCTATGACTTGACCGATGTACTGTTTTCGAAACTGGAAGATGGTGCCCAGATCGAAGCGCATTCGATTTACTACCAATGGCGCCCGACCGATTTTTCGCGCTTCCGTGTGCAGTATCAGTACGCGCAGGATGATCGCGAAGATGATTCCGAACACTTCGTGCTACTGCAGGGCACGTACTTCATCGGTTGGCATCCGCCGCATCGTTTCTAACTACAGCCGACACCATCAACTTAAAGATCAGGAGTATGAACATGAAGATAAGAAGAATCGGATTTGCTTTGCTGGCCCTCGTGATGAGTATTTCGTTCACTCATGAGGCGTCTGCCCGCGTGCGCGTTACCACCACCACGACCGATCTGGCCGCTTTGGCCCGGACCATCGGCGGGGAACAGGTCGATGTCCACTCGCTGTCGCGCCCCT
>SLCI01000085.1 GCA_007125875.1 Kiritimatiellia bacterium | reverse complement strand
TACATGCCTTCGTCGATTTCCCTTTTCGACAACCGGCTATTTTGTGGACCGTTGTCGTGTTTGCCGTGCTCGTTATACGACACTGGGATTCTGCTCCTGAGCAGTCCTCACGGGAAAAGGTATAGGTGTTGGTTCTGTAATGGATCGTACATTACCCATTCAAGAGCATGTATCACTTCGTGATTGGACGACTTTTCGAGTTGGTGGTCCGGCTCGATACTTCATCGATCTGCGATCGCCTGACGATCTCTCTCGTGCCTTTTCTTTTGCCGCAACAGCAGGGTTACCTGTTTTCGTCTTGGGGGGAGGAAGTAACTTGCTGGTCAAGGACGCTGGCTATCACGGCCTCGTGCTTCACATGGCGACCTCGGGATGGACGGTGCAGTCGGAAGATGAGCATGCGGTTTTATTGCGCGTGTCCGCTGGCGAGGAGTGGGATACAGTGGCTGAATACGCTGTCCAGAATGGCTGGTGGGGCATCGAGAACTTGAGTGCAATCCCCGGCTCGGTGGGCGCGGTACCGGTCCAAAATGTAGGGGCCTATGGCCAGGAGGTCAGTGACACGATCATTTCGGTGGAAGCCTGGGATAGGCAGTCTGCCCAATGGTGTGCGCTCACCCCGGATCAGTGCGCCTTCGGCTATCGGACAAGTATATTCAATACAAGTGCGCTGGATCGATATGTTATCACCCATGTGACATTCCGTTTGCAGCGCAACGGCACACCTAATCTTTCACATGCTAGCGTGGTGGACTGGCTTCAGCGCCAAGCTTGTAGTCAGCCATCACTTGCAGATATGCGGCGTGCGATCATAGCGATCCGAACCGATGGACGCCTGCCGGATGTTCATAGAACGGGCAATGTCGGCTCCTTCTTTAAACACGCACTCTTGCGTTCCGCGGAGTTGGATGCCATGCGGCAAAAAGTTGCGATTAGCCTTGGGCCGGAAATAGCGGATCAACTATATGAATTAGGACATCGATTCAAAGCGGGGGAGCTCCATAAGCTACCTGCTGGTGCACTAATTCAAGCTGCGGGTGCGGTTGGGTGGCGCGAAGATCAAGCTGTTCAACACGAGCGAAACCCGCTGGTTCTTGTAAACCTAGATGGCACGGCCCATGCGCGAGATGTCATAAAACTTGCTGATCGCATTCGAGATTGTGTCATTGAAAAAACAGGCATTGAACTTAGTATGGAGCCGCGAATAGTCGGGTAGCTAATTTCGATCACATCATAATGAATGACCAAAACACAGCAGAGCTCGCGTCTCTCTCAGGCCGCCAGTGGGATCTTGTAATTCGTCCGCGTGGACGTTGGTTTGATCTTCAGCTTGCGGATCTATGGCGCTATCGAGACTTGGTATTGATGTTTGTGCGTCGCGATTTCGTTGCTCAATTCAAACAAACGATCCTGGGGCCAGCGTGGTTTGTGCTGCAGCCACTCTTAACGACGCTCGTTTTCGTCGTCGTGTTTGGCGAAATAGCCCAGTTGAGTACCGATGGATTACCTCGAGTCCTCTTCTATTTAAGCGGGAATGTGGTCTGGATGTACTTCGCTGGTGTACTGACAGCCACGGCAAATACATTTGTTTCCAACGCGCACTTATTCGGCAAAGTCTATTTCCCTCGTCTCGCGGTACCCATATCCGTGTCTGTCTCATACGTTCTGAAATTCCTGCTTCAATTCCTCTTCTTTATGGGATTTGTGGCCTATTTCCACTGGCAAGGAGCCGAAATATCATTTCACCCGATCATTGCACTCTTCCCTGTGCTGGTCGTTTTGATGGCGCTGATGAGTTTGGGGCTGGGTATCCTTTTCAGCGCGATGACTACGAAATATCGCGACCTGCGCTTCCTGTTGGATTTCGGTGTGCGGCTGTTGATGTTTGCTGCCCCTGTCATCTATCCGCTAAGCATGATTCCCGATCGTTGGCGCTGGTTCCTCATGATTAACCCGATGACCCCTATCATTGAAGCTTTTCGCCTCGCTTTTTTGGGGCAGGGCACAGTCTCAATTGGGCATTTAATGTATAGCGCCTTCTTTACCGTTTTTGTGCTGACTGCCGGCATTGCGCTATTTAACCGAATTGAACGAAGTTTTATGGATACGGTTTGAAGAAAAAGCTGAAAAGCTGAAAAACTAAAAGGCTGAAAACAGAAAGCAGGGAAAAGATGCGGCTGAGTGAGGAGTTGAGAGAGCGTGCCAAACGATTTGCCGCTTGCATTATTCATTACTATGTCGCCCTACCCAAGCAGAGATCCGAAGTGCAAGTTCTCGGGCGACAACTTTTGCGATCAGGCACATCTGTTGCTGCCCATGCTCGCGAGGCATCGCGAGCGAGATCCTCCGCGGAATTTTGCTCAAAATTGGATGGTTTGTTGCAAGAAGCCGATGAGGCATAATCGTGGATCGAGTTGCTGAAAGAGGATTGTTCGATTGAAGGAGAGGAATCAGACAGGCTGCTAAAAAGGTCGCTGAACTGATCGCTATTTTTGTCACCATCGTCCACAGAACACGAGAGAACAACTAAAACAGTTTCAGCCTTTCAGCCTCTCAGCATTTACTATCATGAGCGTTGTTATCCAAGTCGAGAATTTGGCGAAGCAGTACCGGTTAGGCGAAGTGTCAACCGGCACGCTGGTGCATGATATCAATCGCTGGTGGCACCGAGTACGGGGTAGAGAGGATCCCTATTTGTCGATAACCGCGGCGAATGAGCGAGAGACAAGCTCCGATCAGAGTTATGTATGGGCGTTGCAAGACGTTAGCTTCGAAGTGAAGCAGGGCGAGGTGCTCGGCATCATTGGGCGGAACGGTGCCGGTAAAAGTACCTTGCTCAAAATGCTGAGCCGAATCACTGCACCCACCCGCGGCGAGATCCGAATGAATGGCACATCGTCCTCGCTATTGGAGGTGGGTACAGGATTTCATCCTGACTTGACCGGCCGCGAAAATATTTTTCTGAATGGTGCAATCCTTGGGATGAGCAAGGCCGATATCCGATCGAAGCTCGATGCGATCGTCGAGTTTTCCGGTTGCGCCCGCTATTTGGATACCCCGGTCAAGCGCTACTCGAGCGGCATGGTCGTTCGCTTGGGCTTTGCAGTGGCTGCACACCTCGAACCCGATATTTTGATTGTCGATGAAGTCCTTGCAGTGGGTGACGCCGAGTTTCAAAAGAAATGCTTGGGCAAAATGAAAGATGTTGCGGCGCATGGACGAACCGTGCTGTTTGTCAGTCATAACATGGCATCGATTCGTAAGCTCTGTGATACCGGCTTATGGATTCATCAGGGGCGTTTGCAGAAATTTGGATCGTGTGAGGACGTCGTATCCGATTATCTGTCTTCCGTCTCTGCGGATCAAGCGTGGCACACCTCAGTCGATCAGCGTGTCTTGTCTGAGCATCAAAAGAAACCGAACCTTCCGGTCTATATCACTTCGGTTGATCTTCGCTCTGCGGGGCAGGCTGGTGTCCAAACAATGGATGCATTAACGCTCCGCATCAAGTATCGTGCCGCCGAACGCTTTTTGAATCCTGGATTCATGGTTTCCGTGCAGACAGAGTCTGGCGTTGAGATCTTTCGCTGTAGCAATATGCCGATCCGCGGGCAATCGTTCGCAGCCGTGAATCAAGGGGTAGGCGAGGTCCGCTTGCGCATTCCGCAACTGCCGTTGGCGGGGGGGCGCTATGTAATCGATGTGGCATTTGCCCGGGCCGGCATCGAGCACCTGTTCCGTTTGAATCGAGTGGCGACATTGGTCGTAGAGAATACCGACGTGTTTGGAAGTGGCCTCGAAATAAGTCAAGACTGGGGCATGGTTGTTGTTCCGCATGACTGGGAGCTGATCGAGGGAGATGGGCAAGGAAATGGATAAGCCGGTCAGCCATCCTATGCCACTGGACAGCTTGGGGGAAAATCTTGTCTTCTTGCTTTCGCTGCCGCGTTCTGGGTCGACGTTTTTGCAGCAAATCCTGAATTCGCATCCGCGATTATGTGCTCCGCAGGAAACATGGGTTATGCTGCATCCAATCTATGCGCGGCGACCGGAAGAAATGAAGGTCACGTATAACGCGATATGGGCGAAGCATGCGTTGGACGATATTGCGCATCATTATGGTGCAGGGCGCGAGACACAGCTTTGCGCGTGCCGCGCGTGGGGAAACGCTTTCTATCGCGATCTACTCATGGAGAGCGGGAAAGATGTCTTTATTGATAAGACGCCTCGCTACTATCACATCATTCCCGATCTGGCCGAAGTGTATCCGAAGGCACGCTTCATCTTCTTGGTGCGTAATCCGATGGCGGTGCTGCGGTCAGTGTTGTTCGACTGGGTGGGCGCTGAGTATGAGAAGCTGCCGTCCTTCAAACAGGACTTGATCGATGGCCCCCGCTTGCTAATGGAAGGCCAACGCGCGATAGGTGAACGGGCTATTTCCGTGCACTACGACGAGCTCGTGCAAGACCCCGCGAAGGAGTTGCAAAAAATCTGCACTTTTCTGGATGTGTCCTATGAGCCATCGATGTTGAACTACGGCGAGAAGGGAAAGCCCAAGGGGCGACATGGAGACACCCATCGCACAATGACGTTCACTAAGCCAACGAACGAGCGCATAAAGAAGTGGCATGATCTGAAAGATGACCCGTGGCATCTGGACTTGGCTTGCTACTACGCGAAAGAGTTGGGTGATGACTTACTTAAACGCATGGGGACATCGCAAAAGGATGTCGCTGAAGCGCTTGGCGTTACCTTCCCACTGCCTGATACACGCTGGAACTGGAACGCCTTTTTGAAGGCCGAATCCGCGCGCTCGTACGCGGAACGTCTGCACGTGCAGTGGCATTTGTTCGATCGGGCCAATGCGTATCGTGGGAGCAAACTCCATTTTGTCTTAAAGCACTGGCGCTTGTTAGCGCATATGATTTTGAATAGTCAACGCGAGAAGCGGAAGGCGGCACAGGATGCATGAAGATCATGCTGTTGACCAAACAAAGCCTTTGACTCTGGGGGTGCTTGGGGGCGGCGCTGTTACCAGATTGCTGTATAGACCTGCTTTAGCCGATCAACGCTGCCGTGACCTCTTTCAATGGCGTTGGGTCGCTGACCCTGGCGTGTGCGATGACCTGCAAGGTCCGGCCGAGCTGGTGCCGATGACCTATGATGCGGCGCTCGAGCAGTCCGCATTGTGTGAATCGATCAAAGCCGTCATCGTCGCGCTGCCGCATCATTTACATCGTGATGCCGTGTGCGCGGCGCTTTCCGCGGGTAAGCATGTACTGTGTGAAAAGCCTGCTGCGATGACGCTCTCGGAGCTCGATGATATGGAGTCCGCGGCCAAAGCATCGGGTTGTGTGCTCGCATTTTGCCATTTTCGTCGTCACTTGGCTGCCGCACGGGCACTCCATGACGTGTTCCAGAAGCGGTTGTGGGGCGAGTGCGTTGCTGTACGATGGTTCGAAGGTGAAAAGTATTGCTGGCCAGCGAACACACTTAATCAAATCCGGCGCCAAAGCGGCGGTGAAGTCATCTATGATATCGGCGCACATGTTTTTGATCTGTTAGGGTGGTGGCTCGGGTTGCTGACTGTGCAGTCCTGCCGAACTGATGATCGAGGCGGTT
>SLCI01000226.1 GCA_007125875.1 Kiritimatiellia bacterium | reverse complement strand
TACCTCGTCTACACGACGGATCTGACAGCGGTCACTTCTGTGGAACCGCCAGTCCTGAGCGAGTGGGTCGTGGCCGATTCAATCATTGATGCCGACGCAGGTGCTGCGCAGCTCGAAGATTCGGATCCGGCAGACGATGCTCGTTTCTACGGCATCTTAGTCACAGTTGATCCGCTCTAAGCGTTAACTTACGAATGATAACGACCGGCCTGGGGCTCACGCCTCAGGCCGGTTTCGTTTGCCCCAACTTGGAGTGCGGCGCTCCGCGCCGCTTTGGACAAGCCCCCGCTGTCTCACCAGGAACCCAAAGCACGCGTCGCTCATCCGCGCTATCCGCTCCATCCGTAGTTCCCCAACGAAAACGAATCATTACGAAAGTGTAGGGCGTCCGCTTGCGGATCGCCGTTTCGGCTTAGACTTGCGTGTAAGAGTACGGAACCACGAACCATGATCAAGTGCCCCGTTCGGCGGCGCTTTGGATCGAAATCGGCCAGTCGCGAGCGACGGCCCTACAGCTCGTCACATCACCTGCGCGCTCATCCGCGCTATCCGCACCATCAGTAGTTCCCCAATGACAGGCACAGGCCTTGCGCCCCTCGATGTGGAGGTCATTGTTTACCGCATAGCGCACGAAGAGGGCAAAGGATGAAGCAGCCGCCCGCACGCCCTTCGTGCTCTTCGTGTCCTTCGTGGTTTATATCGGAACTATCCGCAGCCCCCTGTCATTCCGAGCGCAGCCGAATGGGGCGAGTAATCTCATGCAACTCCAGCAGTCCATTAAAAAAGGGGGGGCTTATTCGGGTTTCCAACGATTGGAAAACTGTCCAAAAAATCTTCCAACGACAGGAAAAAATCACGAAAAAAGTTCCAACGATTGGAAACTCACGTCTTTTTTCTTCCAACGATTGGAAGACGTGCGAATAGGAGATTTCACCAACGATCAGCGGTGAGGCATGATCTGAGTTTTCTCGCCACCGGCTTCGCGCAGCAGGTCGGCGATATTGGCTCGATCCCAGTCACGGTACTCTTCGATTAACTCGACACGACGTAGGGGAGTGATACCCCACTGATCACGTGAGTTCACATCGGCACCGGCGGCCAACAACATCTCAACAATCTCGTCCCAGCCGGACAGAACGGCAATATGCAGCGGCGTGCGTCCTTGAAAATCGCGCGCCTCCAGATCGCCGCGGCCCATCAGGTCGCGTACCCGATCCACTTGCCCTCGACGAACAGCCCAATGGAGGTCAGTCCATTGATACTTGGTCTCAAACTCTAAAATGGTGGGCGCATCAGCGGGTAGATCTCTGGGATCCGTCGATGCCTGCGTGTTTGCGGCACCTAGAACCAAGAGGCCAGCGAGCAATGAAAGTTGAAGCGTATGTTTCATAACAGATACCTTTGCTTAAGTTGGAGGAATGTAGCACGCTCGCGCTGGGCTGTCATCTCTAAGATTATTCAGATTTTTTCTGTTCGAGTAGGCGCAAGGTTTCGCGCGCAGCTTCGGCTTCGGCCGTGCGTTTGTTGCTGCCGCGTCCGGTCCCATAGGATTCTTCTTTGATGCGGGCGACGCAAACGTATTCTCGCTCGTGCGCGGGACCATGCTCTTCGATCACGCTGTACTGCGGACTGACCTTCCAGCGCTTCTGAACATACTCCTGGAGCTGTCCTTTCGGATTCGATTCTTCGCCAATCGAGCCATGCGTTTGCTCAGTGTGCCAAAGCCGTTTGTAAATCTTTTCGACCGCCTTTTGTCCGCCGTCCAGGTAGACGGCGCCCAAAACGGCTTCCACGGCATCGGTGATATTGGATGCGCGAGTGCGGCCACCGGACCGCTCTTCGCCTTTGCCGAGGAGGAGCAGTTCGCCTAATCCGATTTCCTCTCCAATTTTTGCGAGGATGGTGCGGTTGGTTAATTGGCTGCGCAAGTCAGTCAGTTTGCCTTCGTTTTCGTCCCCATAACGGGTGTACACATCGGCGGCAGCGGCGAGACCGAGTGCGGCGTCACCCAAAAACTCAAGCCGCTGATTATCTTCGGCGATGCCTTCGTTTTCGTGGCGATACGAAGGGTGCGTTAGGGCCGCTTCGAGTCGCTTACGCTTGCGAAAACGATAACCCAACTTCTTTTCGATTGTTTTACGAATGGCCTTATCCATAACTAGGCTCGCGGATGGAATTGATGATGAATGGACTTTAGCCGACCTTGGTCCACGTGTGTATAGATTTGTGTGGTGGCGATATCGGCATGGCCCAGCATTTCCTGGATCACGCGTAACGGTGCGCCACGCGATAGCAGGTGACTCGCGAATGAATGCCGTAATGTATGCGGTGTGACGTTTTGTGCGATGCCCGCTTTGTGTGTGTACACTTTGATTAGCTTCCAAATGCCTTGTCGCGTGAAGGGTTTGCCCCGTCGTGTCACGAACACGTATGAATGCTTTTCTTGTCGAAGCAGGGCAGGGCGATGATAGGTGATGTACTCCTGCAGCATGGCCTTCGCAGTGTCACCGAACGGGACCACGCGTTCCTTGTCCCCTTTACCGACGCAGCGCAGGTATTTTTCGGGCAGATGAATGTCTTCGACGGTTAAGCTAGCCAACTCGGAGACGCGCAGTCCTGTGCCATAAAGTAGTTCCAAGAGGGTGCGATCACGAAATCCTATGGACGTCGTTTTTTCGGGTGTATTCAGGAGTCGCTCGACTTCCTCGGGGCTCAGGGTGTCGGGCAACATTTTCCATAGACGCGGAGAATCCATGGCGTCGGCCGCATTGGTGTCCAGCATCCCTTCTTGCTGCAAGAAACGCAGAAAGACTTTGATGGCTACAAGCCTCCGGGCGAGCGTGGCGGGCGCCATGGTACGGTCTTTTTCTGCCAAGAGAAATCCGGTGATGTCACGGCGAGTCAAATCATTTACGCCGCGAATGCCGCGCTGTTCAAGATAGGCCATGAAATGTTTCAGATCGGCCTGATACGCTTGGCGCGTGTGATCACTGAGCCCGCGTTCCAGTGCGACGAAATCGCAGAATTGTTCGATCAATGCATGCACAATGTGCGCGATGGCTGGCTATTGACATCCGGGCGGTAGCGCGCTTCGAGCTTCTTCGTTTGCTGGGAGCGTGTTGACTGCGAAGCCTGCTGCTGCGATGGCGTGTTCAATATTCTTCAGCCCGAGACTCATGCTGTTGTACGTGATTGTGACCTCGCCTGCAGCGACATCGAATCGCGCATTAATGATCGCCTCCTGGTCAAGATTATCGAGAGCGCGTAGAACGATCTGCTGGCAATCGCTCGATCGCATTTGCGGAACATCGAGTGTCACTGTCAGAATGTCCTGTCGAAAACAAGCGGCGATAAGACCGGCTAAAATTAATGCTGTGACCACCAAAAGGGGACGTAAATTTGCCATCCGATGCTCTCCTCAGTAAAACCCTGAATTAGTTGGATTCGTTTGATTAAGGTCTAAACCGTGTGCATATTACGTGTAGTTATTTGCACAATCAAACCCATTTCCGATCGTATTAAGATAATCATTTAGGAAGGGCGGGGTAGCGCTTTCCATGGGGTTCCTCACCCCGACCTCCTTGGCGTTCCCGCCCTTCCTTGTTTTTTGGTTTGTGCATGTATTTGTCTTCTCGGATCGCTTGATTGATTTCGGTTCCCGTGCTATTGCTACCCCATTATGAAGACACTGCTGACCGTTTACCTTGTTCTGTTTGCCATGACCTCTTCCCTTCTTGCGGATCAGGTCCGTGTGGCTGGCACACGCGTTAACTTGCGGGCACAGGCTGGTCTTGACGCGGAAGTGGTTGGGCAGGTTGAGCGAGGTGAGTTGCTGACCAGCGTCTCGAGTCATGATGAGTGGGTCGAAGTGTTGCCACCGCCGCACGTGGTGTTTTGGGTGCATGGCGATTTCATCGAAGACGGATTGGTAATTGGCTCGCGGTTGAATGTGCGTTCTGGGCCGGGGGTGAATTACGCAATATTGGCGACCTTGGAGCGCGGCGATAGTATTACAGCGCGCGATACGTTTGCCGAATGGGTGAGCATTGCGCCGCCATCGGATGCTACGTTGTGGATCGCTTCGGATCTTGTATTACCGGTTCGTCCCGAACCCCCGCCAGAACCTGTTGTCGAGGAAGCACCGCGACGTCAGGAAGTCGTTCGTACACCGACGCCTGTGGAGCGTCCGGATAGAGACTTGCGGCCGGTGGAACCCGCGCCGCGTCCCGCTGTACTGCCTCCCGTCGTTGAGCGCACACCACCGCCGCCTCCTGAAGACCTGCAGTTGATTCCTCTCGATGGACAAGGTGAGCGCGTGGAGCGTGAGGGCGTTTTACGTCCTGCAGGTTTTGTTTTTGGACGCCCCAGCCGATATCGACTGACACGATCGCGTGGCCACTTAATTGAGACCACGGCGTACGTCCGCGGTAATGAAGCGCAACTACAGTCTCTATTAGGACATGATGTGCGCATCGAAGGCGTGGAGTATTGGGTGCAGGGAGCGCGTTATCCTGTATTGGTTCCCGAACAGATTATCCTAATCCCGGGGCAGTAAAAATGGGTGGGCGAAAGCTTCCGAGGAGCTGAGCATGAGTGTGTATCGGTGGCGATTTCAGCGGTTTGCGGGATGGGTGATCCCGCTAGTCATTTTAATGCTGATCTTTACGCGATTGGTGTCCATTCAGATCGCTCCGGACGGTTCGCGTTTTTTTGTTGAAGATCAGGCCTATCAGCATTTGGTGATTGCGCAAAACCTGAGTCAAACCTTCCAGTATGGCGCGTTGCCCGATGAGCCATTGCCGATGGTGGACAGTATGATTTGGCAGGGGTTGATGGCCGTAGCGCATTTTTTCTCGTTGGGCGTGGATTCGGCGGCGGTTGGTTTGGGCGTCATTTTTGCGATGGTGACCTTGCTTGTCCTGATCCGATTAAGTCATAGCATTTTCGCCTTTCCGCTGTATGCGCATGTGAGCGCGGCCCTTTTGGTCTTGTCACCGACCCTTATCATGGAGGCACTCAGAGGCACCGGTGCACCTTTGGGGATGGCCTTAACCGCCGGCGCATTGACTCTTCACATCGAATCGATGAGGAAAAGTGGACACGGTTTACCGTTATCCGCTGCGGCGCTTTTAGGTTTGGCACTGTGGATGCGGATTGAGTTTGTGGTGATCTGGTTATTGCTCTGGCTGCATGCGGCCATCGCCGCGTTCATTCCTGCGGAGAAAAGGCCCGGGCGCGTTGCGACCTTCTTTAGAGGACTCAATGGATTGCTGATCTTCGCGCTGTTCCTACTGCCCATAGCGACATGGAATATGCTGCAGATGGGGGTGCCTTGGCCGCGATTGCCGAATGTGCCGTTGGCGGCAGACATCTGGGCGCACATGGGCGCAGGTGCTGCTTGGCAGATAACGCAAGCGCAAATCATGCAGGGACTGGCCGTGAGCAGCGAATTGTTCCGTCAGACCGCGTGGCCTAGTGGGTTCTTTTTCGGTTTATTTTTCCTGCTGGGGTATGTGTTGATGGCCATTCAGGTCATTCGCTCTTCAGATGACCGCGTGTTGCTTTTGTTCCTGCTGATCCCTTGGGTGACGCCATTCTTCATGGCCTTGCTCTATCCCTACTTGGG
>SLCI01000105.1 GCA_007125875.1 Kiritimatiellia bacterium | reverse complement strand
GGTGTCACCTCGAGCGAAGTCGAGAGGTCTCGTTTTTGCGCTTGGCCGACGTTAACCGAACCCCGCCAAAATGTAGGTCAGGCGTTATCCGTGCTTGCGCAGGTGGCTGAGGGCTGCTGGTAGTGCATGAGATCCCTCGACTTCGCTCGGGATGACAAGTACTTCTCAGAAGCCGTTCTCTCACCAGCGAGCCGATATCACTAAACAACCGCCCGCCACCGGGTCATGTCGAGCTTGCCGAGACATCTCCGTCCCCACCCGCAGCCGCCAGCCCGCATTGTCGACGCATGTCTTACCGGCAAGGGCTGCTGGTAGTGCATGAGATCCCTCGACCCATTCGACTTCGCTCAGGGCAGGCTTGCTCGGGATGACAAGTATCAGCATTGCGTGATGGGTAAAGGCGAGGGGCGGTTGGTGAGACAAACGGGGGCTTGTCCAAAGCGCCGCAGAGCGGCGCACTCCAAATCGGTTGTGGTGAAACCGGCAATAGCTTATAAGCTATTATGATTTTCTGCGTAATGATGAGTATAGCGTATAAGCTATAGGTGGTTTTGTGGCGCGTGTTCCGTTTCCCCAGCGTTGAGACAATGCATAGTTTGCGGGTGAAGTCGGCGACCCGCAGGCGGACGCCTTGCGAAGGCGGCATGCGGGGAACACCATGGTCATGAGTTGCGGGCGGCCGTGCGCGTTTGAAGTGGTTTCTGGAAAGGTATCCGAGCGGGGGGTGGCGGGAACCGTATCAGCCTTGCAATGTCAGGGCGGTTCCCGTAGCGTATGGCTGTTTTCCCAAGGAATATCAGACGAAAACTGGTGTGTATATGCAGTGGATTTTAAAGAAGATTATCGGAACGAAGAATCAGCGGGATCTGAAGAAGATTCATCCGCGCGTGGATCAAATCAACGCGGTGGAAGAGCAACTGCAGTCCATTTCCGATGATGAGTTGAAAGCGAAGACCGCGGAGTTTAAGCAGCGAATTGAGGCCGGCGAAACGGTCGATGACCTGCTGGTTGAGGCGTTTGCGGTGGTGAAAAACGCCTGTCGCCGCTTGGTCGGCCAGACCATCGAGGTGAGCGGGAATCAGATGACGTGGGATATGGTGCCCTTTGATACACAGTTGATCGGCGGCATTGTATTGCACGAAGGCAAAATCGCGGAAATGGCCACGGGCGAAGGTAAGACGTTGGTGGCTACGTTGCCGGTCTACTTGAACGCGCTCTCGGGTAAGGGTGTCCACGTGGTGACGGTGAACGATTATCTGGCCCGGCGCGATTCCGAGTGGATGGGGACCGTTTATACGTATTTAGGCCTGACGGTGGGTTGTATTCAAAACTCCATGCGCCCCGATGTTCGCCGCGAAGAGTACAACAAAGACATCACCTACGGGACGAATGCGGAATTCGGTTTCGATTACTTGCGCGACAACATGGCGATGCGTCCTTCGGATATGGTGCAGCGTGAGCATCATTATGCCGTGGTCGACGAAATCGACAGTATTTTGATCGATGAAGCCCGTACCCCGTTGATTATTTCGGGACCCGCTCCGCATACGCCGCAGCAATATAATGAATACAAGCCGCGCGTGGAGCGTTTGGTTCGGCAGCAGCGTGACCTCTGTAACAAATTCATTCGCGAAGCGAAGGAGTTGTTGGAAAAAGGCGAGACCGAGGAGGCGCAGCTTCGCCTGTATCAGGTCAATCAAGGTATGCCGCGCAACAAGATGTTGCTGGAGCTGCTGGAAGATCCCGCCAAGCGCCGCTTATCGGAACAGATCGATTCCACCATGATGACCGATATGCGCAAGGAGCTGGCCCGCGAACTGCGCGAAGAGTTGTATTTTGTGATCGATGAGAAGGGGCACGACGCCAGCTTGACCGATAAGGGCAGCAACGCCTTGAGCCCGAACGATCCCGACGCCTTTGTGGTGCCGGATCTGGTCTCCGCCTTAGCTGAGCTGGATGGCAACGAAAGCCTTTCCGCCGATGAGAAAGTGGCGAAACGCCAGGAACTGCAACAACATTTCACCGAAAAGAGTGAGCAAATTCATGCCATCGATCAGTTGATTCGCGCCTATTGCGTTTACGAGCGCGATGTCGAATACGTGGTGCAAGAGAACCAAGTGATCATCGTGGATGAAAATACCGGACGCTTGATGCCGGGACGGCGTTGGAGCGATGGCTTGCACCAAGCGGTGGAAGCCAAAGAAGGGGTCAAGATCGAGCGCGAAACGCAAACCCTGGCGACGATCACGATTCAGAACTACTTCCGTATGTATGACAAGCTCGCCGGTATGACCGGTACGGCGGAAACGGAAGCCGACGAATTTCACCAGATCTACAAGCTGGATGTGGTGGTGATCCCGACGAATCGGCCGGTCCGCCGGATGGATAATAACGATCAAATCTTTAAGACCCTGCGCGAAAAATATAACGCCGTGATTGAAGAAATCAGCGAGTGTAATCAGCGCGGGCAGCCGGTGCTGGTCGGTACCATTTCAGTCGAAACGTCGGAGTTGATCAGTCGCATGCTGCGAAAGGCCAATATTCCGCACAACGTGCTGAACGCGAAGAATCACGAACGCGAGGCGGAGATTGTGATGCGCGCCGGTCAGCAAGGGGCGGTCACCATCGCCACGAATATGGCGGGTCGCGGTACGGACATCAAGCTGGGCCAGGGCGTTGTTTACTTGGAGCGCGATGTGATTACGTCGTCCGTCGCGCTGGAAGACAAACTCGATGGGCGCACGCTGCGCGATATCCTCGATGAGAAGCCGTGCGGACTGCACGTGATTGGTACCGAGCGACACGAATCGCGCCGGATCGACCGTCAGTTGCGCGGTCGTTGCGCTCGTCAGGGCGATCCGGGCTCGTCGCGATTCTATGTTTCGCTGGAAGACGACCTGATGCGCTTGTTCGGATCCGATCGTATTTCCGGCATCATGGAGAAGCTCGGGATCGAAGAGGGCGAAGTGCTCGAGCATCCCTGGTTGAATCGTTCCATCGAACGCGCGCAGCGACGAGTGGAACAGCAAAACTTCTCGATTCGTAAGCGCACGCTGGAATACGACGATGTCATGAACACGCAGCGCGAAATCATCTACGGATTCCGTAGCGATGTGCTGCGTTCGGAAGATCCGCGGCAAGAGCTGTACGACATCTGCGAAGAGGTTATTCAGGCCAAAGCGATGGAAGCGGAAGCCGCCATGAGCAGTCCGGAGCCCGAGGAGGCCTTGGCTGAGTTCGTCCATTGGGCGAATACGACGTTTCCGGTAGGCGTGAAGTCCGAAGACTTGCTGGACGCCGGTCGGGATGCGGATGCGATTGCCGAATTCCTGACCGAGAAGGTGAAGGCGGCCTACGAAGTAAAGGCATCCACAGAGAATCAGGAGGCGTTGGTTTCCTTGGAGCGCATGATTATTACGCAGGCCGTGGATCAGCATTGGCAGGAATATCTGCGCGGTATGGATGCCTTGCGGCAAGGCGTCGGGTTGCGCGCCTACGGGCAACGTGATCCTTTGGTGGAGTACAAGCGCGAGGCGTACGACCTGTTCGCCCAGCTCATGGATCGCATCAAGATGGATGTGGCCAGTCGTATGTTCCGATTCGCCACCTCCATGAACGCGTTCGAAACATTTTTGGCTTCATTGCCGCGTCAGGCGGTGCATCGCGAGGCCTCGGCTTTGGGAGAGGCTAGGGGACAGGCGGCTGTTTCGGCGACAGGTTCGAATGCCGCGGCAGGGCAGGCCTTTGATAACGCGGTTAAGTCACCGGTTGCACCGGTACGACGGGACGAACCAAAGGTCGGCCGTAATGATCCCTGTCCATGCGGAAGTGGCAAGAAGTTCAAGAAATGTTGCGGGGCCACTCAATAGATTACCGTGATGTCGTGGCTGTTCTTGCTGCCATGGCAAGCGGCGCGATGTCCTTTGCTGCGTTCCCGCCCCTCGAATGGTCGGATACGGCATGGATTGCCTGGGTCCCGCTGATCTGGGTGGTCCGGCGAGTCCCACTGGTTACGGCTTTCCGTTATGGCACGATTGCCGGTGCCGTCTTTTGGCTGGGCTCGATATTCTGGTTAACGGAAGTGACCTGGCTCGGCTGGGTGTTGTTATCCTTTTACTGTGCGCTCTATATTGGCCTGTTCGCCGTGGGCGTCAGACTGCTTTTCCAGATCATGCCGGAAGACAAGGTGCTGTCGCGCGTTGGCATTCTTTTCACGTTGCCACTGATTTGGGTGGGGCCGGAATATTTGCGATCGGTCCTATTTACCGGCTTTGCATGGAATCCGTTGGGACTGAGTCAATTTGAGCGCTTATCGGTGTTGCAGGTATCCTCGGTGACAGGGATTTATGGCGTCTCGGCGCTGATCATGGTGGTCAATGCCGTGGTATTTCTCACCATCCAACGTTACGTCCGCGACGGCTTGCGCGGCGGTCGCTCCTGGAATCCCGAGCTGATGCTGGGGTTGCTGGTGTTGGCCGTCACGATCGTGTGGGGTGGCCGACAAATCAGACAGCCGTTACCGGAGGGCGGCACCGAACTGCGCACGGCATTGATTCAGCCGAACATCCCGCAATACCAGAAGTGGACGCCTGAATTTGTGGATCATATTTATGCTCAACTGGAGCGACTAACCACCATGGCGCTGCGAGCAGGTCAGCCGGATTGGGTGATCTGGCCGGAGACCGCCGTGCCCGATTACGTGCGCGAAAGTGCGCGCAGCTATGAGCTGGTGCGTCAGTTGGCGCGTGACGGTGCGCCCTTGTTGGTAGGCAGCATGGATATCGAGTGGGTGGATGAGGGCATACCGCGATATTATAACAGCTCGCTCTTGTTCGATCGCGATGGCCATCTCGTGGATGCCTACGACAAGCAGCACTTAGTGATGTTCGGCGAATATGTGCCACTCGGTCGCTTCCTGCCCTTTTTGCAGGCGATGACTCCGATTGAGGCGAGTTTCGATGCCGGCTCAGAAAGCACCGTCATGACGGTGCCGGATCGTACGGAGACCTTCGCTGTGCTGATCTGCTTTGAAGACACCGTCGCGACGCTGAGTCGTCGAGCAGTACAAGGCGGCGCGCGCTTGCTGGTGAATCAAACCAATAACGGGTGGTTCCGGGAATCCATTGCGGCGCGGCAACATATGATCCACTCCGTTGCGCGGGCGGCCGAGAATCGCGTCCCAATTGTCCGGTCCGCCAATACGGGCGTGTCGGTTGGTATCAATCGATTTGGTCGCATCAATGAGATGATCGCGGATGAAACGGGTTTCACCTTTGTGGAGGGTTTCACGATCGCGCGCAGCCATGTGCCTCCCGCCGATATGCCCCTGACGATTTATACCCGATACGGCGATTGGTTTGCTTGGCTCGGGATCATGGTCTTTGGCCTGGTTGCCTGGGCAGGGCGGCGGATGAAGGACGTGGCCGTGAATCCTTCGAGCTGACCGCAGAGAAAAGCTGTCTAACAGATCAACGACACGGTACCCGCAGCAGTGTCACCTCGAGCGGAGTCGAGAGGTCTCTTTCTTGCGCTTGGCCGACGTTCACCGAACTCCGCCAAAATGCAGGTCATACCAGTTTCTAAACCTTTTTCGGTCTATTCTCCGAGGACGTGACGGAGCACGTCCCTCCAGAATGCTT
>SLCI01000116.1 GCA_007125875.1 Kiritimatiellia bacterium | reverse complement strand
GCGCCGACCACTGAGGGTCGGCCTACATTAGCCAGCAATCGACAGCGGTTGTGCTTCAGCGAGGCAAATGCGCGCAACAGGCCACGCACAAGTCTACCGAAGGTGTGCTATGCGGTGGGCGAAGGGGGCAAATTCGGTCACGAATTTGAGCGCGTGGGACGGGTCAGATGCGGCCTAGCGCTAGGCGCGGGGGGCGGTGCTGGACTCTTGTCCGCGCCGTCCCGCGCAACAACGCGATAGGGCGTAGCTGGAACGGACCATCGCGCGACCCCTTCGGCCACCGCCAATCCACGCAAACGATCCGCATGGCCCCAAGACGGCGACCCGCAAGCGGGCGCCCTACAAGGGGGACAGACAATCAACTTAATCGGCAGCAGGATGGAAAGTCATGGCGGCGGAATTGATGCAGTAGCGCTGGCCGGTTGGCCGCGGGCCGTCCGGGAAAACATGGCCCAAATGCGCATCGCATCGCGTACAAATGACCTCGGTCCGCACCATAAAGTGACTGCGATCCTCGCGCTCTGTGACATTCTCAGGCGCGACCGGTTTCCAGAAGCTGGGCCAACCGGTGCCAGACTCAAATTTATGCTCGGAGGAAAAGAGATCCAGCCCGCAACACACGCAGCGGTAATACCCCTCCTCCTTATGGCCGTCAAACTCACCGGAACAGGCCGGCTCTGTCCCCTGAGCACGCGTGATGCGATATTGTTCCGGCGTCAACTGCGCCCGCCACTCCTCGTCCGTCTTTACGACCTTTTCCATCATCTCATACGCTCCTGATTCAACCACATAAACACGTACCGGCCCCAGCGCTGTCCCTGCCGCCGTGGCATTACCACGTCCATACCCCACGCCGAGCATGAGCAGTCCGCCCAGCACAGCGCCGAGCCCGATATACTTGAGTCTTCTCATGCCGAAAAGATAACGGCAGATCGCGACATTGCAACTTAGGCGCCGGGCTCGTCCACCAGCGCGCCCAACCGTTCTATGTCCCCCGCCCCAATCAACAACAACAGATCACCCGCGCGCGCTTCGCCAACGGCCCTCTCCCAAGCGGCCTCCAAACTGTCGGCGACGGAATACTCGACCTCACCAAACGCTGCAAAGTGACACGCCAGATCGGCCGTGGTCCCGCTCGGCAGCGGTTGCTCGGATGCCGCATAAACCGGGGCCAATACGACATGATCAATCCCGACAAAGGACGGCGGGAAATCGCGGCCCAACGTGCGAGTACGCGTGTAACGGTGCGGCTGGAAAATGGCGATCACACGCGCGGCATGCGCCTGTCGCACGGT
The DNA here is from genome assembly GCA_007125875.1 of Kiritimatiellia bacterium. Taxonomy (GTDB): domain Bacteria; phylum Verrucomicrobiota; class Kiritimatiellia; order SLAD01; family SLAD01; genus SLAD01. The sequence continues at coordinate 17,179 of SLCI01000116.1, read as the reverse complement.
TTCCAGCAAGGCTTGAATCTCGGTGGGATGATGCGCGTAATCGGCATAGACCTTGATACCGGAATGGGTCCCCTGAAAATCGAATCGCCGCCGCACCAACCGAAAATTCTGAAACGACGCACCGGCTTGTTCCGCCGACAATCCCAGCTCCTGCGCCACCAGCATAGCCGCAACCGCGTTGAGGACATTGTGCCGACCCGCCACCGGCAACTGAAAAGGGCCCAGCCGCTCTTGCTCATATTGAACGCAAAAGCGCGCGCCAAATGTACCTTGCTCCATGTCGGCAATGCGATAGGTGCAATTTTCTCCAAACCCGTAGGACACGGCACGACACGGGCTATCACTCACCAGCCCCGCCAGCCGGGCATCGTCACCATAATAGATCAGCGCCTCTTTGGTTTGTTGGATGAAGCGACGAAACACCGCGATGAAGGCTTCCTGATCAGCAAAGTGCTCCATGTGATCATAGTCGATTCCGGTGATGACGGCGATGTTTGGTGCATAGTGAATCAGCGTGCCGTCACTCTCGTCCGCTTCCACGACCATCGCCGGAAAGGTGCCCGCCTCAAACACGCGCCCATCGGCTTCCCATTCGCCACCGATAAAGAATGATGGCAGTGCCCCAGCCCCGCGGACGGCGTGCGCGCACATCGCGGTGGTGGTGGTCTTGCCATGCGTGCCGCTGACGGCCACCAAACGCGGCACCTTACGCAGCAAGGCCGGAAAGAGTTCGCCGCGACGACAGACGGGAAGGCCACGCTCAATCGCAGCGGCGATTTCGGGCACATCGCGCGATACCGCCGTACTGCGAACCACCAAGTCAGGTGCGGGATCCAAATGATCTGCGCTGTGCCCAATGAAAACCGGAATGCCCAGCGACTCCAGCCGACGTGTCAACCGATTCACGGCCACATCGCAGCCGTCGACTTGAAAGCCCTGCGCCTGCAAGAAAGCCGCCAGACCGGCCATACCGAAGCCACCGATGCCCACGCAGTGAACCCGCTTGCCGGCAGGCTCATCAAGCAAACGCATCCAGTCCGTCATTCTGCCCGCCCACACCGCTCGACCAGGTCGGCCAGTCGCTCCGCCCCGTCCGCGGGGGTCACCTGTTGCAAGGCGCGCCGCATCTTTTCGAGCCGTTTCGTGCTGTTCATCGAGGCTTCGATATAATCCGACAGCCAAGCCGCATTCAAATCGGATTCCGGCACCACATCGACCGCGCCTTGTCGCTCCAGTGCGCGCGCGTTCGCGGTCTGATGGTCGTTCGCCGCATGGGGATACGGCACCAGCAAGCCCGGCAAACCGAACAGGGACAGCTCCGCACAGGTTGAGGCGCCGGCTCGGCATACGGCTACATTGGCGGCACGATACAAGGGCGCCATCGTCGCGCTGAACGGCTGAACCCAAGCAGACACCTTCGCTTCCTCATAACGCTCGCGCACCCATTCCTCGTCGGCTGCACCGGTCAAATGAATGACTTGCGGGGCGCGCCCGCGCGCGGCCAAGGCCGCGACCGCTTCCGTGCAGACCTCATTCAAGACGTGGGCACCGGCGCTACCCCCCATGACTAGCAAGGTGAACCGGTCCTGGTCGGGCAATTCGAGTGCCGGCTGATCCTCGGCATACAAGGTCTTTCGTAGCGGCATACCGGTAATGTGCAAATTACGCTTTGAGAGATAAAAGAACGTGCCTTCAAAGTGACAAGCCACCGCCGAAGCCCGACGCGCGAACAATTTCACGGCCCGGCCCGGCAACACATTGGCCTCATGCAGCACATACGGGATCTTGAGCTTGCGGGCGGCCCATACCGGGCCTGCCGAGGCGTAACTGCCCATCGCCAAAAGCACGTCACAACCTTCCTGCTCCATCAACGTCCGACATTCCTGCGCTGAGCGGCGCAGTTGCCACGCGGCCGTAAGACCTTTGAGGGAAAAACTGTTCGGGAACCCGCGCGCGGCGACGCGGATGATGGGCCCGTTCCACTCCGATGCCGACCGGTCTTCGACCTCCTTGCCGGTCAGCCACAAGGTGACGTGATGACCGCGATCGCGCAGCACCATCGCCGTCGCCATACCCGGCATAACATGTCCACCGGTGCCACCGCAGGCCACCGCTATTTTCAGCGGCTGCATATCGGTCTCTGTTATTGCGTTTTCGGGGCTCATGTTTCTGTTAATCAGTCGACGCGACGCATACTAGTACTTCCGCCCAATTCATCCAAGACTTCCCCGGCCAGATACAACGATCCGGCTATACAAATGATGCCACCCTCTTCCACGGCCCACGCGCGCGCCTCATCGATCATCGCCTGCAGTGACCCTGCATCTACCGGTCGTCGCGCAGCGGCGACCACCCGGGACACCTCGTCCACCGGCGCCGCCCGCGGATGCTGGATCGGCACCACCCAAAACCGTTTCGCTACCGCCGCTAACTCATTGACGCAACCGGCGATATCCTTATCACCCAAGAAACCGACCACCAACCCAACCGGCTGCTTGCCGCACAGTTCACGAATCGTCTGACTCAACGCGCGGGCACCATCAGGATTGTGCGCCACATCCAACAGGATCACAGGATCGTTCGACAGTAACTGGCATCGTCCCGGCCAACGGCACGCGCTGAAACCTTTTGCGATCGCCTGGTCCGGCACGGCCACACGGCCCGCCGCTTGCAGGGCCTCAATCGCGGTGAGCGCCAGGGCGGCATTCTCGAGTTGGTGTCGCCCAATCAACGGCAACTGCACCGGTCGCAAATCGCGGCCATCGATGTCGATCCGGATCCGTTGCCCGTCCCACCCCTGCTTCACGCGCTGAATTGATACTACCTCGTCGGCCCGCCAAACGGGCGCGCCGACTTCGCGTGCTACCTCCTCAATCACCTCGGCAATCGGATCAGGTAACGGACCGCGCACCACCGGCACACCGGGCTTGATGATGCCCGCCTTTTCCTTTGCGATCCCTACCGGATCGCGCCCCAAATAGTTGGTGTGATCAATGTCGATCCGCGTGATCACAGACACCGCCGGCACGCCCACATTGGTGGCATCCCAACGCCCGCCCATGCCCGTCTCGATCACCGCCCAATCCACGGCGGCATTGCGAAAATGTGTGAACGCCATCGCCGTGGCACATTCAAAGAATGTTGCCTTGCGTAGACCTTGTTCCGTTTCAAGGGCATCCGCGTTTTCCTCGACATGGCGAATCAGTCTGGACAGGGAGCCGTCATCAATAGGCTTTCCGCTGACCTGAATACGCTCATTGAATTGCTGTAAGTGTGGCGAAGTATAACAGCCGGTACGATAGCCCGCCGAATTCAGCAAAGCCGATAGTAAGGCACAAACAGATCCCTTGCCGTTGGTACCGGCCACATGAATATATGGGGTGGCATCCTGCGGGTTATCCAACGAGGCCAGTAAGGCCTGAATGATATCCAAACCCGGACGGATACCCTCCACGGTGCGTCGAAAGAACCGATCCAACTGATCGGTCAAGGCGTCCGGAGCCGGATTCGTCACTAGCGCTATTCTCCAGCCGCTACAGCAGCGGGCTGCATGTAGCTGATCAATTGGGAAATGCCCTGCTTCAACTCTTTACGGTGGATGACCTGATCGATCAAGCCATACTTCAGCAAGAACTCGGCGCGCTGAAAGCCGGGCGGCAAATCTTGTTGGGTGGTCTCTTTGATGACGCGCGGACCAGCGAAACCGATCAACGCTCCAGGCTCCGCCACGATCACATCGCCCAACGTCGCGAAGCTCGCCATCACCCCAGCCATGGTAGGATGTGTCAGCAATGCGACATACGGCAATCCGGCTTCCGCGTGCCGAGCCAATGCGCCGCTGGTCTTCGCCATTTGCATCAGGCTGTATAAGCCCTCGTACATACGCGCACCGCCCGAGGCACAACTGACGATCACAGGCAGTTGCTGTTCGGTGCCCCGCTCAATCAAACGGGTAATCTTCTCACCCACCACAGCCCCCATGCTGGCGCCCAGAAAGCTAAAGTCCATGATCCCGAGGGCCACTCGCTGGCCATTCATCAGGCCGGCCCCACAAAGCGCCGCGTCGCGATGACCGGTCTTCTTCACATTGTCTTCCAGCTTAGAGGTGTAGGATGCGACCCCGGTAAACTTTAGCGTGTCGACACTGTAAAGCTCATGATCCCATTCCTCGAAGGTGCCCGCATCGATCAACAAATCACGACGCTCATTGCGGTTCAACTGGAAGTGAAATCCGCACTTTGGACAAACCTTGTCATTCGCCTCAAGGTCCTGCTTAAAGATGATTTCGTTACAAGACGGGCATTTCAGCCACAAGCCATCGGGCATTTCCCGCTTGCGCACTTTAACCGTGGATACGTTTTTTCGTCTAAAAAAGGCCATACTCTCTGGTACTCCCTTGCATCAGCCGCGGGCCACCGTCACTGCATACACACTGGCGGCACCCGCCTGTTTCAAGATCCGGGCACATTCATTCACGGTCGCGCCGGTGGTCATTACATCGTCCACCAGCAACAGGCATTTCCCTTTCACCGCGTTGTTGTTCGCAACTTCAAAAACGCCGGCCACGTTAGCCGCCCGCTGTTTGGCTGTCAAACGCGTTTGGCTGCCATGGTCCTTGGTCCGGCGCAACGCCGATCGCATCACCGACCAGCCGCGCTCCGTTGCCAAGGCACGGGCCAAACGCTCGGCTTGATTGAAACCGCGTTCCCGTTCCTTCACGGCATGGAGCGGAACATAACACACCCCTTCAACCGGCAACAAGTCGTAATGCGTACGCACACAGGCGCTCAGCAGACGCGACATATCGGGCAGTAACCACGTCGCACCATGGTATTTAATCGAGCGCAGTCCCGTCCCGATTGCGCCCTGATACCGTACCGCCGAACGGGCCCCATCGAAGTGCGGCGGATTACGCGAACAGAATACGCAGCGATACTGATGATCAATATGCCCGGGCACCGGATCGCCGCAGGATTCGCAGAACGGCGCCTGCACATAGTGCACATCCGAAAGACACTCCCAGCACAGAAACGGGCCAGCATCCGGCTCGCCGCCACAATGCGCGCATTGGCGGGGATACAGCAAATCCAGCAGGATCTCGCTGAAACGCTGCACGCTGGCTCGGACAGCCTTCATGCGACCTTACTTAAAAGTCCCCGCCCAGTCCGCGGCGAAATAGGTCAAAATCATGTCCGCACCGGCACGCTTGATCGCCAACAGCGATTCGTCCCGCGCCCGCCACAGATCGAGCCAGCCCAAACGGGCCGCCGCATGGATTTGGGCGAACTCGCCCGACACCTGATACGCCGCAACCGGCCGGTCCGTGCATTCACGCAGCGTCTTGATGATGTCGAGGTACGGCCCCGCCGGCTTCACCATCAAGACATCCGCGCCCTCCTCCTCGTCCAGCAACGCATCAAAAATCGCTTCCCGCGTATTGGCCGGATTCAACTGATACGTGTTCTTATCCAGGTGCGCGGTACCCGCCGCCTGCAAACTGCCCACCGCCTCCCGGAACGGGCCGTAATAGGCCGACGAAAACTTGGCCGAATACGCCAGGATGCCGGTATCCGTGAACCCCGCGCCGTCCAACACAGCGCGAATCGCGCCCACGCGCCCGTCCATCATATCCGACGGTGCCACCCAATCGGCCCCAGCCTCCGCTTCGAGCTGCGCCAACTGCGTCAGACGCGCAACCGACGCATCATTGTCCACCGAGCGCCCATCCGGCGACAACACCCCGTCGTGTCCGTGATCCGTGTATGGGTCCAGTGCAACGTCGGCGATCACCAACAAATCCGGCAACGCCTCCTTCACTGCCGCAATCGCGCGATACAGCAGATTATCGCGCACTAACGCATGGCTACCTTCCGCATCCTTCAGCGCCGCATCAAATTTAGGGAATAGCGCTACCGCCGGAATTCCGAGATCGGCCACCTCGCGGCAACGCTCAACCAGCTGCGGAATCGAATAGCGCAACACCCCCGGCATGCTTTCGATCACTTCCGGCTCCCCGCCACCATCAACCACAAACAAAGGCTGGATCAGGTCGGCGGGATGCAGCCGCACCTCCTGCACCAAGTCACGAATCGCAGCAGAGCGACGATTGCGTCGGCAGCGGTGTATGAGCGAAAGCGCGCTAATCTCACTTGGCACAGGAACCTCCTTGATGCATCATTATCAGTTGTGTTGTGGGCATGATACGAAATCGGGTTAGATTGTCGACCCGGATGTCATGCGGAGAAAACGCGAAACGAAGTCATGGCAACCTTACTACAGAAACTCGGGCAACCGGGCTCATTCAGAACGCATACATTGTGGGGACTCTTCAGCCTCATCTTATTCGTAGGCGGCATGATCCTTGGTTACAGCCTACGTCAGCCCGAAATGTACGTCAAAGACGAGGACGGATTTCCACTCGCACTGTGCACACGGGTAATTGATGGCGACACCATCGTGGTCGAATTCATGGGACTCGAAGAACGCGTGCGCATTCTCGGCATCGATGCACCCGAGACCCGCCGCACGCGCGGATTACGAGCACAAGCAGAAGAGCTAAACATGGACCCCGAACTGCTGCTCCAGTACGGCGACGTGGCTACACGCACCGTTCAGATGTGGCTCGAAGGACGTGAAGTCCGACTTGTCTTCCCAGAGGATCAAATCCTGCGCGACAATTTCGGCCGTCTCCTCTGCTATGTCGAACTGCAAGGGACCGACATCGGCGAACGCCTCCTGCTCGGCGGGAACGCCATCGTCTACGAAGCCGAACATCCCCGCGAAGAAGCCTACCTCCTCTTTCAACAGGAAGCGCAAAACCAGCGCCGCGGCATCTGGCGAAATCTGTAGCGCCCCCCTCCTAATCATAATCCTAATCTTACGCATAATCGCGCCCTGCAGATGGCGTGGCCGGTATTTCCTATTAGGAGCGCTTGAACTTTGCTTCGCGGGAACGGGGAGTTTTGGCTTTGGCCCAGTGCGATATGGCCATAAACCAATCATGCTATGCCCTGGTTCCGAAATTCTCCCAGAAGATCTACTTCTTTTACTTGGCAATGCTGAACGCAATCACGGTCGTGAAAGGCGTCTCGAAATCAGGCGGCTTCGATAACATCATTGTTGATACATTCAAAATCATCTCCATCTGCTTGCCCGGTGAGTGTCTCATCAGGAAATCCAACGACATCGCTCAACCTATATTTGAAAAACTTGAGGTTCTTCTTTCAGCGAATGCGACCCTCACCCGCGATCTGCTTCTCATGCGCCTAATTTCCGGCAAGCTTTCGGTAGAGGATTTGGACATTCAGTTTCCGCCGAGCATGCGGGAGGAGGCGTAAACCCACATTCTGCCGCCGGTCTATCCCGCAATCTGCCGAGCCTGTAGGGTGCAATTAGCCGGAGGGGAAGAGTGCAATCTGCCGGGGTTGTAGTTGGCCACTAGCCGCAAGGGTAGATACCTTTGACCGCGAGCATAACCCGCAAGTTGCCGCTTGTGTAACCCGCACATTGCCGATAGCATGTACAGCAAATGGACGACGCCCGAGATTTGTTGCCGCGTGGACTGTATCCAGCACTGGTCGAGGCCTTGCAGGATACGCCTGTGGTTTGTCTGCTCGGGCCGCGCCAATCCGGCAAGAGCACGCTGGCCCAGCGTTTGGCGGATGATCGCGTCTACATTGATCTGGATGATGACGATCTCGCGCAAACGGCTCTGGCTGATCCGTCAGGGTTCGTGCGGGGGCTGCCGGAAAAAGTTACCCTTGATGAAGTGCAGCGGGTGCCGGAACTGTTACGCGCTATCAAAGTTGCCGTGGACAAAGACCGTCGCCCCGGCCGTTTTCTGCTGACGGGTTCGGCTAACTTGCTGCTCTTGCCACGCGCGAGCGAATCGCTGGCGGGTCGCATGGAAATCCTGCGGCTCCATACGCTGACGGAATCGGAAAAGATGGAGCGACCGGGCCGCTTTCTGGAGATATTCCTTGAGAGAGGTCTGACACCTGAAATCCGGAAGACCGCAAGCAATGTCCCACTCGACATCCCGCAGCGATTGCTGGCAGGGGGTTATCCGGAGATTCGCACGCGGTCTCCGCAGCGTGCCCGTGCCTGGCACCGAAACTATCTGCAAACCCTTTTCGAACGTGATGTTCCGGAGGTTGCAAACTTGCGAGACAGCTCGCAACTGGGCGCACTTCTAAAGCGGCTGGCCTTGTATTCTGGTTCGCTGCTCAACCGTAGTGCACTGGGTCGTGAATTGGGGATGGATCGCGAGACGGTAAACCATTACGTGGACGTGTTGGAGCGGCTATTTCTGCTGCGACTGCTGCCTGCTTGGCATCGTAACCGTGGGAAGCGCTTGGTGAAGAGCGCGAAACCACATGTTACAGACTCTGGACTTATCTGCTCGCTGATGGATTTGCGAGTTGAAGACTGGAATGCCCGACGGCGGGATTTTGGCCATGCGCTGGAGTCTTTCGTAATTCAGCAGCTGGTTGCCCAATCTGGCTGGACCGATCCAGCGCTTCAGTTCCACCACTACAGGGATCGCGACCAAGTCGAAGTGGATTGCGTAATTGAACGTGGACGGAATGTCTGGGGGGTAGAGGTCAAGACCGCACGGTCCGTGAAAGATGCTGACTTTAGCGGCTTGAAGAAACTGGCCGATCAGGCCGGAAAGGATTTTCAGACAGGTATTGTGCTCTATACGGGTGACAGCGTCCTGCCAAGTGGCGACAAACGTCTCATGGCCGTCCCCATCTCGAAACTCTGGGAGCTTTGAGGTATGCCAAACTTCATATCCGAGGACCAGATCGAGCAAGCGATGGTGCAGCGGTTGCAGCATCTTTGCGGGTATGACGCGCTGAATTGCTACACGGTCGATCCCGATGATTTGGACGACGGTTCCGGGCGCACCGACAAGCGTGAGGTAATTCTGCGTGACAGCTGAAGGAGGCCGAGACCCAACAGGTGCGCTTGGCCGCTAGATCTTTACTCCATCGACTCAAAGCAGAAACCCCATCGGTTCTAGTCCAAGACTGGTACAGGGACTACCAGACTGCAGCCCAAAAGGCATAGAGGGATAATGATAAATGGTCGGGGCGGAGGGATTTGAACCCCCGACCTATAGCTCCCAAAGCTACCGCGCTACCAGACTGCGCTACGCCCCGCCAAAAGATGTGGTGAAAGTATCGCCCCGCATACAAATCGTCAAGCGCGGTGGCTCAACCAAATTCGTAGCGCAGCACGGCGGCTGCCATGATGGCGGCGGTGTCCGCTCTCAAGGTGAGCTCGCCCAGCGAGACGGGCACGATGCCTTGCTCGCGGGCCTGTTGCAGCTCGTCCGCCGTGAAATCGCCTTCCGGCCCTACGCAAATGGTGACCCGGTCCGTCGTCCCAGCCTCGCGCAGGACGGCCTTGAACGGTTGCGCATCTTGTAGCGCGCAGATATACGCGGGCTCGTCCGCCCCGCGCGCACTCAACCATTCCGACCAACTACGCACCTCCCCGATCGCGGGCAACCAGTTGGTGCCGCACTGTTCAGCAGCGGCAATCATGGCCTTCTGCCAGCGATCCGGTCGCTCACGCGAACGCACGACGCTGTGCTCGGTGATCACGGGCTGCACGCAGGCGACACCGAGTTCGCACGCTTTGCGGATCACGGGATCCATCGCTTGCGGCTTGATTAACGATTGCACCAGCGTGATGCGCGGCTGCGGCGGCGGATCTACGGCGACCGATTCATAGCTGACGTCCACCGCTTGCTTCGAAAGTGACATGATCGTCGCGGAAGTCGATCGGCCTTGGCCATCGAACAAAACCAGCGCGTCGCCGACGCCCATGCGCAATACCCGGGCAACGTGGTGCGCGATGTCGCGCCCCAGCGTGAGCGTTTTTGATGCGGGATCAAGGGCGGGAACATAGCAGCGCGTGCTCATGACGCGTTTCCAATCGTTGGAAACTTTTTTCGCAATTTTTCCAATCGTTGGAAACTTTTGCGCCGTTTTTTCCAATCATTGGAAGAATTTCTGCTGATTTTTCCAATCGTTGGAAGAAAAAACAGGGTGGTTTTCCAATCGTTGGAAATCATGGCGTCAGCTCTTCTGTTGCAGGGTGTCGCGGTGCTTATAGAACTCTTTGGCGCGGCGATGCAGCCGTTGCGATTCGGGATGATTGTCGTCATCCAGTAACTCGGCGAACGCCTGCAAGGCTTTACGCTGTTTACCGCTCAAGCGCTCGGGCGTTTCGACCCGGATGACGCAATGTTGATCTCCGTTGCCGAAGCTGCCGACGCCTTTCAGGCCGCGTCCGCGCATGCGAAAAACTTTACCGGTTTCGGTCGCCGGCGGAATCTTGAGCTTGGCGAAGCCGTACAAAGTCGGCACCTCGATTTCGCCGCCCAGCGATGCCACATGATAAGGGATTGGCACTTCGAGGAAGATATCCTCGTCTCGACGCTTGAACACCTCATGCTCGCGCACGTGCAATACGACATAAAGGTCGCCGGCAGGGCCGCCCCGCACACCATTTTCGCCTTTGCCGGCGACGCGTAAACGTGAACCGGTTTCGACGCCGGCCGGAATCTTGAGTGTGATGGTGCGGCGCGCCTTGACGCGGCCCGCGCCGCGACATTCGCGACAGGGATTGCGGATGGTCTCGCCTGCGCCACCACAGGCGCTGCACGGTTGCCGCACATGCATGAAGCCGCGGGCGAAGACTTCCTGGCCGGTGCCCTTACAGCGCTTACAGGTCTCGCGCTTCGAGCCCTCTTCAGCACCGGAGCCGCTACACTTTTTGCACTCGTCCATGACAGAGAAAGTCAGATCGCGCTGCGAACCGAACACGGCTTCTTCAAAATCGATTTCCAGATCAAACCGCAGGTCGTTACCGCGATTGGTGGCACCGCGCTCGGCGCGCCCGCCAAAGAAGTCATCGAAAATACTGCCACCGCGTCCGCCGCCACCGCCGCCAAAGGCGCCCATGAAGGTGCGAAGCGCTTCTTCCAGATCGATCCCTTCAAAGCCGCCGCCACTGAAGCCACCGCCACCGCCGCCGGGCCCGAAGGCTTGATGCCCGAACTGATCGTACTTGGCGCGCTTCTGCTCGTTGTTCAGAATTTCATAGGCCTCGGTGGCCTCCTTGAACTTCTCTTCCGCCTCGACATTCCCAGGGTTTTTATCGGGATGGTATTTGACGGCAAGCTTGCGATACGCCTTTTTGATGTCGTCGGCGCTGGCGTTACGTTGAACGCCAAGCACTTCGTAATAATCTCTTTTCTGTGTCGGCATTATTCGTTGGCCTCCTCGGTTGCGCCGGCGGGTTCAGCCGCTTCCTGTTCGTCCGCTGGTCCGGAAGAAACGACCACTTGCGCAGCGCGCAGCAGTTTGTCGCCGATCTTGTAGCCGCGCCGCGTTTCGGCGATCACTTTACCTGCGGGGTGTTCGGCTGATGGCACATACGTGATGGCCTCATGCAGGTTATGATCGAACTCCTGCCCTTCCGCCTCTACGGGTGTGACCTGATGTTTTTTCAGCGCGGAGGCGAACTGCTCGTAGATCATTTCGAATCCGTTCAGCACCGACGCCTCGGTGGTTTGGCTGCGCGCAGTTTTAAGGCCCAGCTCGTAGTGATCGATCACCGAGAGCAGATCAACCAGCACATCTTCTTTGGCTTGGCGCTGCCAGTCGGCCCGCTCGCGCATTGTACGTTTGCGGTAGTTATCGAAATCCGCTTGCAAGCGGAGCAGACGCGTTTCCAGCGCTTCATCTTCTGGCTTGGCGGCCTCGGGGGCAGGCTGCTCAGGCGCAGCCTCCGCTTCGGGCTCAGCAGCAGGAGCTTGTGCGTCCTCACTGACCGGCGCTTCTTCCTCGTTTTGTTTCTTTTTCTTCGTCATGGTTTTCAATCCCAAATTGCTTCTCTATTTTGATCACGCACGTACCCCGCTTGTTCACGTGTGATTCATTCGTTGAGTCAGGCGCCGGGTAGCTCCGTTGTGTTGTGGAGCGGGCGCGCACAGGACGGGGTCGCTGACTAATTTGGCAGCGCATCTTATACGTTGCCTCGAAGGGACTTTCAAGCCCGCTTTGGCAAAAGGCCGAGGATTAGCGCAGGATCATTCACTTCTGCGCGAGAGCTTGCCGTCATCTGGTTAGCTTCAATCTGAAGGGCGGAGCGCTGCGACGCCGCTTAAGACGGTGATTCATGCACAGATCGTTGGGCTCGCAGAAACCCGGTCTTGCTTCTCTTGTACCATCCTCTAATACTTATCGGCCTATTAGCCGAAAACTTTGGCATGAAAAGAGATGGGTTCGCCGCACTAAGAGGACGACACGGAGGTCGTCCCTCCAGAATGCTTCTACCGTAACTGGTTTCGCTTAGCGTGTACCGGAGGGGCAACCTTCCTCCTTCGCCAAGGCTACGGCGGACAGGCTGTGTTGCCCTGAGAATGTACCGAAAAGTTATAGCGACTGGTATTACTCCTGGCCGATTCGTTCCATTTGCCCGGCATCGCAGAGCTCCGCCCTCCAGATTATTGCCAGTCGTGTAGTGATAAGTGAATGCCGCTGTCCGACCTTCACTGCGGCCGCATTTTTTCCTCTCACCCGATGGACGGATCGGGTAGACTCCTCGCTTTGCAAAAAAGGAGATTACACTTGAAGAAGAACGCTTTCTATTGGTTGATCACAGTGTGCTGGCTGAGTGCCGGCCTGTCTCACGCGCAAGTGCAATGGGGCCGCGATCTGGAAGATCGTCGTACCTTTTCGGTAACGCTGTCGGGCGGAATGATGTTCAATTTGGACGGCGAGGTGCAGGAGACAGAGCGCCCGATCGAGGTGATTGGCGGACCGACCTCCGGTGCGCCGCCCGAAAACTACAGCTGGAGCGAGCTGGGTTTTGATGATCGCTTCCCGACCTACGGCTTCGGCTTGGAGAAACTATGGCGTTATGTCTCCCTGCGTGGACAATTCCTGACCGGCTCCCCGAGCGTTTCCTCTGTGGCGGATCGCGATTACTATATCGGCGTCGACCGGGTCCGCTTCGAGAGCCGAAACTATGAGTACATGGTCATTCCGGAAGGATCGCAGTTCGCGGGCGATATCGACCTGTACTCGTTCGATCTTCAATTCGCGATCACGCCGGTTTCCTTTGGATCAGCCGATTCGTTTACGTTTACACCTTGGATTCATTTGGGTCTCTACACCTTCTTAGCCGATTATGAAGTACGCGCAGGTGCGCCTCAAGAAGTCACCCAATATGAAAACCCGCCGCGCGACTATGTGGTGGGCGGACGCGGCACGGGCACGACCGGCTTGCTGGTACCGGAGCTGGGACTCGGGGCCGAATTTGGCATTCCGTTGGGCGCCCGCTCGCATCTGTATCTGTCAGCCCATGCGGCCTTCCTGCGCTTCTCGGGTAGCAATAGCAGCCTGGGCGTTCGTTCCCGCAATGAGAAGGACTTGGATGTGCGCTATCATTCGATCGGCGCACGCGCCCTGTTTGAGTGGGAAATCAATCAGAACCTCAACTTCATTGCCGGCGCCGAATTTAAGTACATGACCGGCGAAGCCGAGGTGCGCGCGATAGACCGGCCGGAAGAGGAAATCTTGGCCTTACGCGAGAAATTTGATAAAGATGTTGATTTCGAAGTGTCTGCATTAACCGCGTTTATCGGTTTAAGGTTTTAGGAGGTAAAATATGAGCGCGCCCATCTCGAATGTCCGTCCCCAACCCGATCCTGAGCTCGTCCAAATAGCGGACTACGTGCTCGACTACGTCGTATCCAGCGATGAGGCGTATGATACCGCGCGCTATTGTTTAATGGATACGCTGGGCTGCGGTTTGCTCGCGCTTCGCTATCCCGAATGCACGAAGTTGCTCGGTCCGATTGTGCCGGGCGCAACCATGTCCGGCGGTGCCCGCGTGCCGGGCACCAACTACGAACTGGACCCGGTGCAAGCCGCCTTCAACATTGGCTGCATGATTCGCTGGCTGGATTTCAATGACACATGGCTGGCCGCCGAGTGGGGTCACCCGTCAGACAATCTGGGTGGCATTTTGGCCGCCGCCGATTACCTCAGCCGGCAGCGCCAAGCGGAGAATAAACCGCCCCTGCTGATGCGTGATGTCCTGACGGCAATGATCAAGGCCCACGAAATCCAAGGCGTTTATGCGCTGGAAAACGGATTCAATCGCATAGGCATCGATCACGTCATTCTAGTGCGACTCGCCTCCACGGCCGTGGTGACGGCGCTGCTGGGCGGTACGCGTGATCAGGTGATCAATGCCGTATCGAACGCGTGGCTGGATGGCGGCGCGTTACGGACCTATCGTCATGCGCCTAACACGGGTTCACGCAAATCCTGGGCGGCAGGCGACGCGACGCATCGCGCGGTGCGTCATGCCTTATTCGCGCTGAAGAATGAAATGGGCTATCCGTCGGCCTTGTCGGCCAAGCAATGGGGATTCTATGACGTAGTGCGGGACGGCGCGCCCTTTAAAATCAATCAACCTTTTGGCTCCTATGTGATGGAGCATGTGCTGTTCAAGATTTCATTCCCGGCCGAGTTTCACGCGCAAACTGCGGTGGAATGTGCATTCCAATTGCACCCGAAAGTGCGGGACCGCTTGGACGACATTGCCGAAGTCAAAATGACAACGCACGAATCCGCGATTCGCATTATCGATAAACAGGGACCGCTGAATAATCCGGCCGATCGCGATCACTGCTTGCAGTATATGACCGCGATCGGACTGATCTTTGGCGAACTAAACGCGGACCACTACGAAGACAAAGTCGCCGCCGATCCGCGCATCGATGCGTTACGCGAAAAGATGACGGTCACGGAAGATTCCGCCTACACGCGCGACTATCTCGACCCCGACAAGCGCTCTATCGCCAACGCGGTGGAGGTAATCTTCAACGACGGATCGTCCAGCGGCCGCGTGGAAGTCGAGTATCCGGTTGGCCATCGTCGCCGCCGCGAGGAAGGGATTCCGCTGTTGATCGAGAAGTTCCGCGACAGTTTGCTGACGCGCTTTTCGGATAAGCAAACGGAGGAGATCATGTCCCTGTGTCTGGACTTTGATCGCCTGTCGAATACGGCGGTGCCCGAATTCATGGAAGCTTTTTTGCCCTAGTCGACTAAACCGCGCGGTAATGCGCGCACGACTGAGTTATTATGTCACGGCTCATCATACAGGGTGGTCATCCGATATCGGGCACCTTCACCCCCTTGGGGAATAAAAACGCGGTGCTGCCGATGCTGGCGGCCTGCGTGTTGACCGATCAACCCGTGCGCCTCACCAATGTTCCCATGATCCAAGATGTGCGGGTGATGCTGGACCTGCTGGCGGCATTGGGCGTGGACGTGCAAACGGGCGAGCATGAGGTTACCTTGTGCGCGAAAGGCATCCGCACGACCGAACTGGATCCTGACCTTTGCAAGCGCGTGCGGGGCTCAATCCTTTTTGCGGGACCGCTGACGGCGCGACATGGCAGTGCGGTATTGTATCCGCCCGGCGGCGACGTGATCGGGCGACGTCGACTCGACACGCACTTTGATGGACTGGAGGCGCTCGGGATTGACGTCGAATCCGATGCGCTTTTCCGCTTACAGCGACGCGCGTTGCGCGGCGCGGAATTGATTCTCGACGAGGCCAGCGTAACGGCGACAGAAAATATTTTGATGGCCGCCGTGCTCGCAGAGGGTACGACAACAATCTATAACGCCGCATGCGAACCGCACGTACAGGATTTGGGCGGACTCTTGCAAGCAATGGGAGCCAAGATCAAAGGGCTTGGCACCAATTACATCACGATCGAGGGGGTTGATTCCCTGCAGGGCGCCGACTACGCCGTTCAGCCAGACCACATCGAGATTGGCAGTTTCGCCGTGGCGGCCGCCATCACCGGTGGCAGCTTGCAGATCCCCTGCGGCAACGCCGTACCCGCGATCAAGGTAATCAATCGCACCTTTAGGAAGCTGGGTCTGCCAACGACCTTAAATGATGACGTCTTAACCGTGTCGGCCACGCCGCTGGAAATCCAAGCCGATATAGGGCTGGCCATTCCGAAAGTTGAAGATGGCCCGTGGCCGGCGTTCCCGTCTGACATGATGAGCGTGGCAATAGTGTTGGCAACACAATCCGAGGGCACGGTGCTCTTTTTCGAAAAGATGTTCGAGAGCCGCATGTACTTCGTCGATCAGTTGATTGCGATGGGTGCACGGATCGTGCAGTGCGATCCGCATCGAATCGTAATCGCCGGCTCGTCCGCATTGCAACGCGCACACATGGCGACACCGGATATCCGAGCCGGCATGGCCCTGCTAAACGCTGCGCTCTGCGCACAGGGCGAAAGTGTGATCGACAACGCCCAAATGATTGATCGTGGATACGAGCGAATCGATGAGCGGTTACGCGCTTTAGGCGCACACATTACCAGGGAGGATCGTCATGAGTGAAATCGAGCATACCGTGCAGTTGATTTACGCGAGCCGCATCGCGAAAGGGTGCGGACCGAAGGACTTGGAGGCCATTCTGGATGTATCGCGCAAGAACAATCCGTCGATTGGTGTAACGGGCGCACTCTGCTATTCCGCTCGCGGCTTCCTGCAATGCCTCGAAGGTTCTCGCGCCGCAGTCAATGCCCTCTACCGACGCATCGTGCAGGACGAGCGTAACGAGGACATCACGCTGATTTCGTATGAGCAGGTCACCGAACGCACGTTCGGCCAATGGTCGATGGCCTATGTCCGCGCGGATGGCGTGGATGGCAGGATTCTCAATAAGCACAAGGTGGAAGAGGATTTTGACCCGTTTACTGTCACGCCCAAGCAGGCGATCGGTCTTTTGCGCGATATGGCGCGCGAGCGCGCCGCTTTTCTGGCGCGGCAGCAGAAGGCGGAATAGGGTTTGGGGCGATGAACTGGTGTTGCTCAGGCGCGTCTTCAGATCGGCTTCTTTTCACACTCTTGCGGCTCGGCAAGACCCTCCAGGGGCGGGCAGGCAGCCTCGCCCTACCTTCGCGTGATGGGACAGGTGGGGCGAATCGTCTCGATGAGCCGTGACAATGAGTCGAACTTGATCGGTTACTGAGTCTGCGCTTCCTCCAGCGGGTCGCCGTAAGGCGATGTGTTGCCCCACCAACTTTCGGAAGAGCCTAAAGCGTTTCCACAAAGGCCCG
>SLCI01000250.1 GCA_007125875.1 Kiritimatiellia bacterium | reverse complement strand
TTGCACGGCGGTGACGGCAAAGTGGGCGCTTGGGTAGAATACGAAACGATCGGGCGAAGGTACATCCCATAGATGATGCCAGAACGCTCGCATCGGCAAAGATTCCGCGCCGGGATTTTTAGACCAAGAGCGGAAAAGCCGATTTCCGTAGCAATCATCCTCATCAATAATGAAGCCGAACCACTGGAAGTCAGCGATACGCAATTTTTGGAAGGCGATGCCATGTAAAACGCGGTGAAATTCGGGCACATGATCAAACGGTTTCCCCTGCGCAAACACCGTCACATCCGCGAGCGTCTCATAGTTCGTCACAATGTGGGACAGATAGGCATAGTCCTCGCGGCCGATATTCGGTAGCGCCACGCTGCTCAACGCCCGTCGCGCGGGTAGGTTCAAAGCGCCCCCTTTGTTATAGACCTTAATCTGAAACCGTTTGGGTACGCGTCGAAGCCATTGCAGGTCCTCTTGGTAACGCGCCACCACGAGCTCCATCCGCTGACTAAATTTCCTGTGATGATCGGCCATGCGGAG
Source organism: Kiritimatiellia bacterium (assembly GCA_007125875.1). Lineage (GTDB taxonomy): Bacteria > Verrucomicrobiota > Kiritimatiellia > SLAD01 > SLAD01 > SLAD01. Next base: position 5,185 of record SLCI01000250.1, on the reverse strand, counting down.
ATCATAGGCAATTTCGCCGCAGAGGTCTATTGCCAGCCCCTGTGTCATATGTCGCCAATCATCGCGTTTCAGTGCAAGAAGGTTGACAGGGAAGAGGAGCTGAGTTACACATTTCTGAAATTAGGACAAAAAAGGTCGGGATTGATGTTGCGACTCAGTAAACGTGTTGAATATGGACTGATGGCTGTGCTGCATATGGACCAAGCGGACGAGGGGGCTTGGACGACGGCGGCAGAGCTGGCGGCAACCTATCAGATCCCGGCTGAGTTGTTGGGTAAGGTCTTACAAGCACTCGGGCGCGCTGGCATCTTGAAGTCGGCGCACGGCGCGAAAGGTGGATACCAGTTGGCGCGACCCATGGATGAATTGGTGCTCTGTGATGTGTTGGAGGCGATTGAAGGTCCCTTTCGCCTCGTTCGGTGTCAGGAAGAGCCGCATAGTTGCGACCAGTATGAAGTGTGCAGTATTCGAGAGCCCGTGCTTGATATCCAACAACAGCTATTGGAATACTTGGGCGGTTTTGAATTGAAGGCCTTTCGGCTGAAGAAGCGTAAAATAAATAAGAGGCAGGAAAACCTATGCACGACGAATTGAGTGGGAAAGAAACGGCAGTGCGCGATGCTTTGGCGCAGGTAGTAGATCCAGAGCTGCACATGAACATCGTGGACCTGGGTTTGGTTTATAAAATTGAAGTGGATGGGGCATCCGCGCACGTTGAGATGACGTTGACCTCGCCGGGGTGTCCATTTGGCCCTTATCTTTTGCACCAAGTCAATGAGGCCGCAGTCAAGGTTGAGGGCATTGATGAAGCTCAGGTGGACATCGTTTGGGAGCCACCTTGGGGGCCTGATAAGATGACTGAAGAGGCTCGGTTAGAGCTCGGATTTGATATTTAAGGAATCAATTAAAGACGAAGGAGAATGTGAATGAGTGATACGCAGACCTATTTTGAAATACGAAACTTGCATGCGGAAACCGAAGGCATCCCCATCCTTAAAGGAGTCGATTTATCGATCAAACAGGGGGAAACACATGCGTTAATGGGGCCCAATGGTTCGGGCAAGAGCACCTTGGCCAATGTGATCATGGGGCATCCTGCGTATGAGGTGACGGATGGCGAAATTATTTTCATGGGGCAGAATGTCTTGGAGCTGGATCCTGAGGAGCGTGCGCAGGCCGGACTCTTTCTGGCGTTTCAGTACCCCGTAGCGATCCCGGGTGTGAGTGTAGCCAAATTCTTGAAGAGCGCGCACGATGCATGTCATCCAGAATTGAAGTCGAAGTCATCCGAATTTCTGAAAGAACTGCGCGAAAACATCAAATACCTAGAAGTCGATGACTCTTTCATTAACCGCTATTTGAACGACGGTTTCTCGGGTGGTGAAAAGAAGCGGATGGAAATTTTGCAGATGCTGACGCTCAAGCCCAAGTTTGCGGTGATGGATGAGACCGACTCTGGTTTGGATATTGATGCGTTGAAGGTCGTTTCAAAAGGGGTCAACAAGTTGGCGGGACCCAACTTCGGCTTGTTGGTCATCACGCACTACGAGCGTATCCTGCGCTACATTCATCCTGACCATTTGCATATCTTGATTGAGGGCAAGATCGTGCATAGCGGGGGTCCCGAGCTCGTTAAGAAGTTGGAGGAGAGTGGCTACGACTGGGTACGTGAGCAATTCGGGCAAGAAGTGCTTGTCGGGTAATTTTGAAGAGAGGATGTGACCTATGAGCAGTGATTCCACCGCTATATTAGATGATTACAAGTACGGCTTCTATACGGAGATCGAGACGGATTCTGTTCCGAAGGGATTGAACGAAGATGTGATCCGTATCATTTCCGCGAAGAAGGAAGAGCCGGAATGGATGTTGGAGTGGCGCCTGAAAGCCTATCGCTGGTGGCTTAAACAGCAGGAGCCGAAATGGGCACACCTGGATTATCCGCCGGTCGATTTTCAGGACATTTGCTACTACTCAGCGCCGAAGAAGAAAAGTGACAATCCCGATGAGATCGATGAAGAGTTGGCCGCCACATTCGAAAAGTTAGGCATTCCGCTTCATGAGCGTGACCGGCTTGCTGGGGTGGCTGTCGATGCCGTTTTCGACAGTGTATCGGTGGGAACGACCCATCGTGAGCTGCTCGCCGAAAAGGGCATCATCTTTTGCTCGATCTCGGAAGCAATTCGCGAGCATCCAGAGTTGGTGAAAAAGTATCTCGGTACGGTGGTGCCGTACACCGATAACTATTATGCCTCGCTCAATTCGGCAGTCTTCACCGACGGCTCGTTTTGCTACATCCCGAAAGGGGTACGCTGCCCGGTTGATCTCTCGACTTATTTCCGGATCAATGCGTTGGATACCGGACAGTTCGAGCGCACGCTAATTGTGGCTGAGGATAGTTCCTATGTCTCTTACTTGGAAGGCTGTACGGCTCCCTCGCGCGACCGCAATCAGCTGCATGCGGCCGTCGTCGAGTTGATTGCACTGGACAAAGCTGAGATTAAGTATGCCACGGTGCAAAACTGGTATGCGGGTGACAAGGAAGGCAAAGGCGGCATCTATAACTTCGTCACGAAGCGGGGACATTGCCGCGGCCAGAATTCCAAGATCTCTTGGACACAAGTGGAGGCCGGATCGGCGATCACTTGGAAGTATCCCAGCGTGATCATGGAAGGGGATAACTCCTCCGGTGCCTTCTACTCGGTGGCCGTTACGACGAACAAGATGCAGGCCGATACCGGCACGAAAATGGTGCACATTGGGAACAACACAAAGAGTACCATCGTCTCGAAAGGCATCTCGGCTGGAAAGTCGGTCAACAGCTATCGTGGTTTGGTACAAGTTCTCCCGGATGCCGCAAACTGCCGGAATTATTCCAACTGTGACTCGATGCTGATCGGTGGCGAATGTAGTGCCAATACATTCCCCTATATTGAGTCTGAAAACAGTTCAGCGGTGATCGAGCATGAAGCTACGACCTCCCGCGTGAGTGAGGATCAGATTTTTTATCTAAAGAGTCGCGGTCTCAGCGAAGAAGATGCGATCTCCATGGTCGTGAACGGATTTGCACGCGAAGTATTCAAGCAACTGCCCCTGGAGTTCTCCGTTGAAGCAATCAAATTGCTGGAAATGAAGCTCGAAGGCAGCATTGGTTAGGAAGGAATTACGTACGATGTCAGAAGCAATACTGGAAGCTCAAGCTGCCGATACCTTGCCCGGATTCGATGAGTTGCTGTTCGAGGCAATTCAATCGGAGGCGCAACCTGAAGTGCTGAAGCGCAAAAGGGCGGAAGCCTTTAGCGATTATATTCAAATTGCGACGCCGACAAATCGCGACGAGGAGTGGCGCCGCACTGATCCTGCGCTATTTCCGATCACGGAAGTAAAACGCCTTGCCACCTTGCCGCAGCTTGATGCGCTGCCGGCTCGGCCCGCTGATGAAGACTTCGATGTCGTCATCGCAGTTCAGGCCGATGGTTTTGCGATCATGCGCAACAACGACACGCCCGAAAAACTGGGCATCACCATCGGCTCCCTGGCAGAGGCGGCTGAACAACAACCCGAACTTGTAGAGCAGTATTTGCAAGGGAAAGCCTTGCCTGCCAAATCCGGCAAATTTGAGGCCTTCAACGATGCCTTTTGGAATGTGGGCTTCTTTGTTCACATCCCGGACAACGTCGAATGGGAGAAAGGCCTGCTGATTCGGTACAATATCACGCAGCCCGATAGTCTGCTGGTCCCACGCTTAGTGGTGGTGGCCGGCCGCAATAGTCGGGCGGTCATGGCTGAACACCTTGAGTCGGCCGATGATATTCGTTTCATTGCAGTGCCTGAACGCGAGCTCTATGTCGACGAATCCGCGAACTTCAAGCTGGTTAGCTTGCAGGAGTGGGGTGCTCAATCCTATCAAATCACGAATGATTGGGGACTGGTCCAGCGCGATGCAAATTTGAATTGGATTACGCTGAATTTCGGCACCACACGCAGCAAAATGAAGTTTGGCAGTGATGTCGCGGGCCCGGGTTCAGCAGCTGACATGGATGGCATCTTTTTTGCCTCCGGTGATCAGCACATGGATCAGCGTACCCTGCAGATTCATTCCTCGCCGGATACCTACAGCCGATTGTTGTACAAAGGCGCGGTGAAAGATGTTGGGCGGTCGGTTTATCAAGGACTTATCATTGCCCGGCCTGGTGCCATCCGTGTGGATGCCTATCAAACGAATAACAATCTGGTGCTTGATAATGGTGCCCGTGCGGACTCTATTCCCGGTCTCTTGATTGATGCGGACGATCTGAAGTGCAGCCATGGCTCCACGATTGGAAACTTGGATCCTGAGCAACTCTTCTATCTGCGTTCGCGCGGGCTGGACGAAGAAACAGCTCGTCGTGCGCTGATCTTGGGCTTCTTTGAGGAAGTCATCGATCGGATACCGCAAGCGTTCATTCGCGAAATTGTACATCGCAATATTGAAGCGAAAATGGAGTCCTAGGCGATGTCTTTTTTAAAGAAACCGGCAACATGGCGAGAAGCGGCTGACGAATCAGAGTTTGATGCGTCGGATCGCAAAATGGTGGATTTCGGTGGCGAAAAGCAGGTCGGCTTATTCAAGGTCGATGGCGAGTTCTTCGCGATCAGTGCATGGTGCAGTCACCAGAAGACGTCGATGGTTCACGGCGACATCGAAGGGCATGAGCTGATGTGCCCTTTACATGGTGCGCGATTTGATCTTAGATCAGGCAAGAATTTGAGTTTGCCCGCCGTACGCCCAGTGGACAGCTATGACGTGAAGGTTGAAGACGGCAAGATCTACATCAAAATCTAGAGCACAATATATGTCTGAAGCCCCCTTCGATGTAGCGAAAGTTCGACAGGATTTTCCTATCCTGAACCAGCAGATTTACGGCGATAAGCCACTCGTTTATTTGGATAACGCGGCGACGTCGCAAAAGCCGCAAGTAGTCATCGATTCCCTCGTCGAATATTATTCTCGTTACAACGCGAATGTTCATCGTGCATTGCACTATTTAGGTGAACAGGCCACGGCGCGCTATGAGGCTGTGCGCGAAAAGGTGGCGACGTTTATTGGTGCCCATTCATCGGAATCAATTCTGTTCACGCGCGGTACTACAGAGAGCATTAATCTTGTTGCGTACACCTGGGCGAAAGAACATGTCCAGGCTGGTGA
>SLCI01000188.1 GCA_007125875.1 Kiritimatiellia bacterium | reverse complement strand
TGCGCTCCAGATTATCACCGAACGCTTCCAGCCTAACTTGGCGTTGGGCGGAGTCCGCCTCAAATTGTTTGGCCCAAACAAAGGCCGGATACTGACCCGCAATCAATACAATGGTGGGCAATAGCGCCAGCCAGCGGGGAACGCCGATCCGGGCAATCCATTGGGTTGTTATGCCCAGCAGTACAGCAATCGGCGCGACCATCGGCAAAAAATAGCGGGGAGTGGCAATGGCCGCAAAGTGGGAGGTGGCATAAATGCTTGAGAAAATGAGTGTGAAAATGAGTAACCCCAAGAGCGTGATCGTTTGCGGCTTTTTCCGTTGAGCGGGCTTAATCCCGCTATGAATCAGCAGTGCGAGACCTGCAATGAGCAAGATCACGTAGAGCACGAGCGTGACGGCGCGCAGATACGGCAATTCAGTGTAGGGCAGCATTAAACTCGAAAAACGATCGGTAAAGAACCAGATCATCGCTTCACTGAAGTCAATGCGGCCGAACGTATCCGCAAAAGCGAACGAAGGCCAGCCATGCAGGATGTTGTATCGCCAAAAGGGCGCGCTTCCGATGAAGAAACCGAGCAGCCCCGGCGCAATACGCCACGTGAAAACGGCCCCTTTCAGCATGATTAACAGCAGGAGCGCTGCACTCACGATCGCGGCAGTGGTGAGCTGACTCGACCACCAAGCCAGGCCGGCGGCAATACCCAAGATCAAAAAGTCGCGGCCACGTTGTTCGCCAGCTTGCGAGAATCGAATGCACATGCGGGTGGCATACCAAAGCAGGAATGCGCCCAAGGTTATTGCCGCCGCGTACGCTCCGCGCGGAGAGGCGTTATAATGGAAAAAGCCGCTTGGACCGACGACGATGAAGGCCAGCGCAACCGCGCCGGCCAGGCGACCAGCAGCCCCTTTAGCCCAAAGATAGACAATCGGAAGCAGCCAGATGGAAACGAATACGGTCCCTAAACACACCGCAAAGCCGGAGACGCCGAACACCCAACAAAAGAAGCCACTGAACAAGGCTTCCAGGCTGCCCATATGGGCTTGTCCATAGAAGAAGGTGGGCAGCGCGCGGCCTTCAGCGATGTGTTTGGCCATCAAGGCTACGACGCCGGCATCGAGATTGAGGTTGTGCCGGACACACCACGCCGCATAAAGCCGGGCCGCCAAACCAGCAAGAAACAGTGCGCCAATGAGTAGGTGGAACGGCTGAGTGATACGCTTCATGGCGCAGTGACATCGATGGTGGTTAGAAACACGCCACGTCGATCATAAGGCAACGCTTCCGCTGCGCGGATTCGGATCGGGCGGCGCTGGGCCGGAATCCAGATGCCCACTTTAACGTCGTAGCGTCCCGGTGCCATGTTGTCCGGAAGCTCAATGGTGGAAAAGGGTGGAATGAGCTGGTTGGGAAGTTGGTTGCGCATATGCCAGCTTTGCATCGACTCACCGCCATGCAGCGTTTCGCCTTCATGGTTGACTGGCACCAAATGAATCCAGCCATGTTCACGATGATGATTGCGGCTCATTGCGAAATCGGCCCAATGCAGGTGCAGGCCAAAATGATCACCCGGGTGAAGGCGTTCTTGCTTTAGTTGATAGCCCGTCAATCGCGCGCCGTTTCGGAAGGTGACATCCACAGGGATCAGGGTTCGCTGCTGAGCGGTGTCGCGATAGGGAGCGAGGAGTTGTGATATTTGATCAGCGATTGCGGGGGGCAGCTCAGTCGCCTGATCGCGGACACGCTCCAATGAAGTGTACGCCTCCGTGCGCCAAGGAGCCGCCTCAATCGCAACGGGATAGGCTGCGAGTGCGCCTTCCCATTTTTCACGAGTGGCCAAGCGCTCGCCGGCTTCGATCAAAAAGGGATAGCTGAGTACGGAAGCCTCAAGGCGTTCAAATTGGCCGGTCGCCAGTGCTTCGCTGAGCGCCCGATATTCACCTTGCGTGGCCAGCACGTCCGGCACAATTTCAATCGTCTGAATCGCTTCAATGTCTTGCATGTCGCCCAACACTTGCAGCAGTAGGGCGTTGTCGGTGCCCCCTTTAACAAAGGGCAGCGTTATCGTTGTTTGGTCCGGAGCAAAGCGTTTCGAGACTAGTGCCTGTCTCGGAAGCGCGATTCGGATAATCGGGTCCTTGCCGTCGTCACGAAATGCAGTGACCTGTCTCTCGATCCGCACACGGTAGTGACCCGGTTCCAGTGCCCCGAATGAGAATGTCCGCTGATGCGATGCGTCAGCTGGGTGATGGATGGCACTACGTACCACCCGTTGGTCGATCAAAGCACCGGGCAAGCCATCCAGTAATGGCTCGGCGAGTCCAAACATCTCAAGTGGAGCGACGCCACGCAGCAACTCGTCGGCTTCATGTGACCACGTTTTATCGCCCCCTTCACTCATCCACCGGCTGAGTTGCCATACGTGATGATCGACGTGCTCGGGCTCATCCGCTCCGATGGCGGTCAAGCGATGCGCCGCCTCATTATAATACCCCGTGTTGAAATAGGCCCACGCGATGTCGCGCGGGTCGGTCAATAGGTGCATGGTCGCCGTGCCTCGGCGTGCCTGAATGCTCCAGGCGTAAAAAGTGTGCTCCGCCCGTGCTATGCGTCGAGTGCGCGGCTTTTTTACCTCAATCAATTGAGCCGAGTAGGGAGGTAAGGTGATTCGTTGTTGATCGCGGCCAAGGCGAAGGTCCAGTGTCGCGGCTTCTTGTTCCGTGCGTACTAGCCAAACGGCTGAACCAAGTGCTTCGCGACTCTGCAAACTACCACGATGGCTCATCGGCGCGCGTACATTCCAGCTACCAGGATGCCGGGCCAACCAAGGCGCATCAGCGATCAACATGCTAACATCGCGCCCCGCGGACAGCGGCTGAAAACCCGGTCGCACAAAGTCCTTTCGCCAGAGGTCGGGCGCATCGATAAACAAATACTGATTCCAGTTGCGGAAGACCGAGAGCTTGTCGCCTTCCAGTTCGAGCGTTGTGAGATGAAACGCGGATTGGGGCGGTCGGATGGGAACGCGATCAGAATAAATGAAAAGGTCCCCGAGTGAGGCTCCGTCTGCGAGCGATTCGGGTACCGCGCGCACCGTGTAGGGCGCGACCTGAACATTCAGCTGCGGTACATGATGATCATCGAGCCAGTTCTGCGCCAAGAAACGCGTGTCATTGTGACGGAAGAAGAACAGTTCACGTTGTGTATACGCCGCGAGATAAGCCACATTCACGATCAGCGCTGCGGCGAGTGCCGCCTTTGGCAACCAAGCGAACTTTATGGCGGAGCGGGCCGTCAACACCAGCAGCCGCTCCAGTGTCCCCGCAGCCAAAAGCATCACATACGGCGTGGCCATCGTGTGGTAAACCGGATGTGTGAGAGGCTTGGTGGCTAGTCCGGCTAGAATATAGGCGATAGGCACGATCGCAATGATCCAAGTGCTCCAGTGTTTGGCTAAAAGGAACAGCGCGACTACGCCGGCGATCGACACGACGGGACCCAGCACATCCCATAGCACGGGCATATTGATCGACATGCCCATTATAAAGCGCTCAGGCCAGGACATGGCCACCATTTCCGGCGTCATGCCGAACGTCGAGGTGTATTCAATAAAGGCGAGAATGTCCTTGAACGCTGATTCAGGATAGACCAGCAGCGCCGGCGAGGTCAGAAACAGCCCGATCAAAAAGCTCACGCCCAAGGTGATGCTACGCGAAATAGAGGCTTTGGTGAGGAGCGGTGCAAAGGGGCGATACAGCGAGAGATGTGCGATGCCGAGTGCCAAGAGGGCGATACCGCCATGGTATTTGCTGGAAAAAGCAGCCGCGGTAAATACGCCGCCCAAGGCATACAGCCAGAATCGAGGCGACCGCGACAAGGACAACGCGCAGAAAACAGCACAGAGCGCAAAGAAGGCTGCCGCTGTGTCGCCAGCGGCGAAGTGGGCGGCGGTCACGTCCGCCGGCGAAAGCGCCAGCAAAAGGCCGGCCACTGTACCGGCGCGTAGCGACCACAAACGTAGGCCGATGATATAGACCAGCAGGACCGCGAGTGACGACATGACGGCATTTTGGCCGCGTATAAGCCAGAACAAGGCGATCGTGTCGGGACGTCCGTCGCTATGGGGCAACCCCAAGTGCGCGCGCACCTGATGCCGAACGCCTTCATAGATACGCACGACATACTCTGCAACATGACTGTTGAAGTAGGGATAGCCCTCATAATCTCGGCCACCGATGATCACATAGTACTCGCCATCCAGAAATCGTTCTGTGGCCCGGATTTGTTTCGGGGTGTCCGGATGATAAACCCAGCCTTCATGTAGATCATGAGAGAGACCTGCCGTACGTAAATACAATGCCAGCAGGAACAGCACTGTCCCTGCCAGCACACGCGTGCGGCCGCACCCCCCTAGCGACTTGTTTAGCATGGGGGAAAGTGTAGCGCTCCGACAACCTTCGTCAACACGAAGTTCCGGCGCTCCGGAAGCGGACGCCCTGCCCACGCGCGCTTGTGCCCCGATGATCTGAGCGGTATATATCTAATCTATGAATAAGAGCATACTGATAGCGGCGTTGCTGATCTCGTTGGCCTCATCTGCTGTCGCCCAGACTTACTCTGTCGAGATCGAGTCCGGCTGGCTCTGGGTTGGGCGTGCGGATGTGCTTATTCCGGGCGACGAGGGCACACGTTTTTCTTTTAAGAATGACCTCGATGCCGACAGCACAGCCTATATGCGGGGCCGCTTCGAGTGGCGTCCGGTCCCGCGTCATGGAATAATTGTGACCCTTGCGCCGTTGGAGGCGACCGCTAGCGGCACCCTCGCGGAGGAGACGCGCTTTGCCGACACCACTTTTCCCGCCGCCAGCACGGTCGATGCAACGTATCGCTTCAATAATTACCGTCTGACCTATCGCTATCGACTCTATGACGCGGAGTGTCTGACCGTCGACTTGGGCGGCACACTTTTCGTGCGGGACGCCAAGATCACGCTGGATTCCGGCGAGTTGCGGGATTCAGATGATGATCTGGGGGTGGTGCCACTGGTGAGTTTCGGCGCTACATGGCGGCCGTTGGCGCGCTGGGCGTTCGTGGCCGATGGCGACGCCCTCGCCGCACCGCAAGGGCGGGCCCTTGATGCACGGGTTTCTGCGGAATACGCATGGTCAGACCAATGGCGCACCGGGCTGGGCTATCGAATCCTGGAGGGTGGGGCAGATAACGATGATGTGTATACCTTCGCGTTATTTCACCATGCCGCCGTGTACGTGCGGGCAGCTTGGTGACGTTATGAGAATAGAGTCAATGTCGATGTGATGAAGGCGAAAGATCATGATCGCTTGAAGGTTTTCGGTGAGCCGGACTCGGACACGTTGAGGCAGATGCATCGCTGCTTAGCGGATCGCGGTGTGCGCGGTGTGTTGTGCGCCGATAGTCACAAGGGATACGCGCACCCGATAGGCGGCGTGATCGCGTATCGCGATGCCATCTCCGTATCCGGCGTCGGTTTCGATATTGCCTGCGGCAATATGGCCTGTCGCACAGATGCGCGGTTAGCCGATGTGCGCGGCCGCATCGACCGCATCATGGACGATGTCGTGCGCCTGATTTCATTCGGGATCGGACGAAAGAACACCACGCCAATTGAGCATCCGCTTTTCGATGATCCGACGTGGCAACTTCCCGTACTCGCGCCACTCAAGAAGCTCGCACACGATCAACTCGGCACCGTCGGCG
>SLCI01000110.1 GCA_007125875.1 Kiritimatiellia bacterium | reverse complement strand
CTCCGGTCTCGCGGAGCTCGACCCTCCACACAGGAGCCAAAGCGTGATGGTCATTTTGGAGGGCGGAGCTCTGCGACGCCGCGATCTTGCGTGGGCAAATGCAAACTTTTGTGCGGCCTCCGGTCTCGCGGAGCTCGACCCTCCAACTTGTTGGGATCTGTGTGCAAGTGGTTCTCCGCAAGCGAGTCCGCGCAGAGAACTTATTGACCCGGGCAGCGATGGCGCGACCTGCCTAACTGCGCACAGGACGGGCTCGTGCTCGCGATAACGTCGCTGCAGCGCTGTCTCGAGCGACTACTCGTAATCGCTTAGCGGCGGACAGGAGCACACCAGATTGCGGTCGCCATAGGCATTATCAATCCGCGCCGACGCAGGCCAGAACTTATGCTCGCGCACGAACGGCAAGGGATAGACCGCTTGCTGGCGACTATACGTATGTGTCCAATCATCGCTGCACGCTTCGGCTGCGGTATGCGGTGCGTTGACGAGCACGTTGTCTTCCCGGCTCGCTTGACCGGAAGCAATCGCCTGAATCTCGGCATGAATCGCAATCAGCGCATCGCAAAATCGGTCCAGCTCCGCCTTCGACTCGCTTTCCGTGGGCTCAATCATCATCGTTCCGGGTACCGGCCAGGAAACGGTGGGGGCATGGAACCCATAATCCATCAACCGCTTGGCAATATCGGTCTCAGTGATACCGGCCGATTCCTTCAGTGGCCGGCAATCAAAGATAACTTCATGAGCCACGCGGCCGTTGCGCCCGCGATACTGGACTGGAAAGTATGGCGACAGCCGTTGCTGAATATAATTGGCGTTTAGGATGGCGATCCGGCTGGCTTCGGTGACGCCGCTGGCCCCAAGCAGTCGCACGTACGCGTAGGAGATCAGCAAAATGGAGGCGCTCCCCCACGGCGCCGCTGAAATGGCCGGCTGCTCGCCCGTGGCGGCATCCGCCAACGGGTTGCGCGGCAAATAGGGCGCCAAGTGCGACGCCACGGCAATGGGCCCCATGCCGGGTCCGCCCCCGCCGTGCGGGATCGAGAATGTCTTGTGCAGGTTCAGGTGGCAGACGTCGGCCCCGATCCGGCCCGGCGAGGTGAGACCAACCTGGGCATTCAAATTGGCGCCATCCATATAGACTTGTCCGCCGTGCTCGTGCACCCAGCGACAAATCGTCTCGACCCCTTCGTCAAACACACCAAACGTCGACGGATAGGTGATCATCAGCACCGCCAGCGTGTCCTTGTGCGCTGCCAGCTTGCGCTGTAAATCGTCCACGTCGATGCTGCCGTCCTCCTTACACGACACCAGCACCACCTGCATCCCCGCCATGATCGCAGACGCTGGGTTCGTGCCGTGAGCGGATGTCGGGATCAAGGCCACGCGGCGATGCGATTGGCCATTGGCGCGATGCCAGCTCCGAATCGCCATCAACCCCGCAAACTCCCCTTGCGCGCCGGAATTCGGTTGCAGCGAAACGTGGTCCAACCCGGTGATCACGGCGAGGTCGCGCTCCAGCTCGGCGCAAATCTGTTGATACCCCCGGGCCTGATCCTCCGGCACGAAGGGATGCAACCAACTGAACGCCGGCCAAGAAACGGGCATTAGCTGTACGGCGGCATTCAACTTCATTGTGCACGAGCCCAGCGAGATCATGGACGTGTCGAGGCCGAGATCCTTGCGCTCCAACTGCTTGATGTAGCGCATCAATTCCGTTTCCGAACGGTGCTGACTAAACACAGGATGCGTCAAATAGGGCGTGGTCCGCTGCAGTTCAGCGGGAATACTGGTCGCTGCTTCATCAAGCTTCGGTACCGGCTGGCCGGCTTGACCGGCAAAGAATTCCAGCAGTTCTGCGACGTCCGTAGCCGAGGTTGTCTCATTCAGCGAGATGCCGAGGGCATTCTGGTCAAAGCGGCGCAGGTTGATGCCCGCTTGCCAGCCTGCCGCCTGAATCGCGCTGGCGGATTCTGTCACCACGTGCAAGGTATCGAAATACGGTGACGGCAAAAGACCGTACCCCAGCGCGTCCAATCCGCGCGCGAGCTGAACGGTGCGTCGATGAATCTGCGTAGCAATCGCCTTCAGCCCGTCCGGACCATGATAGACCGCGTACATGGCCGCCATGTTGGCCAGCAACGCTTGCGCCGTACAAATATTGGAAGTCGCTTTCTCCCGCCGAATATGTTGCTCGCGCGTCTGCAAGGCGAGACGATACGCGGGACGGCCATCACGCGCCTGCGAGACGCCGACAATACGGCCGGGAACCTCGCGTTTAAGCGCATCGCGCACCGCAAAAAACGCGGCATGCGGGCCACCGTATCCGAGCGGCACACCAAATCGCTGTGCCGAACCGAACACGATATCGGCACCCATTTCGCCCGGCGGGCGAATCAGCGTAAGCGCCATCAAATCACTGCCCACCGCGACCTTCGCGCCCGCCTGATGCGCTTGATCAATCAGAACGGTCCAATCGTGCAGTGCCCCATCGTCATCTGGCGTATACAGCAAGGCACCGAATACGGAATCATCAAATTCCATTTCGGCGGGAGGCACCACGACCCATTCGATATCCAGTGGTTCGGCGCGCGTTTGCAGAACCGCCAACACATGGGGCGCACATCGATCCGTGATTAAAAATCGTTGGGCAGTCGGAGCATTCTTGCCGCGGCGACGATGAACGCGGTGCAATAGCGTCATGGCTTCGGCCGCCGCGGTGGCCTCATCCAATAACGAGGCGTTGGCCAAGTCCATGCCGGTCAAGTCGGCCACCATGGTCTGGAAATTCATCAAGGATTCGAGCCGGCCTTGCGCAATTTCCGCCTGGTAGGGCGTGTACGGCGTGTACCAAGCCGGATTTTCGAAGATATTCCGCAAGATCGGGGGCGGGGTGATGCAATCGTGATATCCCATCCCGATGTAGGACTTATTGATCACATTTTGATCACCAATCGCTCTTAGATGATCCAGCACAGCGTGCTCACTGATTGGCGCAGCAAGCGGCAGCGGCTCGCGGGCACGGATGGTTTCCGGAATCGTGTCGTCGATCAGTGCATCCAGCGACTCAACGCCTAGCGCATCCAGCATGGCCGCTTGTTCAGCCGCGTCCGGTCCGATATGCCGACGATCAAATGCGTGAGGATTAGAAATTTCCATGCCTATCTTCGGGAAAATATTTGTGTGCAGCCCAAGCGCTTAAGACGCACCTATGTACATTAATAGTTGGCTCCAAGCAAAAATTCTTTTTCAAAGACTCGCGCTTGAGGATTTGCATGCGGATACGGGACCTGCTTTGCGCCCCCAGCGAGCTAGTCTTGCTGAAGCGGACGTTTTGGCTTTGCGGCACGATGCAAAGAACGTCGCCACCGATTGGAGCGAGTAATGAGGAGCCGCCGGACTCGCTCCAATCGATTTCTCAGCCTTAAGCCCGTAGATCTCTCGAAACTTTTGCTCCAGCGGGACAAGCCCGCTGGGGACAATTCCTCGCATCTCCCCGGCTGATCCCGATCCTGCGGCGCGATCGAAAACAGGACGCCGTAACGAAAATGGCTGACCGCTTCCCTCCGCTAGTTGACACCACATCCCCCTTCCTATACGCTCCGCGCCCCAATCCTATGGACACCAAACAACGCACTGCAGAAATCAATCGGCGCCGGACTTTTGCCATCATCTCGCATCCGGATGCCGGAAAAACCACGCTGACGGAAAAGCTTCTCCTGTATGGTGGCGCGATTCAGTTGGCGGGATCCGTTCGGGCGCGCCGTAACCAACGCACCACGACATCGGACTGGATGGAACTTGAAAAAGAGCGTGGCATCTCGGTCTCGTCGACCTTGCTGCAGTTCGATTATCGCGACTGCGTGATCAACCTGTTGGACACCCCCGGCCATAAGGATTTCAGCGAAGACACCTATCGCGTGCTGACAGCAGTGGACAGCGTGATCATGGTGATCGACGCAGCCAAAGGCATTGAGGAGCGCACCCGCAAACTGTTCGAGATCTGTCGATTACGTGGAATTCCGATCTTCACGTTCATGAACAAGATGGATCGTCCCGCACAGGATCCGTTGGCGCTGATCGATGAGTTGGAGCGCGTGCTCGGGATCGGCGCATTTCCGGTCACTTGGCCACTGGGTAGCGGGAATGAGTTCCGCGGGGTCTATGATCGGCTCAAAAAACAGCTGCATCTGTTCGATCGTACCGAGCATGGCGCGTATCGGGCGCCGGCCAAATTGAGCGGGATGAATGACCCGCAAATTGAAGCGCAGTTCCGCCCCGAAGTGTATGAAGCGTGGCTGGAAGAGCTTGAAATGCTGGGAACTGCGGGCGAAGCGTGGGATGAAGAGCACGTCATGGCAGGCCAGATCACGCCGGTCTTTTTCGGTAGCGGAATTACGAATTTTGGCGTGCAGCTACTGTTAGATTATTTCGTGGAGCATGGCGCGCCGCCGCAAGCACGTTATTCCGGCGAGGAGTTGGTCCCCACCACGCATCCGGACTTTTCAGGATTCGTCTTTAAGGTGCAGGCCAACATGAATCCGCGGCATCGCGATCGGCTCACTTTTGTGCGGGTCTGCTCGGGCCTATTCGAGAAAGACATGGTGGTGCATGATCCGGCGGGCGGAAAGCCGATCCGCCTCTCGTATACGCAAAAACTTTTTGGTCAAGAACGGGAATCTGTGGATGTCGCGTACCCGGGCGACATTGTCGGCTTGGTGATGCACCGCTCGTTTCGGATCGGCGATACGCTGACAACGAATCCCGCGATTACGTATGACGAGATACCCCGCTTTCCTCCCGAAGCGTTCGCCTTTATTCGCCCCGTGGGCACGGGCAAAATGAAGCAATTTCAATCCGGTTTAGGCCAATTGATGGATGAAGGCGTTATCCAATCATTCAACTTGCAGGACGATGGTGGCAGCACTCCACTGCTGGGGGCGGTTGGTCAATTGCAATTCGAAGTGGTGCTGTATCGGCTTGAGAACGAGTATGGCGCCGATGCCCGACTTGAGCCTGCACCGTACCAGCAGATTCGCTGGTTTGATTTGGACTTCGACCGCAGCGTTTTTGAGGGCAAATTTCTTGGCGATGGTGTGCGGCTGGCTGAAGATGTGAGTGGCCACCTCGTGATACTTTTCCCCGATCAGTGGAAGCTCGATTATTTTGTTCGCCAGCATGAGCGCATCACGCTGCACAAGATATCGCCTCACGATGCCCATCGGGATCATGCTGGATTGGTTTAAACTCAATCGGTTGGTCTGATTTTTCAAACCGCGATCTTTCCCCGAACAACATTGCCACTTGTGTGGTCTATTCGGTATGGTATCTCCGTGGGAGATAGATGAAACGTGGGATTTGATGACTCCATAAACATCGACGCGGATGAAGTCGACCGGCTGGCGTGTGCAAAGTGTGGGCACCACATGGATTTAAGTGGTGTCGCCCCCTTTACACCCATTATCTGTCCGCAATGCGAAACCAAACAAAATGCGCCGCTACGTCTTGGTTCTTTCCTGCTCCTCAACGAGCTAGGTAAGGGGGGCATGGGCGCGGTGTACCGCGCCTTTGATTCAACGCTGGGTCGCTATGTTGCGATCAAGGTGATGCAGAAGTCGCTGGCGAATGACAAAACGTTTGCCGACAACTTCATTCGCGAAGCGCGGGCCGCCGCCGCCCTGAATAATCCGAATGTCGTCCAGATCTATTCCTGTGGCCAGGAGCGCGGCCAGCTCTACATCGTTATGGAGCTCGT
>SLCI01000143.1 GCA_007125875.1 Kiritimatiellia bacterium | reverse complement strand
GCCTAATGGGTGTGTTGATTTGTTCGCGGCGCGTCGCAAGTGATGGCCCTGCAGCTTGGTTATCCGAGTCTTCTGTAGGGCGTCCGCTTGCGGATCGCCGGATTCAACTCACGATTCAAAATGAATCAACACACCCTATCGTCGGCAGCCACGACGATACAAGCGGCTGCTTAGCTCCCACTCAGAACGGCGCTTCGGTGGGGGGGGCGTCTTGCGGCAGGATTTCGCAGCCCAACATGAGGTCGTCGTCGAATAGGAACCGGCCGATGAAGTAGCGGTCCGTCAGCATCAACGGAAACCAGATGCGGTCGTCCATCCACATTTTGCCATAGGGGATTTCATCCAGCGGACACCAAAAAGGAATGGCCTCATCAGTTTCAGCCAGTTCGCCCTCAATGTCATCGCCACGATAGATGAGACCATGAATGGAATGTCCGTCTACAAATTGAAACTGCAGTTCGCCGCATAACCGCAGATTCTGCGGCGTTACGCAGACTTCTTCTTCCACTTCCCGCACGGCGCAAACGGCCGATGTTTCGCCGGGATCAAGACGTCCGCCGGGACCATTAATTTTGCCAGCACCCAGACCGCGCTTTTTGTGAATCAACAGCACCTGTTGATCCCGAATAACAAAAATAAGGGTCGCCCGTTCAACGGGTTTCCACGTGCTCCAGTCCATTTCTTGATACGTCATTAGTAGCCTTTACGCTTCGTCCGGATCATAGCCGAGAATGGGGGATAGCCACCGTTGCGCAACGGGCAATTCCATGCCTTTACGCTGTGCATACTCCTCCACTTGATCGCGATTAATCTTTCCAATCCCAAAATAAGCCGACTCAGGGTGTGCGAAATACATCCCGCTGACGGCCGCCGTCGGCCACATCGCGTAGCTTTCGGTCAAAGTTAAGCCGGTGTGCTCAGTTGCATCAATCAACTCAAAGAGACCGCCCTTTTCGGTGTGATCGGGACAGGCCGGATAGCCCGGCGCAGGCCGGATCCCGCGATACTTCTCCGCGATTAACGCGTCGTTATCGAGCGCCTCGTCGGTCGCATAGCCCCAGAACTCACGGCGCACCCGTTCGTGCATGTGTTCGGCAAACGCTTCAGCCAGGCGATCACACAACGCCTTGATCATAATGCTGTTGTAATCGTCGTGATCGGCCTCAAAACGGGCGGCGACCTCGTCTGTGCCGTCACCTGCGGTGACCGCAAATCCGCCGATGTAATCCTTTACGCCACTCTCTTTGGGGGCCACGAAGTCGGCGAGGCACATATTGGGGCGGCCAGGCGGCTTGATCATTTGCTGACGCAAGCAGTGCACGACCGCTCGCACTTCAGTGCGGGTATCGTCGGTATAAATTTCGATGTCATCATCGTTAATGCTGTTGGCCGGGAAAAAGCCGATTGCGGCATGTGCCTTGATCCATTGCTCCGCGATCAGGCGGTCCAGCATCGCATTGGCATCGGCAAATAGCTTGGTGGCCTCCTCGCCAACGACTTCATCTTCTAGAATACGGGGATACTGGCCGGCCAACTCCCAGGTGGCGAAGAACGGCGTCCAATCGATGTAATTGCGTAAGGTCTCTAGCGAGTACTCACGAAAACCGCGCACACCCAGAAATGTTGGGGCAGGGGGGGTATACGTGGTCCAGTCGGTTGGCAGCTTATGCTGTCGGGATTCCTCGAGCGTGTACCAGTTCGACTTTGCTTTTTTGCCTTTGTGGCGAGTCCTGATTTCGTCGTAGTCAGAGTGCACGCCCGACAGATATCCGGCGCGCTGCTCTTTATTCAGCAATTGGCTGACCACGCCGACGGCGCGAGAGGCATCGGTCACATGGATCACGCCATGCTCATACTTGGGTTCGATTTTGACCGCGGTATGCACTTTCGAAGTTGTCGCGCCGCCGATTAGCAGGGGAATCGTAAAACCCTCGCGTGTCATCTCGGCGGCGACGTGTACCATTTCGTCGAGCGATGGCGTTATCAGGCCGCTGAGCCCGATTACGTCGACCTTTTCCTCCATCGCCTTTTCAAGAATCTTGGCGCAAGGCACCATCACGCCCATGTCGATGACGTCGTAGTTGTTACAGCGCAATACGACCGCGACAATATTTTTGCCGATATCATGCACATCGCCTTTTACGGTCGCGATCAGTACTTTCCCGTTGGTCTCGGTTGATGCGGAGGCTCGCTTCTCCTCCTCAATGAAGGGGATCAGATAGGCGACGGCCTTTTTCATCACGCGCGCGCTCTTGACCACTTGAGGCAAGAACATTTTGCCCGCGCCAAACAGGTCGCCGACGATTTTCATGCCATCCATCAGCGGGCCTTCGATCACCTGGATGGGACGCTCGAAGTTCTGGCGCGCCTCCTCGGTGTCCCCATCGATGTAGTCCGTGATACCGTGCACCAGTGCGTGCCCGAGGCGACCATTGACGTCTTGTTCGCGCCAGCTCAAGTCCTGCACTTTTTTGCGCGCCTCGCCGGTGTAGTCACCCGCGATTTCCATCAGCCGTTCGGTCGCGTCGGATCGCCGATTCAGCACCACGTCCTCTACGCGCTCACGTAATTGATCGGGCAAATCCTCATAGACCGCCAATTGTCCGGCATTCACAATGCCCATCGAGAGTCCGGCCTTCACAGCGTGATAAAGAAACACGGAGTGGATCGCTTCCCGGACGGGATTGTTGCCGCGGAACGAGAACGAGACATTGCTGACGCCGCCGCTGATATTCACGTGAGGACAAACTTTTCGAATTTCGGTGCAGGCCTCGATAAAGTCGACTGCGTAGTTGTTGTGTTCCTCGATGCCGGTGCCGATGGCAAAGATGTTGGGGTCAAAAATAATGTCTTCCGGCGGGAAACCGACCTGCTCAGTCAGGACCTGATAGGCGCGCTGACAAATCTCTACTTTTCGCGCCCGGGTGTCGGCTTGGCCCACTTCATCGAAGGCCATCACAATCACAGCAGCGCCGTAACGTCGGATCATGCGAGCTTGCCGGATAAACTCCTCCTCGCCCTCCTTTAGACTGATCGAGTTTACGATTGCTTTGCCTTGCACACACTTTAAGCCCGCTTCGATGATCGACCATTTCGATGAGTCGATCATAATCGGCACGCGCGAGATATCGGGTTCGGAGGCGATCAGGTTGAGAAACTTGACCATCACCTCTTGCGAGTCGAGCAGTCCCTCGTCCATGTTGATGTCGATGATCTGCGCGCCATTTTCAACCTGTTCGCGGGCCACATCCAAGGCCGTCTCAAAATCGTCTGCTTTGATCAATCGGGCGAATTTGAGTGAACCGGTGACGTTCGTGCGTTCGCCCACATTGACGAAGTTGGAATCGGGCCGGACGGTGAACGGCTCCAGTCCGCTTAGGCGCAGGTAGGGTGGTAATTGGGGCGGCACGCGTGGTGCGCACTCGGCCATCGCCTTAGCAATCGCCTTAATGTGGGCGGGCGAGGAGCCGCAACAGCCACCGACGATGTTGAGGAAGCCGGACGTTGCGAATTCCTTCACCACGGCAGCCATATCCTCTGGCGTGTCGTCATACTCGCCGAACTCGTTTGGCAGTCCGGCATTCGGATGTGCACTCACGAATGTGTCAGCTACCTGGGAAAGCTCTTCCACGTAGGGCCGCATTTGCTTCGCGCCCAACGCACAGTTTAAACCGATGCTGAAAGGACGAACATGGGCGACGGAATTCCAGAACGCCTCCGTCGTCTGTCCGGACAGCGTGCGGCCGCTGGCATCAGTGATGGTACCGCTGATCATGACGGGATAGTGAACGTTATGATCGGTGAAATACTGCTCGATCGCATAGAGCGCCGCTTTGCAGTTGAGCGTATCGAACACCGTCTCAACCAAAATAATGTCGGCACCACCATCGATTAGCCCGCGGATCGCTTCTGTGTAGGCTTCGACCAGTTGATCGAAACTCACATTGCGGTAACCGGGATTATTGACGTCCGGCGAGATCGAGGCCGTGCGATTGGTCGGCCCGAGAACGCCGGCAACGAATCGGGGCCGGTCAGGCGTGCGCGTTTCCATCTCATCGGCGGCCTCACGCGCTAAACGGGCGGCTTCCTGATTCAATTCGTAAACCAGATCCTCCATCTGATAGTCGGCCATGGCGATCGAGGTCGAATTGAAGGTGTTTGTCTCCAGAATGTCGGCACCGGCCTCCAAGTAGGCGAGGTGGATGGCTTTGATGATGTCCGGCCGGGTCAGGACCAACAGGTCGTTGTTGCCCTTCAGGTCGCCCGGATGGTCCGCAAACCGCTCGCCGCGATAATCTGCCTCCTCCAGCTTGTAGCTTTGGATCATCGTCCCCATCGCGCCGTCGAGGATCAAAATGCGCTGGGATGCCAGTTGTTTCAGCTTCTCTAAAGTATTCATGATGGTAGGAGACTATCCTTTATCCTGCACAATATCAATATATATCCAAATATCCGGCTAAACGGTTTAATCGTGTGGCAGGTCTATGGCTGTCACTTGCTTGGCGGACTTTTAAGCCGTATCATCTCCCCATGTCAGTGCCCGAAAAAGTGAAGCGTAAGCTGCAGACGCTCCCCAACAAGCCGGGGGTGTATTTCATGCGCGATCAGCAGGGGAAGATCATTTATGTCGGGAAAGCCTCTTCGTTGCGGAACCGCGTGCGATCCTATTTCCGCCAAGGCACCTTACGATCTGCCGAGCCCAAATTGCGCGGATTGATCCGTAGTATTGCTGATTTCGATATTCTCGTGTTGCGCAATGAGGCTGAGGCAACCATCACGGAAGGGCGGCTGATCAAAGAGTATCGGCCGCGCTACAACGTGCTTTTTCGCGATGATAAACGTTTTCTGTTGATGCGAATCGATCTTTCGGAACCGTTTCCCCGATTCACGACCTGCCGAATTAAGAAGGAGGACGGTGCGATTTATTTCGGGCCCTACGCAAACTCCGCCGCGGCTTACACGGCCAAGGAATTCGTGGAAAAAGAGTTTGGTTTGCGGGTCTGTCGTCCGACGGTGCCGGGCCCAGCCGATTACAAGCATTGCATGAATGACGTGATTCGTTTCTGCTCGGCTCCATGCGTGGGACGCGTGGATCAGGACACGTATCGCGCCCGAGTTGACGAGGCGCTGTCCTTCATGCGGGGCGAACAGCCCGAACGCTTGACCAGTATTCGCGAGGCGATGAAGAAAGCCGCGGAAAACCAGGATTTTGAGAAAGCGGCGGCACTGCGCGATACCCTATTCCTATTGCAGGAGGCTGTGAAGCGCCGAATCCGTGGCGCGAAGTCACTTGAGTTGAAAGTGGAAGAGGGCAGGGCAGGTGTGCTGCAATTACAGCAGGCACTGGGCTTGTCTTCGCCACCGTCGATGATCGAGACCTACGATATTTCCAACATCTCAGGCACGTTCGCGGTGGGCAGCATGGTGTGCGCTGTGGAAGGATTGCCTCAGCGGAATCGTTATCGACTGTTTCGGATCAAAACGATCGAGGGCAGTGATGACCCAGGGATGATGGCGGAAGTAATCCGGCGTCGCTACAGTCGCGTGCTGGAAGAGAAAGGCGCGCTGCCGGACTTGGTCATTCTGGATGGTGGCATCACGCAGTTGCGGGCGGCCCGTCGTGAATTGGATGCGCTGGGGTTGCAATCGCTTCCCGCAATCGGTTTAGCCAAAAAGTTCGAAGAAATCTATCCGATGCAAATGGCCTATGCGTCTCAGGGGGATCTCAGTCAACCAATCCAGTTTCCGGAGG
>SLCI01000095.1 GCA_007125875.1 Kiritimatiellia bacterium | reverse complement strand
GTGCCGAAGGGTTATAGGAACAGGTATAATCCGGCGGATTCAACAAATCAAACACGGCGTGCCCGCTTTCCCTCACCGGGGAGCGGGCGCGTTGGTTTTAATGAATGCTATATCGGCGTTTCCGCCGGGCGATGTAGCGCCAAAGACTTGATCAAGGCCAGACAGCGGGAGCCCGCCGTAAGATTTAGGCGGCGCATCGAGGCGGTGGTGATCTGCGCCAGCAGCGCCTGACCATTGGATAGACGTGTGACCACGAGGCTCTCGCCATGCAGGCCGGGATTAACAGACTCAATCGTAACTGGGAGGTGATTGACCACGCTGATCCCCTCGGGATCTTTGACAGCCAGAATTACATCGCGCGCCCGAACACGTAGGCGCTGAGGGCTTTCATCCGGCGTCCCGCCGCGATCAGGCACGCGCAAGGCGACACCATCGCACTCAAATTGGCACAAGCCCTCCTCGTCCGCCGAGGATAATGCTCCCTCCAACACGGTCACCGGTCCTTCTTCATCGAACAGCGGCGAATCGGGTCGCGTCAACGCGTCCTGCAAGCGCTCCACCCGCTCCACGCGCCCGTCATCCATAAAGGCCACACGGTCTGCGAGTCGCTCGACTTCGTCGGGCACATGGGTGACTAGCAGGATGGGGACACCCACTTCACGCGCCAAACGAGCCAGAAAGGGCATAATTTCACGCTTCGTCTGTGTGTCGAGCGCGGCCAAAGGTTCATCGAGCAGCAACAGTTGCGGACTGCATAATAAGGCCCGACCCAACGCAATGCGTTGGCGCTGCCCCCCCGAGAGCTGATCCACGCGACGCTCAAGTAACTCTCCAATACCGAGTAGTTCGCAAACATCTTTCAGCTGCAAGCGACGTAACTCCGGTGGCGTGCGTTTATAGCCATATTCAAGATTGCCCCGCACGTTACGATGGGGCAGCAAACTGTGTTCCTGAAACACCAAGCCGATCCTGCGTCGGGCCAGTGGACGGAACGAAGACTCGCTCTGCCAAACCTGATCGCCGTATCGCACACAGGCAGCGGCCGGACGCTCCAGGCCCGCAATCACGCGGAGCAGCGTGGTCTTGCCGCAACCGGAACGACCAAACAAAGCCGTCACACCCTGCAGCGGAATGGCTTCATTCACATCCAGCGTGAATGATCCGTAACTCAGTCGAGCTTTGATTTCCAGCTTCATGGCCGCACCACATCGAAACGACGGTTGACGGTATAAATGATGAACAATACGAGGAACGCGAAAGACAGAAGCAGTAATGAAAGTTGGTGTGCGGCGGCATAATTCATGGCCTCGGCGTGATCATAAATCATGATGGACAACACCTTCGTACGCCCCGGAATGCTGCCGCCGATCATGAGAATGGCACCGAACTCGCCAAGTGTATGCGCAAAGCTCAAGGTGGCAGCCACAATGAATCCGCCCCGCGTCAGCGGCAGGATGACCGTGAAAAACCGGTCTAGTGGCCCCGCGCCGAGCGAAGCGGCCACTTCGACCGGGCGTCGCCCAATCGCCACAAAGGCCTGGTAAAGCGGCTGCACTGCAAACGGCAGTGAATAGAAGACCGACCCGATCAAAATGCCGGTGAATGTGAAAGCGAGATGGGTAAACCCCATCGATTCGAGCGTCCCGCCAATCCAGCCTCGCGGGCCGAGCAGGATGAGGAGATAGAAACCGAGCACGGTAGGCGGAAGCACAATCGGCAGCGCGACCACCGACTGCACGGCAGTGCGCAAGGGTGAGCGGCCACTCGCCAACCACCAGGCCAACGGCGTACCAATCAGCAGCAGAATCCCGGTCGTGTAGAGACCGAGCTTCAATGTGAGGCGGATGGCCACCCAATCGGCTGGAGATAGCTCAATCATCGAACTCCGGCAAAATAAAACCGAATTCTTCCATAATGGCTCGCGCGTCTTGCCCCGTCATGAACGCTGCGAAGTCCTGCGCTAGCGCGTTGTTCCTGCCGTATCGGGTAACGACATAGCCTTGCGTCAATGGGTTGTGTAATTGTTCATCAATCAGGTGGTAACCGTGTGTAGCCAAGGCCGGAAACAGCGCTAGGGAAAGGGCAATAATCCCGACATCCGCAGCTTTCGATTCAACCATCTGAGCCGTGTGCGCGATGTTTTCGCCAAAAACGAGTTTGGGTTGAATCTCCTCCCACAGGCCAAGCTCCATGAGCGCCTCCTTCGCTCGCAGCCCGTACGGGGCATGTGCCGGCTGTGCAATGGCCACGCGACGGATCGATGGCTGCAGAAGATCGTGAAGCGTCATGCTAGAAGCATCGTGTCGCTTGCTCCACAGAACGATCCGACCGACCGCGTACACACTGGGCTTCGTCATGGCGAAGCCTTCACGATACAAGCGTTCCGGAAAGGAAATGTCTGCGGAGAAAAAGACATCGTAGGGCGCACCGTTCAGGATTTGGGTCGTCATCTTCCCGGACGATCCGTAGACCACCTCAATCTGTGCGTTCGGATGCGTCGAGCGATAAATCGTCAGGATGTCGTCCAGCGCGAACCGCAGATCCGCCGCCGCGGCGATCATGAGACGCTGACTGGCGTGCGTATGACCTCCGAACACAAAGCAGAAGGCAAGTGTGACCAAGCCAAGAATTCTCATTCCCCTCTTCTTTCGTATTGCTTGAGGAATGCTCGGGAGGCTCGCCGAGCATCGTGTTGAATAGTCTTTCGTAACGCCACAAAATCGCGCATGAAGATTCGCGCAAACGGCGTGAGTGTCGAGCTGCCCCGCTCAGCGCCGCCCTTGTGGCGAATCAAAACAGGTTCTCCCATCGCCTCCTCAAGCCGATTCAGAATCTTGAGGGCCTTCACGTAGGAGAGATTCATCGCTTTGGCCGCCTGCTGAATGGAGCCCGTGCGACGGATACCATCCAGCAGTTGCAACAGACCCGGCCCACAGAACTCCTCATCCTGATCGTCGGCCAGCGAGACTTTGACCTGCAACTTCATTCCGATATATATATGCCTATATATCGGATCGGTCAAGAATGCCGACGGCCGATATCACGCCAAGAAATCGCTGGACCACACGAGGAAGAAGACAGGCAACGCGTAAACCGCGCAAAAGGGCAACAACTGATTATGCATAAGTGGTTGCCGGACTAGGATTTGAACCTAGACAAACAGATTCAGAGTCTGCTGTGCTACCGTTACACCATCCGGCAATGAGGGGTATCACACTACCAAAGCGGTGTCTGAAATCAAGTATGAGATAGCAGTTTGAGACGGTTTCGGGTATGATAACTCTACGGAATGAGGCTATACCATGGACTCCTTCAGCAACAGGGACTCGGCGGGACGTATTCAGGACGAGACGCTACTGGATGCCTCCGACACGGCTCTGTTTCTCCACTCGATTGTCGAAAACATCCCCGACATGATTTTCGTCAAGGACGCAAAGGATCTACGCTTCGTTCGCTTTAATCGTGCCGGTGAAGAATTGCTGGGCTTTTCGCGCTCCGAGATGCTGGGAAAAACAGACTACGACTTTTTCCCCCCAGAGGAGGCCGACTTTTTCACCCAAAAAGATCGCGAAGTGCTTGCACAAGATAAGGTCGTCGAAATTCCAGAGGAGCGCATACAAACCCGCTACAAAGGCGAACGAATTCTGCGCACACTGAAAATTCCCTTACGGAATGGTGACGGCGCACCACAGTATTTGCTGGGCATCTCGGAAGACATCACCGAGCGCAAACGTGCTGAAGAACGCTTGAAAACGGAGGAGGAACGGAAACGCGAGATTCTGGCGCGGACTGACCGCCTCAACACCATCGGCCTACTGGCCGCTGGGATGGCCCACGAAATAAATAATCCCCTGCAAGGCATGATGAGCCATCTGTCTCAGCTGCGGGCGAAGCTGGCCGACAACACTGAGGCCCTCGCCAGCCTGCAGATGATCGACCAAGGGATACAAAGCATTTCCGACCTCGTGAACCAGCTCTTGGCACTAGGCCAACCTCATGATCACAGGCAAAAGACCGGCGCACTCTGCAAGGATGCCATCAACTTTGTTACCAAACTGATCGAATCACCATTCGCCCGGGCGGGCATCGACATCACGGTTCGCCATCAGAATGAATGCGTCGGCGTGTACATGGATGAACGGGAACTCTCTCAAGTGTTGCTGAATATTTTAATGAATGCACGGGATGCGATGCCCGAAGGCGGCACCATCACAATCGAAGCGGATCATCGGGAGGAAGGTTGCGTCATCCAGATCTCGGATACCGGCGAGGGCATGTCCCCGGAAACGCTACAGCAAATTTTCACGCCCTTCTTCACCACTAAAGGAGCGCGCGGAACTGGGCTTGGACTGGTTGTGGCGGCATCGATGTTGCGACAAGCGCACGGCACCATTGATGTTGCAAGCGAACCAGGACAAGGATCGACCTTCACGCTCACCATCCCACAGCGAGAGGCAACATCATGAGTCATGAACACATTATGATTGTGGATGACGACGAATTGGTGCGATCCGGCTTTGCGGTCAACCTCAAGCAGATGGGATATACTGTCAGCACCGCAGAATCGGCGGAACAAGCATTGACCCTGCTGGACCGTGAACCGGTTCAACTCATCCTATCCGACCTGATGATGGGAGACATGGACGGCCTCCAACTGCTGGAGCAAGTCCGCCGACATACGGATGATATCGGCTTCATTCTGATTACCGGTTTCGGCACGGTGGATCGCGCAATGGAGGCGGTTCGCCAGGGTGCGGATGACTTCATTCAAAAGCCCGCGCAACCTGAGCTCTTGCAGGAGCGCGTGCGTTCGGTCCTCGATGATATCCGGCTGCGCCGCCAACTGCTGGCGGATCGCAAACGATCCCGGCGCCGGTCTGAAATCGCGCAAGTCCGCAAACAACATGACGTGCGCATGTCCGCGATTCGGCAGATGGCGGGCGGCATGGCCGATTACATAGAGAAGAGTTTGACGACCAACGGAACCTCAGCCGCCGAGGCGCTACACCGACTGACGCGGGACCTCAAGATTATTGCCCATTGTCCACCCCAAGCCCTCGTCCCGATCGACCCTGCCGCCATACTACCGACCTTCCTCGACGAACAAACGATCCGCGAGCTACATCGTCTCGCGCCGACCGTTCAGCTGCATTGCGCTATCCCGAACAGCCTGCCGCAGATTCAAGGCTCGCCCGTTTGCTTACAAGCGATGCTACGAAATCTGTTGGCCTTTTCCGCGGTAGGCATGACGCGAGGTGGGGCGATCACCATTCGCGCCGAGGCATCACACTTTCCGCCCGACCATGGCGGTTCATCGAAAGGCTGCCTAGCCATCAAAGTCACCGACATGTGTCCTGATGCACCGTTGCACAACATGCAGCATGCTTTTGAGCCTTTTCAGGCCCGTGTGATTGATGGCCATACCGACTCAACGGCCCTCACGCTAACGGCCATACACCACATCGCCCACGTCCATGGCGGCTGCATCGAAATCGATGTAAAACCGCGCCTCGGAACAGAGTACCGCATCTACCTCCCGATACTGGACAATGGCGCGACGGCGGTTGAAACACCGAAAGAATGGACCGGCACCGAATCCATTCTAGTTGTGGACGACAATGCCGCGGAGGGTGAAACGGCCAAGACGCTGCTCTCCGCACTGGGCTATCAAGTTGAAGTCATCGCCAGTGGCCGTGAAGCGATTGCACTGTTCGAAGCGAATGACAAGGGGCAAGCCACCTACGACCTCATCATACTGGACTTGAT
>SLCI01000091.1 GCA_007125875.1 Kiritimatiellia bacterium | reverse complement strand
TTTAGCTTGCTGGATGAGGAGCCTTCGCAATGAAGGTAGTCATCGCGATGGATTCCCTCAAGGGCACGATATCTGCGGTCGAAGCCTGTGAGCGAATTCGCGATGCAATACATTCGGTGGCACCTGACGTCGAGACGGTCTTGTTGCCGATGGCCGATGGGGGGGAGGGCACAGCGTCTGCTTTGATGACCGCGCGAAGCGGCGAGTGGATCCCGTGTAAAGCGATGGGGCCCTTGCCCGAACAGCAAGTGGATGCTGGTTTTGTTTGGTTTGCAGAAGATCAGACCGCCGTAATCGAAATGGCCTCGGCCAGCGGCATCATGTTGTTAACGGAAGACCAACTCAATCCGCTCAAGACCACCACCTACGGTACAGGCGAATGCATGCGCGCAGCATTGGATTATGGCGCACGCCGCATCATTCTTGCGGTCGGTGGAAGTGCCACAGTTGACGGCGGAGTTGGAGCGGCGATGGCGTTGGGCTGGCAATTCTTGAATGAGGCGAATGAGCCGATTGGCTTAGGTGGAGAAGGGCTGCGGGAGATTGCGCGTATCGTGCCGCCTGAACAACGGGTCGCAGTGCCGGTCGAGGTGTTGTGTGACGTCAATAACCCGTTGACCGGGCCCGACGGCGCAGCCGCCGTCTTTGGTCCACAAAAAGGTGCAACCCCAGCCATGGTAGGCCAGTTGGACGAAGGTTTGCGCCATTGGGCAGACTGCGCACGTCAACAGTTGGACGTAGAGATCGATCACGTGCCCGGTGCAGGTGCAGCGGGGGGGCTCTCGGCGGGGATGATCGCCTGTGCCGATGCCAAACTGGTGCCGGGCATCGATACCGTGATGGAGGCTAGCGGCTTGCGCGCAGCGCTGGCAGATGCCGATTGGGTGATTAGCGGCGAGGGGCGTTTCGATGAACAATCATTACGTGGCAAAGTCGTTTCCGGTGTCTTGCGCATGGCGCAAGGGACCGATGCAAAGGTGGGTGTGATTGCGGGTAGCGTCCAAGTGCCCGAGTCGATATGCCGGGAAGCTGGTTTGACCTTCGCATGGGCGGCAGCACCCGATGGAGTGCCATTGCAAGAGGTGTTAAAGTCAGCCAAGGAAGATTTGTCCGCTGCCGCACGCCGCTTCGCACAAACGTATTTGTTGCCAAACAAGGAGTAAGGCTGATGGCCTATTTTACGCATCAAGATATATTGGCACTCGAGCGGAGTTATCGAATCAATTTGATGAATGGTGCCAGCGGATTTCGCCCTGCCGTGTTAGTTGGAACTGTCAACGAACAGGGACAAACCAATCTCGCCATGTTCAACTCCTGCACTCACATCGGTGCCAATCCGCCCTTGATGGGGCTATTGCTGAGACCGCCAGCGGCAAAACAGGATACCCGCACGAATATTTTGTCTTCCGGCCAATTCTCCATAAATGCCGTCACGCAATCGATCTACCGCGTGGCACACGAAACGGCATCGAAGACTTGGCGCGGCCAGAGTGAATTCGAGACCTGTGGATTTACCCCAGGCTATTTCAAGGACTTTAACGCGCCTTATGTCGACGAATCGCCTATTCGCATTGGCTTGGACTTGGTTGAGGTGAAAAATATTGAGTGTAACGGTACCACGTTAGTGATTGGCCAAGTTCAGCATCTGCAGATTGCTGACGCGCTGCTGGACGATGATGGACATTTGCGACCTGATCAGGCGGATATGGTTAGTTGCTGCGGTCTCGATACGTATTACCTGCCCCAGTTTATCGACCGGGTTGAGGATGTATCTCAACGTGAGCCGCGCTGATGAAACGACAATAAAAGGAACGTGTCATGTCGAGCGGAGCGTAGCGGAGTCGAGACATCTCAATCCCCACCAACAGCCCACAGCCCCACACAGCAGAGTCTGGCAAAGCCTGACCTGCATCTTGGCAGTGTTCGGTCAACATAGAGGGGCGCGAAGATGGAGACCCCTCGACTTCGCTCGGGGTGACATAAGCGTGCGGGGCAATGGGCTTGAGGCAATCAGCCGCGCCCTGCGTGAGATCGGCTGGTCAGCATCCGGAGGGACGACCTCCGTGTCGTCCTCAAAAGGCTCACACCGTATCCAACGCCTGCTCGATTGGGGTCGGTCCTTCAAACAATGCAAACGACTTACCAATCGTCGCCGGTTTCTCCAGGCAGAGCACCAGCGCCTGTGCCAGCTTGATACGCGAAGTGCGGCCCTCATCAGCTGGCTTCTCCAGTAGATTGTCAGAGACCGTAATGCCATCACCACACGGGTCGTCGATCAAGGAACCCGGACACAGGATCGTCCAGTCCAGCGAATTCTCCAACACCTCATGGCATGAGCGCAAAAAGTCATCCGCTGCACCCTTGGCGCGATGATAATGCTTAATACGCGATTGGCTGTTGATGTCAGCGCCGATGGAGGACAGCATCACATAACGGCGGACGCCGTTTTCTGCTGCCGTGACCATTGAACGGATGGCCCCCAAGTGGTCGACCGTAACGGTTTTATCTTTGCCCGTTTTTGAGCCCGATCCAACCGCGAAAATGACCGCATCCACGTCTTTAATCACGTCATCCAATGGACATTCCAAGTCCGCTAGAACAGCCTCTATCCCTGCGTTTTCGAAATGAGCGCACTGTTCCGGTTTACGGACAGCGGCGATCGGCGCATGACCGCGCTCCTTGAGAATATCTACTACCAGGCGCCCTGTCTTCCCATTTGCTCCAAGAACCATCACTCGCATTGTCAAACTCCTTTCCTTCGTAATCTTTGTTCTTTGAACATAACACATGAACGCAGATCGCGTCGCGCATCGGTTGCAACGGGTACCTCGTCACGTATAGAATCGAAATATGAACGCGCTGTTTGCCTACGGAACCCTGATTGATCTCGATTTCTTTCGAGCTGTTACCGGTGCTGATTGTGATCGCGTGTCCGCTCGGTTAGCGGGGTATGCTCGCTATCCTGTGCGAGGTGCTGATTATCCGGGCATTCGTCCAGCAGCGGGTTGCGCCGTGGACGGAGTGGTTTATCTCGGTGTCACTGAAATGGCCTGGCAGCGCTTGGATGCTTACGAAGGCGATGAATATGAGCGGGTGCGAGTTCGTGTCACAATGCAGGCTGACGATAAAGTATGCGAAGTCTATGCGTATGTTTTCAAAGCAGAGTATGTCGATCGATTGGAACGGGATCGCTGATTAGTGCTGGCGTTTTAGGCGCACGATCGTGGCACCCCAACCACCCGCGGTCGCCGGTGCCAATTGAAAAGACTCCACCTCTGCGTGCCGGCGCAGAATCGCATGCACTTTCTCGCGTAGTTGACCGGTCCCTTTGCCATGGATCAGTCGCACGGAGGTGATGCCGCGCTCACCGCAAGCTGCCAGATATTCAGGGACCAAACTATCCACCTCGCTAGGCTTGAACAGGTGCAGATCCAACACGCCATCAATCGGCCACTCGATTGCGTCTTCTTCCGGGTCAGTCGACATCGATGTCTCCTTGTTTAATGAAAACGGTCATAAAGTCTTGCGCCAGCCGAGTCCAACAAAGTTTGAGCCGCGCCCGCGACTGAATACATCAAATCCGCCGGAGCGATGGTGCACGCGCGCAAACACTTCGGTGCGCCGGTGCGCTGGCCCGACCGTGATTTCAAAGGGCAGATAGAGTAGATGGCGTGACGTCCTTCCACCCCGAGCGCGCTCTATGACGGGCGTTGCTGATGCCAAAGAAGGTCCAATGCCGATTGCTGTCGTGGCGCTCCAGCGTTGTGCGTTGGGCCAGGGAATATAGCGCAATACGATGGCCGCATTCAGTTCGGTATGCCGTTGCTCGCCCCAATGGTGCGCCAAGCCAATCTCAGCATCCCATTCCGCATAGGGCGGCCAGTTATCGACCGTGGTCGACCACGTCACGGAAGCCACATACGAGTTTTTGAAGCGCGTTTCGCCCTGCACGATATCAAGATAGCGTGTATCGGTGTGACGCCCGGCATAAAGGCTAATTCGATCAGTCCAGCGCTCCCATTCATACGGGCCATCCGCCTGAACCGGCCACACATTTACCGCGCCGAACAAGAAAGTCATCACCCATACTTTCCCTGTCCATGAGCTTTTCACTAATCTCCTGAGTTTCATTACCAAAAGTTCGCACGACGCCGCATGAAGCGCAATGCTGCCTATCGCGTTATGGCGTCGACGGTTGTTGCAGTTGGAGTGGGTTCTGGTACGCTTGACGGGATGAAGGTGCGCGTGGATCAGTCGATTTGTACGGGGTGCGAATTGTGCGTGGGGATGAGCCCGAAGCTGTTCAAGATGAGCGATGCGCTGTCCGCGCAAGCGATCCGCGAAGAGGTGCCGCGCGAGTTAGTAGAAGAGTGCCGGGACACAGCGGATGCCTGTCCGGTATTGGCGATTGAAGTGTCCGGGGTGTGACGAAAGGAACATCAAATGAAGGTAACAGTTGAGCATATAGCCCTTATCCATGCGAAAAATCTCGATGCGGATCGGCACGTTGAGTTGCCGGAGGGTGCCTCCGTAAAAGATTTGTTGGACCGGATTGGTATCGAACCGGAACATCAAAAGGCCGTTGTTTCATTCATCAATAAGGAAAAAGCAAAACGGTCGCATACCTTGCAGGAAGGCGACGCGGTCTTTCTGTCGCTGGCTATCGGTGGCGGTTGAGAGCCGATCGATGAACGACGGAACCGTGCCTCACCATGAATGATCCTGACTCTTCACGAGCCTCCCGCGCGTGGCCGCCCCGTGGTTTAACCGGCTGGTTGGCCGTGCGCGTAGTCCCTGCGGATGCCGATCCGACGACGGCGGATCACCGGGCCCGTCTGGGTATTCTGCAAGGCTGGGTCAGTGCGGTGGTGAACGGCGGACTTTTCCTCGTTAAAATGGTTCTCGGACTGTGGTTAGGGAGTGTGGCCCTGATGGCAGATGCGGTTCACAGTCTCTCCGATGTGGGCACAAGCTTCGTGGTCATTCTGGGCTTTTGGTGGGCGCGTAAGCCACGTGACTCGCGGCACCCGTTCGGGCACGGCCGCGTTGAATTGGTGACGGCGCTAGTCATCGCCATCTTATTGGTTGTGCTGGCGATCGAGTTTGTCCGTTTCGGTATTTCCCGCATTCTTTCCCCGCGCGTATTGGACGTGCCGTTTTGGATGATCATCGTGGTCTTCGTCACGCTCTTGATCAAGCAGTGGGTGGCCTTCTTTGCGCAAGCACTGGCGCGCGCCACCAGTTCGCAGGCCTTGGCGGCGGATTATTGGCATCATGTCGCCGATGTAATGAGCACCGGTTTAGTGATTGTTGCGCTGCTGGCTGCGCGCGTGGGCTGGGACGGAGCGGATGGCTGGGCGGCGCTGGGTGTCGCCGGATTCATCTTGTGGACCGGTGTAATCACAGCACGCGATGCCATCCATCCGCTACTCGGTGAGGCGCCGTGTCCGGAGGAGATTCGTAAAATTGAGACAGCGGGGCAGGGGGTCAACGGCGTGCGCGGTGTACACGATTTGATTTTACATAAATACGGTGAAAATCGGGTTATCTCACTCCATATCGAAGTGGACGCAGGGAAGAGCGCATTGGAGGTTCACGATGTGGCGGAGCGCGTGGAAGCGGCGGTTGAGTCGGTGGTGGGTGGGAAGGCCATCGTACATGTAGATCCCGTTGATCGCACCCATCCGCAATATGATCTGGCCGAATCCGTCATGGCTCGAGTAGTGGAGAATCATCCGGACGTGCGCGAGTTTCATGATCTGCGCGTGTCGGGTCCTGCCAC